>DASTSL010000146.1:0-8700 GCA_035760705.1 Meiothermus sp. | reverse complement strand
CGATGGGCAGGACATTTTTGACCCCTCTCTCCGTCAGCACCTGGAGCGGCTGAAGCTCGAGGCGGTCACGAAACGCCCCGGCAACCCCTGGTACGTCATCAACTTGACAGATCTGACACAGTGAGCGCGCCGGGCTCGATGGGGCTAACCCCCACGCAACGCGGAGAGGCGCTGGTGATCGGACTTCGAGCGCTGGGACTCTGGGGGGTTGGAGCGCTGGGACTCTGGGGGGTTGAAGATGGCGAGACGGGGTAAAGGCTCAGGCACAACCTACTACCACAAAGGCTCTGGCCGCTGGTGCGCCGAACTAAACCTGGGCTTTGACTCCAACGGTAAGCTCCTCCGGGTGCGCGGCTACCACAAGACCCGCAAAGAGGCTGAGGCATGGCTGGCAGAACAGGCTACGCTCTATCACAAGGGCCTGCTTGCCAACCCCTCGAGCGTCACCCTGAAGGACTGGGCCATACGCTGGCTCGAGCGCAAAGAGCGGGAGGTCAGGCCCAGGACGGTAGAGCTTTACAAGCAAGAGCTGGGCTATGCCCTTCCCGGCGTCAAGAACCCCCAGGCCCGCGACCCCCTGGGTAGCCTGCCCTTGCAGAAAGTCACCCCTTCCCATATCCGGTCAGTGCTGGATGACCTGGCCAAGCGCTACAGCCTTCGCACCGTGAGGCAGGTCAGGCAAAGACTCTGGCAGGTATGCCGCGATGCCCTGGATATGGAGCTCATCCACCGCAACCCGGTGGAGCCAGTGAAGATCAAAGCCCCCCGTGACCAGGCCAAGGCCAAAGCGGGGAGGGCCCTCGAGCGCCACGAGATGCAGGCTTTGCTCACTGCCCTGGACGCCCACAGTGACCCCAGAACCGCCCTTGCCTTGCGCCTGATGCTGAACTGTGGACTTCGCCGGGGTGAGGCCCTGGGCTTGCAGTGGGGAGATATTGACCTGGAAACCGGAACCATCGAGGTTCAAAGGGTGTGGAGCGAGTCCGGGGGGAAGCCAATGCTGACCAAGCCCAAGACCCACTCGAGCGCCCGAACCGTACCCGTCCCCACGGTGACGCTGGAGCGGCTGAGGGCCTACCGGGACTGGTGGAGGGGGAAGCTGGGAGAGTACCCACCGGCTGAGATGTGGGTATTCCCTGGGGATGACCCCAGCAAGCCCCTAAACCCCCATGCCCCCAGTTGGGCGCTTCGCCGCATCGTGGCAAGGCTGGGAACCCCTCACGTCCGGGTGCATGACCTCCGCCACAGCTACGGTTCCCACCTGCTGGCTAATGGCGCACCCCTCGAGCTGGTTTCCGAGCGGATGGGACACAGTAACCCAAACATCACCCTGGGGGTGTATCGTCACCTGCTCCAGCACGAGCGGCAAGGCTGGGTGCTGGACATGGAGGACTTGCTCCAGCCCAGGGCGCAAGCCTGAACCCATAAACCGTAGAATCACCGTAAAAACGAAGAACCGGGGTTTGTGCTACCCCGGTTTTCTTCGTCCTGGACTTGGTGCCAAGGGGCGGAATCGAACCGCCGACACTGCGATTTTCAGTCGCATGCTCTACCAACTGAGCTACCTTGGCATGCTGCGCCCCCACAGGGGGCGCAGATAGTGGCGGCCCGGACGAGACTTGAACTCGCGACCTTCCACGTGACAGGCGGATATGCTAACCAACTACACCACCGGGCCAGTTTTCGGCTGCTTTGGGTCGTCCAAAGGGCAGCACATAGGATGATAGTCGAGTGGGGGAAAGCTGTCAAGATTTGCCGGTGGGATTTTATGGTGGATGCTGCACGCTCTAAGACGGCTTTGCTGTGGCTGTCCTGGCGGGAGGTCTTGATGATCCACAAGACCCTCCGGGGCATCGGTTCGGAGAGTTTGTTGGTGGATAAGGGGGAGTCCGGTTATCACAACGAATTCTTGCCCGATGGGCGGATTGTCTACCCCGGGGAAGGGCTACAGGGTAACCAGCAGCCCACCGAGGGCAACCGGGTTTTGCTCGAGGCCCACGCAGAGAGCCGCCCCATGCAGGTCTTCGCGCGTGAAGGTCCCAACCGCTGGCGCGACCTAGGAAGGTATCGGGTCGAGAGGGTGGAGTACGAGTGGCTACAACCCGAACAACGTTATATCTACAAATTCACCTTGGCGCCCGAGTTATCCACAGATCAGGGGTCTAAATTGTGAGTGTAACACCGGGAAATCGGCCTTATCCACAAAGTTATCCACAGCTTATCCACAGATTGCCCCGGAATTATTCATGTAGTGTCCATGGAAACGGCGCAATACTCCTAATTTCCTAGACCTACATCTACTTTCCCAGGAACTCCTGTATGGCAGAGAAAGGGGTTCCTGAACGTGAACACCGTTCGGCACCGTTTATCTGCCCAGACTGACGTATCCGTAACCACTCCGACCCTCATACAGGCTCGAGTCCGCGCCCGCGAGGCTTTTAGCCGGTATCACTCGGCGGTACTGAAGGGTAAAGCGTCGGCTCATCTGCTCCTGGAGGACTACCGCAGGGCCCAGGCCGAGCTGCGGGCCCTCGAGCGCCAGGTCCTCGAGGAGACCGCCCGGGCCACCGCCGCCCTGTTCGGCAGGAAGGGGCGTGAGCTGCGTTGAACCCCCGATTCCTGAACCTGTACCAGGGCGTATGCCGCGTGTGCGGGGCGGACGGGCTCACCTTCACAACCAGGCTGATCTTGAAACCAAATCCAAAAAACTTCCGATTTTCTGCCCATCTTTTACCCCTGGCCTCTCCTCGACCCCGCTCGAGACATCCACCGCGTAAGGCCGCAAAGCCAGTACCGCCGCCAAATTCTCTGGGTTCAGCCCGCCCGCTACGATGAGCCGGGGATGCCGGAGGAAGGGCTCGAGCCACTCGAGCGGATATCCCCGCCCGCTGCCGGGGTCGGCCCCATCCACCATCAAAGCGTCGCAGGGGTAATCCAGGGCTTGCTCGAGCATTGCGGGATCGGTGGGTCCGCTCAATTTGAAAGCTTTGATGACCGGATAGTGGTTACGCACTTCCTCGGCCCACGCGGGGGGTTCGGAGCCGTGAAGCTGGGCGACCTGGAGCTTGGCGTACGCCATGTGCTCGAGCACGGTATCGGGCGGGGCGTCCTGAAACACCCCGACCCGACTGATGAAAGGCCCCAACTGCTCGCTGATCCGGCGAGCGTGTTGGGGCGGGCGGTAGCGTTTGCTGCTTGGAACCAGGATAAACCCCACCGCCCAAGCCCCCAGCCGCTCGGCCAGCAGGGCGTCTTCGGGGCGGGTAATGCCGCAGATCTTGGCCCTTGTCACTCCTTTAGCTTAGCGTGGCCTGGAGGGGCGGTTCGGGGGCCGAGCCTATTTTTGGCCCGCTGCGAAAACCTTTCGGATCGCTTACGTGCTCACCGGGGAGGATAGGCTCGGCCTGAGCCGAGGCTGACCGGGCTATGGCACAATCGGAGCACATGGTCAGCATCTTGATGCCCACTCGAGGAAGGCCCGAGCTTCTGCGCCGGGCCCTGCGCTCGTTGCAGGCCCAAAGCTATACCCACTGGGAAGCCCTGGTGGCCGACGACGGGGAAGGGGAGGGTGTGGAGGCCGCGCGCGCGCTGAACGATCCGCGTATCCGGCCCTTTGGTAACCCCGGCAGAGGACAGGTCGAAGCCCGAAACGCGGCCCTCGAGCGGGCCAACGGCGAGCTGATCGCCCTCCTCGATGACGACGACTGGTGGGAGGACGAGTACCACCTGCACCGCGTTCTGCGGGCGCTGCGGAGCGGGCCCGCGCTGGTGTACGGGGGCGGCTGGCTGGTGCAAGAGCGGGGGGGAATCGAACTCGAGCGCCTGCCCTTCGATTTCGCCGCGACCCCCCAAAGCTTGCGTTCGGACAACACCCTGCTGGCCTCCGCGGTGGCGTATCCGCGCCACTTTCACCGTGAACTCGGAAATTTCGACGTTGGGGTGGCCGATTACTGGGATTGGGACTGGTATCTGCGCGTGACCGGGGCCGGTTACCCGCTGGTGCGATTACCCGGACGGGGCGTCGCCATCGCCCAGCACGGGGCCAATGCCTCGTATGGGGCCCGTCTGGCCGAGCGCCAGGCCAACCTCGACCGGCTCAGCGCCAAGCACGGCCTCAGCGGCATCGTGCTCAAGGATCACCGCAGCCTGCTCGAGCCCGGTTCGGCTCCGGCCCTCGACGCTCGATAGTTTTACCTTGAGCGAATCCCGGATGCTCGGTGATGTCGTTCGAAAGAGCACCACTTTTGGCGTACGACGTATGACGTTCGACCTGCGCTGCCCTAGAACCGTTGGGCGTCGTGTTTACCCTTCCACAGCGCCTTTTGCGAGCCGTCCTCTTTCAACACGAAGGTGTTCACGTCGTCCTTGAGCTGGCTTTTGAGGAGCCGCAAGACCTGGCGCTTGGCCTGTGGGTCGAGCACCGGGAAGAACAGCTCGTAACGGCGGTCCAGGTTGCGCGGCATGAGGTCGGTGCTCCCGGCCCAGACCGTCCACTTGCCCTTGTTTTTGAAAGCCGCCACCCGGGCGTGCTCGAGGTAGCGCCCCACCAGGCTGCGGGCGTGGAACTCGGGGTGGAGCAGGGTGAGGGTGCTGCGCACGATCAGGTCCACTCGCGCTCCTTTTTCCGCGGCAGCCTCGAGTGCGGCCAGGATCGTGGGGTCGGTGAGGTGGTTGAACTTGAGGATGATCTGCCCTTTTTTGTGGGCCTCTCCCTGGATGGCCTCTAGGAGGGCCTCGCGGATGGCCGGGCCGGTTTTGATAAGGGTGGGGGTAGGCGCTTGGCGGGCTTCTAAGGCCTGGAAAAAGGCCGCTACCTCTTTGGTCACCTTGGGGTCGGCGGTGAAGAGCGAGAGGTCGGTGTAGAGCGAGCCGTTGAGGGCATTGTAGTTGCCGGTGCCCAGATGGGCGTAAGCCTGGCGCCCCCGCTGTACCCACAGGGCTTTGGCGTGGACCTTCTTGCTCGGTAGCGGCAGCACCCGCACCCCGGCCCTGCTGAAGCGCAGGCTCCAGTAGAGGTTGAGGAGCTCGTCAAAGCGGGCCCTGGCCTCCAGCAGCACCGCTACGTCCTTCCCGGCTTTGGCCGCCCAGATCAGCGCCTCCGCGACCCCGTTCTCCCGCCCCAGACGGTACAGGGTGGCCCGCATGGCCTCCACCTTGGGGTCTTTGGCCGCGGCCAGGGCGAAGGCTTCCACCGCGTGGTAGTCCTGGTAGGGGTGATGGAGGAGCAGGTCTTGCTCGTCGAGGGTTGACCAGGGATTTTTCACGAAGCGGCGGGGTTTCTCCGGGGGTTGCGGGGCGAAGCGCTCCTTGGCGGGCCCGGCGGCTACCAGCGTGCTGACGAAGCGCAGGTCGAGCGGGGGCGAGAGCCGGAACACCTCCTCGCCGTCCAGGCCCAACGCCATGCGGATGGCCTCGGCCCAGTGCGGGGGGAAGTCCTGCTCGACCTCGAGGTGGCTGACCTTGCCGTCCAGGCGGGCTTCCAGCGCTTCGGGCAGCTCGTCCCAGTCCACCCGGCTGCGTTCGAGGGAAGCCAGCCGGATCACCCGCAGCTCGTAGAGCTTGCCCCGGTGGGGCAAAAAGAGGTCGCTGCGCTGGCGCAATAGCTCGCCCAGCCGCACGAAACTGCCCTCGCGCCCGGGGATCGGCAGCAGGCGGGGGATGCTCTCGGGGAGGCGGATCAGGTTTTGCAGCAGGCCCTCCCCGCTGGCGAAGTACAGCGCCCGGCTGGAGAGGTCGGCCAGGCCCTCGAGCTGGATCAGATCGGTCTTGGGGGCCACCTCTTCGGCCAGGTAGGCCCCGAAATAACGCAGCTCGGCCTTGCTGAGCTTGTTGGGGGGGAGCACCCGCACCCCCAGGGGCTCGAGTTCCTGCAAGAAGCGCTGGTAGAGGTCCTCGGCGAAGTCGGCCTGGGATTTGGCCTCCGCGAGCAGGGCCTTATAGCCTTCGCTGCCCCGCTCTTGCAGGAATGCCCGAGAGACCCTTGCCGAGAAGAACTCGTCCAGATTGGCGGCCCAGATCGCCAGGAAGCGCAGCCGCTCGAGCACCGGGAAGTCGGGGCGCTCGGTTTGCAGCAGCACCCGGCGGTTGAACTGGAGCCAGGCGGCCTCTTGTGACAAGCGGAGCGGCGGGGAGGTGTACTTTCGCAGCGATAGCTGGGAGGAGCCCATTCACTCCAAGTCTGTCAGGTTTGTGTCAGGAAAATATGAGCTTGGGTCCCTTATTCGGAGGTCGCAAAAACTTAGAAAATCCCGGCCTGACCTGGAGCTGATCGAGCCGGTGAACGATGGGGAATGTCCGCTAAAGCCCTCGAGCCGATCCAGCTTCGCCCTTCCCCGCTCATCCCCAGCCCGTCCCGAGAATATGATGTGCCCATGCAGCGCATCGGCATCGTGGATTTGGGCTCGGGGACAAGCCGCTTGGTGGTCTTCGCCTACGAGCCGGGAAAGCATTTTCGCCTGATCGACGAGATCCGCGAACCAGTACGGCTAGGCGAGGGGTTGGGCCAGGAGGGTCAGCTTTCCCCCGCCGCGATGGAGCGAGCCATCTCCGCGCTGCGCCTCTACGCCGATTTCGCCCAGGCCACCGAACTCGACCGGCTCGAGGTCATCGCCACCTCCGCCCTCCGCGACGCCGAAAACGGCCCGGAGTTCCTACGCCGCATCCGCGGGATCGGCCTCCAAGTGCGCATCCTCTCCGGAGCCGAGGAGGCCCAGTACGGCGCGCTGGCGGTGGCCAACAGCTTCGCCCTGGAAGATGCCTGGGTGATGGACCTGGGCGGGGGCAGCGCCCAGCTCTCCCGCATGGAGGGCCGTCGCTACGCCTTTGGCGAGGCCTATCCGCTGGGCGCGGTGCGGCTGAGCGAGAAGTTCCTGCGCTCCGACCCGCCCAAGAAAGGCGAAGTCGAGGACCTCGAGACCTTCGCCCGCAAGGAACTCAAGGAGGTTCTGAAAGGGCTAAAGCGCGAGCGGCTCCCGCTGGTAGCGATGGGCGGGACCGTGCGCAACCTGGCCAAGATGGTGCAGAAGCGACAGCATTACCCGCTGGACCTCCTGCACGGCTACTGGCTGGCCCGCAAGGACCTGGAGGACTTGCTCGAGGACCTGCTCCGGCGCTCGGTGGCACAGCGGCAGGAGGTCGAGGGTTTACAGCCCGACCGGGCCGACGTGATCCTGGCCGGGGGGCTGGTCTACCGCACGGTGCTGCGGGAAGCCGACCTAGAGGGGTTGTGGATCAGCGGCCAGGGGGTGCGCGAGGGCTATTTCTACCGGCACTTCCTCCCCCCGCCGCACCTGGTTCCCGACGTGCGCGGCTTCAGCGTGCGCAACCTCTTCGCCCGCTACCCGCAGGAGGTGGCCCACACCGCCCGGGTGCGCAACTTCTGCCGCCAGCTCTTCCGCGCCCTGGGGCCCCTACACGGCTACGGCCCGGAGGACGAGCGCCTGCTCGACGAGGCGGCCCTGCTCCACGACATCGGCATGAGCGTGGGCTACTACGATCACCACAAACACGGCGAGTACCTGGTGATGGGCTCGGCCCTGCCCGGCTTGACCCACCGCGAACAGGTCCTGATCGGCCTGCTGGTGCGCTACCACCGCAAGGGCGAGCCCAAGCTGGGGAACTACAAGCGGCTGATGCTCAAGGACGACAGCAAGCGCCTCGAGCGACTGGCGGCCCTGCTGCGCCTGGCCGAGTACCTCGAGCGTTCCCGCGCCGGGCGGGTCGGGGCCCTGGAGATCACCCTGGATGCCAAGCGGGTGCGGTTGGGGCTCGAGGCGGCGGCGGAACCTTGGGTCGAACTGGCCGAGACCCGCAAACAGCGGGGGCTTTTCCGCAAGGCCTTCGGGCGGGAACTCGAGGTGTACTGGGCGGGTCAGTAACGCGAGGCGCCGAACGAAGGCTAAACGCCAGGGGGATAGACTAGACCTATGCAGCTTTACCTCGTTCGCCACGCCATCGCCGAGGATAACGCCCCAGACGGCTCCGCTGATGACGCCCGGCCCCTGAGCGAAGAAGGCCTGCGCCGCTTCCGCCAGGGGGTGAAGGGACTGAAAAAGCTCGAGGTGCGTTTCTCCAAGCTCTACCATAGCCCCAAGCTGCGGGCCGTGCAGACCGCCGATCTGCTGATGAAGCTGGTGGACGGGGAGAGCGAGGTCACGCCTGCTTTGGCCGAATCCCCCAAAGAGCCCGTGCTCGAGCTGCTCGAAGGCTTCGGCGAGGAAGACCGGGTGGGCCTGGTCGGCCACGAGCCCTGGCTCTCCGAACTCTGCGCCTGGCTGGTGCTGGGGGATCGCCAGAAAGCTACGGCCTTCGGCTTGAAAAAGGGTGGGGTGGCCTGGCTCGAGGGCGAGCCCCAGCCCGGCAAGATGCGGCTCGTGGCCCTGCTTCCGCCAAGCGTGCTTCGGGCGATTTAAAACGGATTGGGTTTCGAAGCCTAGACAAAGTTTGCTATCATCCCGCGCAAGTTTTGTCATGGGGGATCGGGAACGGTGCGTGCTAGCCTAAATAGACCATGATCGCGCCCACCCGCTGGCTCCTTCACCTGGAAAACCATCTCCCCGTCGCCCGAAAAGGGGCTGACCCCGAGGGGGTGCATCAGGTGCGGGTAGCCGGGCGGCGCTTGCGGGTCTGGCTCGAGCTGGGGGGTTACCAAGTCCTGCACGACGACCTACGCTGGTTGGTGCGGGGGGCCGGGAAGGTGCG
>DASTSL010000145.1:0-11628 GCA_035760705.1 Meiothermus sp. | reverse complement strand
TTTGCCGTTCTTCTCCACCGCCAGCCGTGCGGCCAGGCCCTCCAGCACCTCGCGCAAGCGGTAGATCTCCTGCACGTCCTCCAGGGTGGGTTCCAGCACGAAGTAACCCCGGTGGGGCACCGCGACCACCAAGCCCTCGCGCTCGAGGGCGCTCAGGGCTTCCTTGACCGGGGTGGGGGAGAGCCCCAGTTCCTCGGCCAGCACCCGCACGATCAGTTTGCGCCCGGGGGGCAGCTTGCGCCCCAGGATGGCCGAGCGCAGGGCCTTGTAAGCTTCGCGGTTAAGGGTGGTGCGCGCCAGCATCACTTTAAAGTTTATCATGGTTGACCACAAAAAATTTTGGATATAAAATTTTATCCGAAGCAAAGGAGGCTGGGGTGGCGCATAGAGCATTAGCTCATCGGGGTACAGATGACGTCGCGGTCGCGGTGAGCGATCTCAAGCCGGGCGAAGAGCTGACCATTCAAAGCCTGGATGGCGGGAAAACTCACCAGGTCAAGGTGCTCGAAGCGGTTCCTCTGGGACACAAAGTGGCGCTCAGGGATCTCCCCGAAGGGCACGTGGTCATCGAGTACGGCGAAAAGGTCGGGCGCATGACCCGATCGGTCAAAAAGGGTGGCTACGTGCACGTGCACAACATTCGGACCCTGCGCTGGGATTATGGGACAGGCAAAACGCCCGACGCCAAACGCAAGACGCCCGTAGCTCAGAGCGCAGTGGGGAGATCGGCAAAGAAGGGGGGCCGGTGATGGCTCGCAGAAAAGCCCCCCCCCTGCAACTCAGCGGATACCGGCGTCCCAACGGGAAGGTCGGGGTGCGCAACCACGTGCTGGTGCTGCCGGTGGACGACCTTTCGAACTCGGCTGCCGAGGGCGTGGCCCGGCTGATCAATGGCTCGATGGCCCTGCCGCACCCGTACGGGCGGCTCCAGTTCGGCGAAGACCTCGAGCTGACCTTCCGTACCCTCAGCGGGCACGGGGCCAACCCCAACGTGTACGGGGTGGTGGTGATCGGGATCGAGCCCAAGTGGACCGAGCGGGTGGCCGAGGGCATCGCCAGGACCGGGAAGCCGGTGGAGATGTTCTCGGTGGAGCGGCACGGCGACCTCAACACCATCAACGCCGCCTCGCGGGCCGCTTACCGGCTGGTGCAGGAGGCCTCCGAGGTGCGGCGCGAGCCCATCCAGGTCTCGGAACTGGTGACGTCGATCAAGTGCGGCGAGTCCGACCCCACCTTGGGCCTGGCCGGGAACCCGGCGCAGGGCCGGGCCGTGGACCGGCTGGTGGACCTGGGTGCGTCGGTGATCTTCGGCGAGACCTCCGAGCTCACCGGCGGCGAGCACCTCATCGCCAATCGCTGTGCCACCCCCGCGCTCAAGAAGAAGTTCCAGGCCATCTACAGCGCCTACATCCGCATGATCGAGGACCAGGGCGTGGACCTGCTGGGCTCGCAGCCCACCGAGGGCAACATCCGCGGCGGGCTCAGCACCATCGAGGAAAAGGCTCTGGGCAACATCCAAAAGACCGGAACCCGCCCGGTGACCGGGGTCATCGATTACGCCGAGCCGGTGGAGCCGGGCCAGGGGCTCGTGTTCATGAACTCCTCCTCCGCCGGGGCCGAGCACGTCACCCTCTGCGCGGCGGCGGGAAGTGTGCTGCACTTCTTCACCACCGGCCAGGGGAACGTGGTGGGCCACCCCATCATCCCGGTCATCAAGGTTTCACCCAACCCCATCACCTGCTCCACCATGAGCGAGCACATCGACGTGCCCCTCCCCGACCTACTGGTGGGCGAGATCGGCCTGGACGAAGCGGCGGAGCGTATCCTCAGGGTCTTCGAGCGCACCGTGAACGGTCGCATGACGGCGGCGGAGCTGTTGCGCCACAACGAGTTCGTGATTACCAAGCTCTACCCCAGTGCCTAGCGGCACGCCTATAGCGGATCGCATAGGGTATATGGCCTGTTTTTGCTATCCGCGATAGGCGATAGGCGATACGTATGATTATTGTCTGTGAGTTCATCACCAAAAGCGGCCTCGAGCGCCTCCGGCAAGGCGGCGTGGAGGTCCACTATGACCCCAACCTGTGGAAAGACCGCTCGGCCCTCAGGGCCAGGCTGGCCGAGGCCACCGCCCTCATCGTGCGCAACCAGACCCAGGTGGACGCCGACCTGCTCTCGGCGGGGCCCAACCTGAAGGTCGTAGGGCGGCTCGGGGTCGGGTTGGATAACATCCATCAGCCCGATCTGAAGGCTCGAGGGGTGCAGCTTTACTTCGCCCGGGGCATCAACGCGGGCGGGGTAGCCGAGTACGTGATGGCCGCCATGCTCCACCTGGCCCGGAACCTGGCTGGGGCCGCCCAGCACGTGGCCGGGGGCGGCTGGAACCGTAACGCCTTTGGCGGCTTCGAACTGATGGGGAAGACCCTGGGCTTGGTCGGGCTGGGCGAGGTGGGCCTGCGGGTGGCGAAGCGGGCTCGAGCCTTCGGGATGCAGGTGGTGGCCTCCGATCCGATGCGCTTAGCCTGGGAGAGCGCGGTGGAAGACCTCGAGATTCGCCTGGTCTCCATCCCGGAGGTGCTCTCTCTCTCCCACTTCGTCTCGCTCCACGCCCCGCTCACCCCGGAAACCCGGCACCTGATCCGCGCCGAGACCATCGCCACCATGCCCAAGGGGGCCTATCTGATCAACACGGCTCGAGGGGAACTCGTCCACAACGAGGACCTGGCAGCAGCCCTGCGCGGCGGGCAGTTGGGTGGGGCCGTCCTCGACGTGGTAGACCCCGAGCCCCTACCCGCCGAACACGTGCTGCGGGGTGTGGATAACCTGTGGATAACCCCCCATGTCGCTGGCCTCACCGCCGAAGCCCAAGAGCAAGTCGGGTTGCGGGTGGCGGAGGGCGTGCTTGAAGTCTTGAGGAAAGAGGAAAGAGGAAAGGGAAAAGGGGGGCAACGATGAAGCTCCCCGTCGCCGAGCTGCAAAAGGTGGTCTCGAGCCACTTCCAATCCCTCGGGCTCTCCCCCGAGCACGCGGCCCAGTTCAGCCAGATCATCCTCGAGGCCGAGGCCGAAGGCAACGCCGGGCACGGGCTCTCGCGGATCGCCCAGTACACCAGCCAGCTTCGGGCCGGGGGGCTCAACCCCCAGCCAGAGATGCGGCTCGAGCAGACCCGACCCTCGGTGGTGATCCTTCACGCCGACGGCGCACCCGGCCCGGTGGCCGGGCTCCGCGCGGTCGAGGTGCTCTCCAAGCTCGCCAAAGCGCAGGGAAACGCGGCTATAGCGGTGCGGGGTGCGGGTCACTCGGGGGTTTTGTCGGCTTACGTGGGCAGGCTGGCTCGAGAAAATCTCGTGGCCTTGGCCTTTGCCAACACCCCGCCCGCCATCGCCCCTGGCCCGGTTTTGGGTACGAATCCGATGGCTCTCGGAGCTCCCGCCGAACCCGAGCCGGTGGTGATTGACACCTCGGTCTCGGTGGTGGCCCGAGGCAAGATCATCAACGCCTCCCAAAGGGGTGAGCCGATCCCCGAAGGCTGGGCGGTGGACAAAGCGGGGAACCCCACCACCGATGCCAGGGCGGCGCTCGAGGGCTCCCTCCTTCCCATCGGGGGCGGCAAGGGTTATGCCCTAGCGGTGTTGGTTGAAATCCTGGCTGGGGCCTTAGCCGGGGACATCCTCTCGCCCGACCTCCCGCTGCCCTGGGCCCCGCCCGAACAGGCCGCCAAACCCGGTCTGCTGCTCTTGGCCTTCGACCCGGCGGCCTTTGGCTCGGGCTACGCGGCGCGGATGGCTCAGATGATCGGGGCCTTGCAAGCTGCCGGGGGCCGCATCCCCGGAGCCCGGCGGGCGGCTTTAAGGGCCCAGGTGTTACGCGAAGGCATTCTAGTCAACGACCCCCTATTGGCCGAACTCGGTAAACTAGGCTTGCGTCTACAAGGAGGAACCCCATGAAGAAGCTTTTGTTGGCTTTGGCGGCTCTGATGGTGTTGTCTTTCGCGGTGGCCCAGCAGGCCCGCTTGCGGGTCTTCGTAGGCGGGCAGCAGCGCCCCGACGTGATGCGGAAGATCTTCGACCTCTACCAGTCGCGCAACCCTGGGGTGCGGGTGGACATCGAGACCGGTGGCGCGACCTCCGACCAGCAGCAGCAATACCTGACCACCGTGCTGGCCTCGCGCGACCCCTCCATCGACGTGATCCTGGTGGACGTGGTCCGCCCCGCGCAATACCAGGCTTCGCGCTGGGCCGACACTCTCGACAAATACCTGCCCGGCGTGACCCGCGAAAACCTGCTCAAGCAGTACCTCCCGGCTTACGCCAAGGCCGACGTAGTGAACGGCCAACTGGTAGCGTTGCCGAGCTTTGCTGACGCACAGTTCCTCTATTACCGCAAGGATCTGCTGGAGAAGTACAACCTCAAACCCCCCACCACCTGGGACGAGGCCATCAAACAGGCCCAGACCATCCTGGCCGGGGAGAAGAGCCCAAACCTGAACGGCATCGGCTTTATGGGCAACATCTCCGAGGGGACCGTGTGCAGCTTCCTGCTCCCCATCTGGGCTGCCGGGGGAGACGTAACCGATGCCAACAACCGCCTGACCCTGACCGAAGCCCAGGCCAAGGACTCCCTTCAGTTCTGGCTGGACCTGATGGACAAGTACAAGGTCTCGCCCAATAACATGGCGGAAAAAGCCCAGGACACCATCCGCCAGGAAATGCAGCAGGGCCGCTGGGTCTTCGCCACCCTCTTTGCCTACGCCTGGAACAGGTTCCAGAACGATGCCGACAGCCAGGTCAAGGGCAAGATCGGGGTGGTGCCGCTGCCCAAGTTCGAGGGCGGTCGCTCGGCGAGTTGCTTGGGCGGCTGGCAGTGGACCATCTCCGACTTCTCCAAGAACAAGGCCCAGGCCTACAAGCTGACCCGCTTCCTCTCGAGCCCCGAGGTCTCCAAGATCCTGGCGATTGACGCCTCCAACCTGCCGGTCTTTCCCTCGCTCTACAAGGACCCCGACGTGCTCAAGGCCAACCCCTGGTTCGCCGACGCCCTGCCCATCGTGCAGAACGCCCGGGCCCGCCCGGTCCACCCCCGCTACACCGAGATCGCCGACGTGATGCGCAAGGGCCTGAACGCGGTGCTGGCCCGCACCAAGACCCCCGATGCCGCCGCCAAGGAGATCGTGGACGGCTTAAGGGCGATTTACAGGTAGAAGGGATGTCTTACGTCATGCGTCGCACGTCAAAAGACGGCTGGGCAAATTGCCTGTGACGTATAGCGTATGACGTAAGGCGTACGACGGTTTCCGGTATGGCCCGACCCCAGCCCCGCTACCGAAGAAGCTTGGGCGACCTCAGCGAGCGCGCCCTGGCTTTCTGGCTGCTGGTCCCGGCGGCTTTATTGTTGGGGTTCATCGCGCTCTACCCGGTGTTGCGGCTGTTTTACACCAGCCTCCTCGCCCTCCAGCTCACGGTGAGCCCGGACTCGAGCTTCAATGGCCTCGGCAACTACGGCCAAGCCCTGCACGACCCGCGCTTTTGGAACGCGGTCAAAAACACCCTGCTGATCGTGCTGGTCACCGTACCGGGGGCGCTGGTGGTGGGGTTGGGGCTGGCCATGCTGGCCAACTTACCTTTTCGCATCAAGTGGCCGGTGCGGCTGGGGCTCTTGCTGCCCTGGGCCTTGCCGCTGGTCTTCGTGGGCCTCATCTTCCGCTGGTTCTTTGATAGCCAGTATGGCGTGGTCAACGATGTGCTGGTGCGGGTCGGCGGAGAGCGGCTCTTGTGGGTGACCAACCCCGACCTGGCTTTCTGGGCGATCTGCTTCACCCTGATCTGGAAGACCAGTTCCTTCGTCGCGTTGATCCTGCTGGCAGGCTTGCAGACCATCCCCAAGGAGCTTTACGAAGCGGCCAAGGTAGACGGGGCCAGCAAGTGGCAGGAGTTCTGGCGGATCACCCTTCCCCTCCTGACCCCGGCCATCCTGGTAGCCATGATCTTCCGCACCATCGCGGCCTTCCAGACCTTCGACGTCCCCTACGCCATGACCGGCGGAGGGCCGGGCAACGCCACCGAGACCTTGGCCATGTACGTGCGGGTGACTAGCATCGAGAACCTCAACTTTGGCTACGGATCGGCCCTGGCGGTACTGATGTTCCTGATCAGCATGGCAGTGACGCTAGTGTACCTGCGCTACATTCGGGGGGCAGATGATTAGGCTGGAGACTAAAAGGGGGTTGGTGGCGAGTGGCTGGCTGCTCGTGGGGATCGCTTATCGCCTATCGCTTATCGCCTATCGCCGAAGGATCTTTAGCGATCTGCTTCTCATCCAGCGGCCACCAGCCACCAGCCACGAGCCTTTGGGGTTTTGCCTCCAGCCTCCAGCCTCCAGCTTCGAGCCGTCTCACACCCGGAGGCCCGCGTGAACCTCTCCCGCTCGCCCCGCCTCTGGCTGTGGATCGCCGCCGGGATCGTGATGGCCAACGGGTTCTTCCCGGCGGTGTGGATCTTTCTCACCTCGCTCAAGACCGAGGGCGAACTGACCCGCATCCCCATCACCTACTGGCCCGCCAACCCCACCCTGCAGAACTACTTCAAGGCATTCAGCGAGCAGCCGCTAGAGCGCTACTTTCTCAACAGCGTCATCGTGGCGGTGAGCGCCACCCTTTTGTGTGTCTTCGTGGCGAGCCTGGCCGCCTACGCCCTGGCCCGGCTCCACGTGCCCCGCCGGGGGCTCATCCTCTCGCTTTTGGTGGGCGTCTCGATGTTTCCCACCGTCACGTTGATGGTCCCCCTCTTCGAGACCTTTTTGGCGTTGGGGCTGCGCAACACCTATGTGGCGTTGATCCTGCCCCATGCCGCCCTCTCGTTACCGGTGGCAACCCTCACGCTGATCAGCTTCTTCCAGGGGATTCCCCGCGACCTCGAGTCCGCCGCGATGGTAGACGGCTGCACCCGGCTGGGGGCTTTATGGCGGGTGGTGGTCCCGCTCTCGGCGCCCGGCGTGTTCACCGCCAGCATCCTGGCTTTCGTGAACAGCTGGGACGAGTTCTTGCTGGCCCTCACCCTGATGCCCTCCCAGGCCATGCGCACCCTCCCGGTGGGCATCACCTTCTACCAGGGCGAATACGTCTTCCCCTGGCCGCTCATCTCGGCGGCTTTGGTGGTGGCTTTGGTCCCGGTGGCGGTCATCATCGCCCTGTTCCAGGAGCGGGTGGTTGGGGGTTTGACCCAGGGGGGTGTCAAAGGCTAATCGCTGATAGCTCATAGCCGATAGCTAAATGCTGTTGGCTATAGGCTATTAGCCATCTGCTACCGGCTATGCTACGAATCGGTCTCGTTCCCATCATCCGGCCCCTCTTCCGCGGGGCCAAGTTCGGCCTCGAGATCAAGGCTCGAGCCGCCCTGGAAGCCCTCGCGCCCAAGCTCGACTTCGAACTAGCTTTCGTCTTTGAGCCGGTGGCGGACGCGGCCCAGACGGAGGCGGCAGCCAAGGCCGCGCAGGCCGCGAAGCTCGATTTTCTGCTCGTCGAGCACGTCACTTTTGCTACGGGGGATCTGTTCACGCCATTTCTCGAGCTTCCCCTTCCGGTGGGCCTGTGGGCAGTGCCCGAGGTCTGGGACACCGGGCCGCTACCGCAAAACGCCATCTGCGGATTGAATCTGGGCGTGTCCCTACTGGGGACGACGGGCCCGACCTCCCTACGCCGCCAGATGCCGATCAAATGGTTCTACGGTGGCCCAGAGGATGAATGGTTTTTGTCCCGGTTCCGCCTGACCCTGGATGCCCTGCGCGGGGTCAAGGTCTTGCGCGAAGGCCGGGTGCTGTGGCTGGGTGGACCCGCGCCGGGGTTCTTCGCCTTCGATGCGGTTCCCACGACCGGCTTGATGGTCGAGAAGGCCGATCTGGGCGAGCTGTGGACGGCGCTCGAGGCCGTCCGTGATTCCGAGATGGACGAGGTTCTTTCAGGTTTCGACGAACCTTCCGACTACACGAAGGAGGAGCTACGGACGACAGTGCGGCTCGAGCTGGCCTTGGCCCGACTGGCCCGGGGCTTCGACGGGGTGGCGATCCGCGAGTGGCCGGAAATCCCGGAAAAGCTCGACGTGATGGCTTATGCCGCGATGGCCCGCCTGGCCGACCAGGGCTATACCTTCGCCCCCGAGGGGGACGTGATGGGGCTGGCCGGACAGTTGGCTTTGCAGGCCGTCTCGAAGCAGCCCGCGATCCTCCTGGACATCTCGCACTTCTCCGAGAAGGGGGTGATGCTTTGGCACGGTGGCGAGGCCCCCAAAGCCTGGGCCGAGGGCCCCACCCGGCTCATCGCACACTTCAACCGGGGCTGCCCGGCGGTGCGGGACATGGCCCTCAAGGCGGGGCCGATCAGCGGGCTGCGGATCTTGCCGGGAAATAAAGCGGTCGTCCACGGCGGCGAGCTTTCCGGCGAGAAGGGCTACGACGGGGACTCGAGTTGGCTTACCCGGGCCAGTTGGGCCGGTCAGGAAATCGAGCCCCGGCAGTTCCTCACGAGCTGGTTCAACCACCGCATTCCCCACCACCTGGCGGTGGGGATGGGCCAGCACCAGGCCGCCTTGCTGGAGATGTGCGCCTGGCTCGGTCTCGAGGTCCTACCGGCCAATTTGGAGGAAAATAGGCTGGTATGGCCGAGGTGATCCCCACCGCCGGAGAACATCAGGTGAGTCTAGTCAGCCTGCCGAGCAAGGTCATCACCCTGGGATGGGCCTGTCTGGACCAGCGGTTTTACGTCGAGGAGTTTCCCCCCAGCCATAGCCGCACGCCGGTGCGGGCCTTCCGCGAGGCCATCGGCGGCCCGGCGGCGGTGGCGGCTCAGGCCATCGCGCGGCTGGGGGGGAAGGTGGTGCTCCTCTCGCGGCGCGGCCTGGATAGCACCGGCGAGTACCTCGAGCGCCTCCTGCTGGCCGAAGGCATCGAGACCCACTTCACCCTGGGCCAGAGCACCCCGGTGAGCGGCGTGCTGGTCACCCCGGAGGGGGAGCGCTACATCTTTCCCTACCGCGGGACCTTGCCCACCCTCCCCGACTGGACACCCGAAGAACGCCTGAAGGACGCGCGGGCGGTCCTCCTCGACCACCGCTGGCCGGAAGCGGCCCAGGCCTTGGCCAAAGCCGCCCGGGAAGAGGGCATCCCGGTCATCCTCGATCTCGACCACGACCGCCCCGAAGCCTGGAAGCTCGCCCGGGTGGTCTCGCACGTGGTTGCCTCGGAGGAGCTGGCCCGGCAGGTCGGCGGGGTCGAGGCGTTGCTGGAGCGCATCCCCGGCTGGGCGGCGGTGACGCTGGGGGCCAAAGGGGTGCGCCACCGCGAGGGCGAAATCCCCGCTTTCAAGGTGGAAGCCAAGGACTCGACGGGGGCCGGGGATGTTTACCACGGGGCGTTCGCGCTCGCTTTAGCCGAAGGGCAGGGCGAACTCGAGGCCCTGCGTTTCGCCGCGGCGGTTTCGGCCCTCCACGTGCAAAACGGGGAACCCCCCAGAAGGCCGGAGGTCGAAGCGTTGTTGTCGTAGGGACGGCGCGCTGCGCCCCTATGAGGGAAATTGCATGGGATACATTGCCGATGTGCGAAGACTGGCGGGCTCGCGACCGCTGATCATGGCCAGGGCGAGCGTACTGGTGCTGGATGAGGAAGGCTGTTTGCTCCTGCGAGGGAGCTTCGCTATTTTTCCCTGGATGCCCTCCTTGCTCTCGGTTCGTTCGAGAGGGCCGCGCTGCTTCGAGTTCGTAGCCGCTTGAAAGAGGTGAACCATGAAGACAACCCCGGCTAAAGCCCGCGCGTACAACCGTATCGGTGACGGAGCGATGCGCTTCGGAACCCTGGCCATCGACCAGCGCCCGCCCCTGATGAACCTGGTGGCCAAGGCGCTCGGTAAAGACCCCGAGGGGGCAGCAGCGGAAGTGACCGAACTCAAGGGCATCCTGGCCGACACCCTGGCGCGGAGCGTCACCGGCATCCTCATTGACCCCTACTACGCCTTCCCCGCCGCCATGCCGGTGATCCCCCGCGAGACCGGGCTGATGCTCACCCTCGAGCACCACCGCTTCGAGACCGTAGCGGGCGGCTGGCGCAAAAGCCGGGTCATCCCCGGCTGGAGTGTCGAGCAGGCCGTGCGGATGGGCGCGGATGGCCTCAAACTCTTGGCTTGGCACCGACCTGACGCGCCACAGGAGATCGTTGAGCACCAACTCTCCTTCGTGCGCGAGATCGGGGAGCAGTGTTGCAAAGCCGACCGACTCTTCATCTTCGAGGTGTTGCCCTACCCCCTCCCCGGCGAGGATACCGCTACCTACAACGCCAAGCTGCGCGAGATGTCGCTCGAGATCGCCGCGGCCTTCGCCGACCCCGGCTTCCACATCGACGTCTACAAGCTGGCCATCCCCGGTTCCGCCGAACTGGTCAAGGAGTGGGGCGGCGGCGCTTACAGCCTGGACGACCTCGAGGCCGATATGCGCGAATACAGCAAGCTCCCTGCTCCCTGGCTCCTCCTCTCCGGTGGCCTCAACACCGACCAGTTCGTGGACGCCTTCGATTGCGCGGCGGGTGCCGGGGCGCGGGGCTACCTGGCCGGGCGGGCCATCTGGCAGCATCCCTTGCGCAAATACCCCGACTTGGCCGCCACCCGCGCGGCCTTGCTGGAGGAGGGCCGCGAGGCCCTCGACCGGCTCAACGACATCCTGCTGGACATTCCGCCGATGTACCCCCAGGTGGACTGGGTGCTCGAGGGGGTAGCCGGCTAGGAAAGCTGAGCGAGCAGCCCCAGAACCAGGGTTATGCGCACTCAGTTTGCAGAGCCTTGCCGAGTTCGAGAAGCCCCACCCCTCCGAATATAATGGCCTTGTTCGTCAAAGCTCTGTACCTGGCTACTCGAACCGGAGGATTCATATGGCATTTATCGAAACGGTTCCCGTGAATCAGGCCACGGGCGAGGCTCGCGCGATGTACGAGCGTGTGCAGGCCAACCTGGGGTACGTACCCAACTACGCCAAGGTCTTTAGCCTGCGCCCGGAGGTGATGGGCGCGTGGTCCGGTCTGCTAGCGAGCATTCGGGGGAACATGGACACCCGGCGCTACGAACTCGTCACGCTGGCGGCGGCCCGGGCCCTGCGCAGCTCGTACTGCATGCTCGCCCACGGCACCATCCTGCGGCGGCAGTTCTACGGCCCCGAGCAGTTGGCCGCCATCGCCGGCGGCGCCGACTCCGGCCTCGAGCCCGCCGAGGCCGCGATGATGGCCTTCGCGGAGCGGGTGGCTAAAGACGCCAGTTCCATCACCGCCAGCGACGTGGAGGGCTTGCGGGCGCACGGCTTCACCGACGCCGAGATCTTCGACATCGCCGCCGCTGCTGCTGCCCGTTGCTTCTTCAGCAAGCTCCTCGACACGCTGGGCGCCGAGCCCGACTCGGTGTACCTGGAGCTCGAGGACGATCTGCGCCGCCGGCTGACCCCTGGGCGGCCCGTCAGCGCGGCGCCGGTGGAGCGGGTGCCGGAAGGGTCGGCGGCAGGGGAGGGCTAGCCTCGAGCCGTGCCGTAGGCCGCCACGAAGTCGGTGGGCGTCATGGCCTGGATGGGCAGCTTTTTGTAGTCGCCGGTGTCGCGGGTGACGATG
>DASTSL010000144.1:0-20195 GCA_035760705.1 Meiothermus sp. | reverse complement strand
ATCGTTTGGCACCTCGATGTCGGCTCGTCACATCCTGGGGCTGAAGAAGGTCCCAAGGGTTGGGCTGTTCGCCCATTAAAGTGGCACGCGAGCTGGGTTCAGAACGTCGTGAGACAGTTCGGTCTCTATCCGTCACGGGCGAAGGAAGGTTGAGGGGGTCTGCTCCTAGTACGAGAGGACCGGAGTGGACGTACCGCTGGTTTTCCGGCTGTTCTTCCAAGGGCATATGCCGGGTAGCCAAGTACGGAAGGGATAACCGCTGAAAGCATCTAAGCGGGAAGCCTGCCCCAAGATGAGCCTTCCCACTCGCAAGAGGTAAGAACCCCGGTAGACGACCGGGTGAATCGGCCAGAGGTGTAAGTGCAGCAATGCATTGAGCTGACTGGTGCGAATCGTTCGAGGTCTTGACCTCTTTTGCAATCATCTCTACCCCGCTCCCCTTACTGCCCACTGTTCCCCAAGTTTTTTGAAAACCCTAACAGCAGATACCCCTGTGCCCCTAGCGGCGTGGTCCCACCCGTTCCCATTCCGAACACGGAAGTGAAACGCGCCTGCGCCGATGGTACTCGGCCCGCAAGGGCCCGGGAGAGTAGGGCGGTGCAGGGGTTTTTTTATTAAATCAGCCGATGGCTGTTAGCCCATAGCTGTTAGCCCATGGCTGTTAGTCGACAGCTCACAGCTAGGCTTGCGGGAGTAGCTCAGTTGGTAGAGCACAACCTTGCCAAGGTTGGGGTCGCGGGTTCGAGTCCCGTCTCCCGCTCCAATGTATGATGCCCCTCACCCATTATCGGGTGAGGGGTTTTGCTTTAGGGCCTCGAGGGCCGCGTAAAGAGGACACTGGACTTACGTGGCCTCCACCTGCACCGGTAACAGAGGGCTCAAATCCAGGCTCAGCTTACCTGCGATCAGTCTCCGTCGGCATTGGTAGAAACTCGACTTCAGCCGCTCTCGCTGACACTCGATGAGCCCATAGGCCACTGCGCCGCGCCTTGGCGCGGCGCAGAGCCAGATGCCCCAAGACTTTGGCCCGGCGCCAGTGTCGGTGCCCCTTCCACCCTAGCTCCTGCTGCAATCCCCGGAAGATCTCCTCAATCCCCTGCCGCAACCGGTACACCTCCACCGTCCTCTTTCCCTCCGAGTCCACACCGGAACTGGCATAAAACCCCCTCCCTCGACGCACCACCTGCACCGCAAAAGAAAGTCCCTTCAGATGGCCCACCTTCACCCAGTAGGCCCCTCCATGCCGCCGCAACTGGATACCCTCCAGCAATCGGTTAGCCCTGAGTCTCGTCACGAAAGACCAGCCCTGAGCATGGAGCTACTCCAGCACCTCCTTTGCCGCGTACCAGGCGTCGAACAGCACCCCCTCCGGCTCAAACCCCTCCTCCCGGGCCCACTCCAAAAGGGACAAGGCCAGGTCTAGCTTGCTTTCCTCCCCATCGGCAAAGTAGGGCAGGAAGGCCAGGGGGACCCGACGCCGACCCCTGGCGTCGATCCAGGCCAGGACCACCAGGCTGAAGCCGTAGAGGTAGGCCCCGTCCTTGGGGCTCCTCAGGCGTTTGAGGCCGAGCTGGCCTGAGCGGTAGCGGGGGATAAGGACATCGTCGATGAGGAGGTAGCCACCCTTCGGGCCCCCCAGGGTACGGCAGAGAGGCAGGGAGAGGCTAAAGAAGTAGGGCAGAGGGCAGAGGGTAGTCCAGGGTGCGGTAGAGGGTGTCATGGTTGCAGCCTTGGGCTTCAGCCATGGCCAGGGCGGAGGTGTTGATGGGGCTTTGGGCTAAGGCTTCTAGCGCGCGGAGGACCGAGGTTGGTATCCTATCTTCGGGCCTTCTCCGTGACATGAAGGCCCATTTTATCTGGTGATCCCTAGGGTGCGTAAGTCCAGAGGACATCCTTCCCCGGTTTTGGGGGTCGGCCTCGAGTATGATCTCTTCACTATGGCAGACAATACCAGAGCTTGGATGGAAGAACTCCTAGCCGAGATGGAAGAGCGCCGCCGATACGTGGAGTCGGGGGGTGGGCCCGAGCGGATCAAGAAACAGCACGAAGCGGGGAAGATGACCGCCCGCGAGCGGATTCACTATTTGCTCGACGAGGGGACCTTTGTAGAACTCCAGCCGTTCGCCGAGCACCCCGAATCCGAGCTGATGAATGGGGTGCAGGCCCCAGCGGACGGGGTGATCACCGGGTATGGGAAGATAGGGGGTCGCACGGTGTTCGTCTTCAGCCAGGACTTCACCGTCTTGGGGGGTTCCTTGGGCAAGACCCACGGTCAGAAGATCTCCCACGCGATGGACATGGCCGTCAAGGTGGGGGCTCCCCTGATCGGGCTCAACGACTCGGCGGGGGCGCGCATTCAAGAAGGTGTGGACAGCCTTTCCGGCTATGGCGAGGTGTTTTACCGCAACTCGATCTATTCCGGCGTGGTGCCGCAGATCTCGGCGATCTTAGGCCCCTGCGCGGGCGGTGCGGTGTACAGCCCGGCCATCACCGACTTCGTGCTGATGAGCAAGGGGAACTCTTACATGTTCATCACCGGGCCGGAGGTCATCAAGGCGGTGACCCGCGAAGAGGTGACCTTCGAGCAGTTGGGCGGCTCGGAGGTACACACCGCCAGGAGCGGTGTGGCCCACCTCGAGTGTGACGGCGACCACGCGGTGCTCGACACCATCAAGCAACTCCTCTCCTACCTCCCGCAAAACGCCAAAGAAAAACCGCCGATCTTTGCCACCGGCGACCCCCTGGACCGCAAGACCCCGGAGGTCTTGGATATCGTCCACCCCGACCCCAAGCGTCCCTACAACATGCACCAGATCATTGAGACCCTGGTGGACAAGGGGGAGTTCCTCGAGCTTCACACCAACTTCGCCAAGAACATCATCGTGGGCTTCGCCCGGCTGGGTGGGATGTCGGTGGGGATCGTCGCCAACAACCCGCGCTTTATGGCCGGGGCCTTGGACATCAACGCCTCGGACAAGGCGGCCCGCTTCATCCGCACCTGCGACAGTTTCAACATTCCGATCCTGACCCTGGTGGACGTGACGGGTTTCCTGCCGGGGGTCTCGCAGGAGCACCAGGGCATCATCCGCCACGGGGCCAAGATGCTCTACGCCTACGCCGAGGCCACCGTCCCCAAGATCACCCTGATCACCCGCAAGTCATACGGAGGGGCCTATCTGGCCATGAACTCCAAGGACATGGGGGCTGACGTGGTGATGGCTTGGCCGACCGGTGCGGTCGCGGTGATGGGAGCAGAAGGCGCGGCCAACATCATCTATCGCAAGGAGATCCAGTCTTCCCCAGATCCAGCCGCTACCCGTCAGGCCAAGATCGCCGAGTACAAAAAGGCCTTCGATAACCCCTACGTAGCGGCGGCCAAGGGCTACATTGACGACGTGATCGACCCGGCCCGTACCCGGGAGATTTTGATCCGGCACCTCGAGATGCTCTGGACCAAAGAGGAGGAGCGCCCCTGGAAGAAGCACGGGAATATCCCGCTGTGATCGTGGGTTCTCTCCCATAGCGCTTCGCCGGGTGAGGGTTGCACGGGAAATTCAATGAGTAGGGACGCAGGCCTAGGCCTGGCGCCCCCACCATTTTGGGTGAGACCGGGGTTGGGGCTCGAGTGTTGAATGCCGATGACGGGGAGTACAAGTAAGTATCCCCACGGTAAAACCGTAGCGGGCGGGGGAGGGGTGGCTGACGAGGCCGCACCGCCACCCTCCTACCGGGGGCGCACCTAGACCTTAACTCAGCCAGCCATCAGATCGGGTTCAACCCCAGCTAAGACCCTGGCCGCATCCTCTAGGAAACGCGGAGGATACGGCTATGATGCGTCTTCTCAAACAACAGACGATCCGGCGGTTGACGTTGGGGTTGGGGACGGCCTTCCTGATCGGTACGCTGATCTTAGCGGTCTCTGACCCCTACCCGGTGTTGGCGGTTCTGGGCGCGAGGTAGATCCTCCGCGTGAAGGCGGTGGGCTCCGGCTCACCGCTTTTTGTCGTACACTGGCCCACCGTGAGCCTCGCCACCGTCCACGCCGAACTCGTCTCCTGC
This sequence comes from Meiothermus sp., assembly GCA_035760705.1. Lineage (GTDB taxonomy): Bacteria > Deinococcota > Deinococci > Deinococcales > Thermaceae > Allomeiothermus. Next base: position 16,136 of record DASTSL010000144.1, on the reverse strand, counting down.
ACCCGTTGCCCCCGGCTCGTCGAATGGCGCGAGCGGGTAGGGCGAGAGAAGAGGAGAGCTTACCTCGAGTGGGACTACTGGGCCAAGCCGGTGCCCGGTTTTGGCGACCCCCAGGCCGAGATCCTGCTGTTCGGTCTGGCCCCCGGAGCCCACGGTTCGAACCGCACCGGGCGGCCTTTTACCGGGGATGCCTCGGGGGATTTTCTCTACCCCGCGCTGTACCGGGCGGGACTCGCCAACCAGCCCCTCTCGAGGCACCGGGGAGATGGGCTCGAGCTACGTCACGTCTATATCACCTCGGCGGTGCGCTGTGCCCCGCCCGACAACAAACCGCTGCCGGAAGAACTCCGCAACTGCTCGGCTTGGACGAACCGGGAATTGCCCCTGCTCCCGAACGTGCGGGTCTACCTGGCCATCGGGCGGATCGGGCACGACGCCCTGCTGGACTACCATGCCTTGCGGAAGTCGGCCTACTCGTTCGCCCACGGGGCCGAGTTCAGGCTGCCGGGCGGGGTGATCCTGCTCGATACCTACCACGTCTCGAGGCAGAACACCAACACCGGGAAGCTCACCGTGGAGATGTTCGATACCGTGCTCGAGCGGGCCAAGCGGTTAGCCGGGATATAAACATCTTGGTGCGATAGTGCTCTAAACCTCTCGAGGCGGGTACTGCGGGTCGGCGTGGGGGAGCTCAGGTTTACGGTAGAGCAGGTCGTAGATCACCGCCGCTAAGCCCCCACCGACCAGCGGCCCGACCCAGTAAATCCAGTGTGCGGCCCATTCGCCGCCCACGATGGCCGGGCCCAGGACTCGAGCCGGGTTCATCGCCGCCCCCGATACCGCGCCCCCCGCCAGGATGTCCATGGTGATGGTCAGACCAATGGCGAGCCCGGCGAAGGTGTACTTCTGGTGGATCGCCGCCCCGAAGATCACCCACACTAGGAAGAAGGTCAGAAACACCTCCATCATCACCGCCTGGATCGCGCTGTAGTTGGCTCCGGGGGCGGGGGTGCCGGTAGTGACCGCATCCACCCCGTAGATGGCCGACATGAATAGCGCCGCGACCAGCCCACCCAAAAGCTGGGCCACCCAGTAACCGACCGCGCTGGCGGGATTGATCCGCCCGGTCAGGAGCATACCGAACGTGACGGCGGGGTTGAAGTGCCCGCCGGAGACATGTCCCAAGGCGGTCACCATCAAGGCGATGGCGAGGCCATGGGCGAAGGCGATCGCGACCGGGTTCTCTCCCTGGGTGGCCGCAATAGCTCCGATCCCGACGAAGCAAAGCGTGAACGCCCCGATAAACTCTGCGACCAGTGCGCGGATATTCATGTTTGATCCTCCAAAAAGAATCTACCCTATTTGCTCGCGTGGGTAGGATTGGGTGCAAGGCAATCTACAGCGGCCAGCGGAATCGCCGGGGGGCCTGGTCGGCAATCGGTTGACCGCCCCTTCACCGGCTCATTTTGTGGGAAGAGGGCTATAAAGCGTTGGCCGACCATCCTTGATAGCCAGTTGAAGGCGGCTAACATAGAACCGTGCGCCGCCTCAAGCGCCTGGTCAAAGCGTTCGCGCCCCGCCTGGCCCACCCCGACGATGCCTGGGCTCTATCCAGGTTGAGCCAGGCCGAGGCCCAGTTGTTTTTGGCGATGGACGCCAGGGACCGGGATCACGCGGTCAAGGTGGCGCGGAAGTTGCTCGAGCGCTACCCCGAGGCCCCCGCCTACGCGGTGCGGGCGGCCCTCTTGCACGACAGCGGCAAGGCCCTGCGGCCCTACCGGGCCATAGAGCGTATCCTCACGGGCCTCTACGCCCCCAAGGTTCCGGCGGGGCCGTTGCGGGGCGGAATCTACGGGGCCTGGCAGGTGCGTCGGCATCATCCCATTTACGCTGCGGAGCGGATCCAAGACCCCCAGGTGGCTGAGATCGTGCGTGAGCACCACCACCCGCGAAGCCTCTGGGCCAAGCGGCTCCACCAGGCGGACAAGGAGTATTGAGGGGGGCTCGAGAAGTCTAGGGGAAAACTACGTTCCGCACGAATCGGCGTGCTCGATCAATTCGGCCTTAGGCCTGCCCTCGAGCGGAACAAGCACCACTTGAACCCCTTCCCGCCTAGCGAACTTCATCGCGGGGATAAAATCACTGTCTGCCGTTGCTAAGACGATCCGGTCAACGAGGCGTTTGCTCGAGAGCTACGCCACGTCGAGGCCGATGTTCATATCCACCCGTTTTGGGTGAATTGCGGATGAACGTCGTCAGGAAGCAAGGTAACGGGTGTGGGAGATGCGCTCAAGGAAGCCTTAATAAGCCTTTGTACTGCTTCTCCCGTGATTTGCCAGCCATCAAAAGATGGGGTTCCCCTGCGGAAAGCTATCTGATCTTTTTTTGCCAACTCATATAGGAATTGTTTGCGAGCCTTGGATGTTTTCGTCTGAGCGAAATCGGTTTTCTGGCCCAAGATAGGATTTTGTAGCATACCTTCGAACGGTGGGCAATCGTAGTAATAGAAGCGGAAGAGTTTTTCGTTGGCATCGAGTATCTTAAGGCCAAACTCGTACACGTCAGCTGCTACTGCGGGAGCGTTTGAGCCGCTGATACAGCATTGGGAGTAAGAAACCACCGTCCACCAATAGGGCTGTTTTCTCCATAAGCGCTCAGCATACAAAAGTTGACCCCGGCGCTGAGATCGCTAAGCGCACCGGGGTCTCGATGAGTTGCCCGCCTACGGGCGTATCGGATACGTACATTACGACAGTTTGTAACAAACTGTCAAAAGATATTACTCTTTGTTACTCAAAACCGCTCGGTCACCGACTTCATGTGCAGGAAGTTCATCAGGTAGTCGGGCCCTCCGGCTTTGGTGTTGGTCCCCGAGAGGTTGAACCCGCCAAAGGGCTGCACTCCCACCAGCGCCCCGGTGATCTTGCGGTTGAAGTAGAGGTTGCCCACCTGGAACTCCTGGCGGGCCCGCTCGAGCCGTTCGCGGCTACGCGAAAACACCCCGCCGGTGAGCCCGAAACGGGTTCCGTTGGCGACCTCAAGGGCGGCGTCGAAGTCCGGCACCCGGATCACCGAGAGCACCGGGCCGAAGATCTCCTCCTGGGCCAGCCGGGCATTGGGGGCGATGTCGTCGAAGATGGTAGGGGCAAAGAAGAAGCCCGATCCTTCTAGCCGCTTCCCCCCCAGGGCCAGCTTGCCCTCCTGCGCGCCGATCCCGATGTACTTGGACACGGTCTGTTCCTGCTGGGCGCTCGCCACCGGCCCCATGTCGGGGTTTTCCTCGGCGGGGCCCACCACCAGCTTGCGGGAGCGCTCCACCACCTGCTCCATCAGATCGTCGTGAACCTGGTCCACCACGATCAGGCGAGAGCAGGCCGAGCACTTCTGCCCTTGGAAGCCATAAGCGCTCTGCACCACGCTGGCCGCGGCAGCGCTCAGGTCGGCGGTCTCGTCCACGATCAGGCCGTCCTTGCCGCCCAGCTCGAGGAAGACCTTCTTGAGCCACATCTGCCCCGGAGCCAGCTTGGCCGCTTCCTCGTTGATCCTGAGGCCGACCTCGAGCGACCCGGTGAAGTTGATAAACCGGGTCTTGGGGTGGCTGACCAGGTAGGCCCCCACTTCACTCCCGTGGCCGGGCAGGAAGTTGGCGACCCCTGCGGGGAGCCCGGCTTCCTCCAGGATCTCGAAGAGCTTGGCCGCGATCACCACGGTGTCCTCGGCGGGCTTGGCGATCACGGTGTTGCCCACCGCGACCGGCCCCAGGGTCATGCCGGTGAGGATGGCCAAGGGGAAGTTCCAAGGGGCGATCACCACGCCCACCCCCAGCGGCATGTAGAAGCTCTCATTGTCCTCGCCGGGGACCGCCACGATAGGCGGCTTGACCGTGTACTTCAGGGCCTGGTGGGCGTAGTAGGTGATGAAGTCAATGGCCTCGGCCACGTCGGCGGCAGCCTCGGCCCAGTTCTTGCCGATCTCGTAGACCATCCAGGCCTCGAGTTCGCGCTGGCGACGCTTCATGATGTGCGCGGCCTTCAAAAGCGTGCGGCTACGGGCCTCTTGGGGCCAGTCCTTCCAGGTCTTGAAGGCCCTCCAGGCGACCTCCAAAGCCGCGTCGGCCTCGGCTTTTCCGGCCTGAGCCACGTGCCCCACCACCTCGGTGGGGTTGGAAGGGTTGGTGGAGGCGATGGTCTCTTGGGTCTGCACCTTCTCCCCGCCGATGATGAGCGGGTAGTGCCGCCCGAACTGCTCGCGCACCTCGGCCAAGGCCCGGATCATCTCCTGGCGCTTCTCGGGGGTCTGGAAAGTCTCGATGGGTTCGGGGCGGTAGGGTTCTACGGTCATGATTGGCTCCTTTCCGTGTCGTACGGCTTACGCTTTACGCCCTACGTCTTTGCGTTCGACGTACGGCCTATGGTGTGTCCGGCTCGCTCGAGGGTCTCCACTGCTCTGCTTAGATCGCGCTCTTTCACCAGCAGATAATCGGTGTTATACGTCGAAACCGCGAAAATCCCGATCCTGGCCTCGGCCAGCGGGCCGAGCACCGAGGCCAGGATCCCGCTCAGGGAAAAGTCGAAGGGGCCTTGGAACTCCAAGCAGCGCCAGCCGCGCTCGGTTTTGACAGTGGGGGGAACCCGGTCCTCCCGGCACACCACCGAAAGCTCCTCCTTCGTGCGGCTGATGCTCACGAAACCTTCGCCCTTGACCCAGCGCGGGATGGGGGAGGAGGGCTCGAGCTGGCCCACGGCATACGAACCCTCGAGCAGACGAAGGGTTTGACCCGGGCTCATCGGCCACCGTCCCCGGCCCTCACCCCAGACCGTTCCCCAAAAGGAGAGGGGATTCTTCTAGCGTTCCCCATCTTCTACCCCTGCACCAGGCTTCGGGCCACAAACAGCAAATTCTCGGGCCGCTCGGCGATGCGGCGAGAGAGGTAGGGATACCAGTCGGTGCCGTAGGGCACGTAAGCCCGCACGGTGTAGCCCTCGGCGGCGAGCCGCTTCTGCTCGTCGCGGCGCACCCCGTAGAGCAGTTGGAACTCGAACTGGTCCTTTCCGATGCCCTTTTCCCCGGTCCAGCGCTTTATCTCCTCGATGAGGTGGGGGTCGTGGGTGGCGACGGCGGTGCGGAGGCCATTTTCCAGGGCCTTCTTGGTGAGCACCATGTACTGCGCGTCGATGATGCGTTTATCCTGGAAGGCCACCTCGGGCGGTTCCTTGTAAGCGCCCTTGACGATCCGCACCGCGGGTTTGAAGGGAAGCAGATCCTCGAGGTCTTTCTCGGTCCGTTTGAGGTAGCTCTGGAGCACGACCCCGGTGTTGGCATACCCAGCCTCGCGCAGCCGCCGGTAGACCCGTAAGGTCGCGTCCACCCGAGGGGAATCCTCCATGTCGATGCGCACGAAGCAGTCCGCCTGGCGAGCCTCCCCCAGAATCTCGGCCATCAACGAAAAAGCCAGATCTTCGGAAAGATCCAGACCCAGCTGGGTGAGCTTCACCGATATGTAGCGCGGATAAGGTCGAGCCCCGAAAGCCTGGATCAGTTGGACGATCTGGTCCTTGAAGCCCAGAGCCATCTCCTGGGAGGTCACCATCTCGCCCAACAGGTCGAGGATGGCGTGGATGCGGTCTCGCTCGAGCCCCTCCACCACCTTGAGGGCTTCTTCCAGGGTGTCCCCCGCCACGAAGCGGCGGGAGAACCCCTTGCCCCGGCTCAACACCAGGTTTTTCACGCTAGGGTTTTGGGCGATGTATAGCACGAACGAGCGGTAGCTCTGGTTCAGGTCCATGATGGCTCCTTTACGGCTTGGGTGACGATGTCGCGGAAGTACAGCACGTGCTCCCGGGCGGCCAGGGCGGCGCTCTCGGGGTCGCGCCTGAAGAGGGCTTGCAGGATTTTCTGGTGTTGCTCGCGGGTTTTGGGGTGCTGCGAGAGGGTTTGCTGAAAGGCCCGCACCAAAGCCAGGCTCGAGCGCAGATCTCCGTAGATACGGGCCAAGGTGCGGTTGTGCGCGGCCTCGACCAATCGGGTGTGAAACTCGAAGTCCACCTGCATCTGTTCGGGGTATTGGTCGCGCGGAATGCGCTCGAGGCCCTCGAGCAGACCAGCAAGATGCGAAAGCTCGTCGGCGCTAGCGTGCTGGGCCGCGAGCCGGGCGGCCTCGGCCTCGAGCAAGGCCCGCACGTCGTAGACCTCGCCGACTTCCTCCCGGCTCAAAACCCGCACCCTGGCCCCTTTGGCCGGGGTCAGCTCGACCAAACCCTCCTGCGAAAGCCGCTGCAAGGCCTCCCGCACCGGGGTTCGGCTGATGCCCAAGGTCTCGGCCAATCCCGGCTCGGAGATGCGTTCGCCGGGGACCAGGCGGCCCCCCAGTATGGCCCCGCGCAGATGAGCATAGGCAGCCTCCCGCACCGATCGGGGGCGTTGGAACTCGGTCACATGTATACTGTATACACTTTCCCTCAAAAGTGTCCAGTCCCCGGTGGCAATTGCGCCTTAGGAGTGCTTAATTGATCGGGTCCTCACAGCGGAATGCCGGTTTCTGCGCTGCAATGGGGAGATGCGGCCCGAGGTGCGGAAGTGGATCATCGTGCTGGTGGTGGTTAAGCTGACCCTCCTGGCCTTGTACGTTCTAGCGGTGTACTCGTTGGCGAGGATGTGATGGGCCGCTTCGCGCAGCGTTGACATCAAAGGCCTTCGAGTGTGATCCGCACCGTACCCTGGAGGCTTTCCCCCGGTCCCAGCACCCGCACGCCGGTATCGGGAACGCCCCTAGCCAGCAGGTTGAAGCCGTCGGTGACGTGGCTGACGGGCTCGAGGGCCAGCGTCCCGTCGGGGGCGGTGAACACCACGAGATGGCCGAAAACCGGGTCGACCACCCGGCTATCACCGCGAAACGATGTCTCCATCACCAGGCGCACGTTCGCGCCCGGCCACTCGAGCACCACCCGCCCGTCCCAGCCGCCGAATACTGCATCCACCTGCTGACCTTCCAGGCTTTGGGCCTGGGAGAAATCCAGCTCGGGTGGGATGGGCTTCATCCCATCGGTCGGAATCAAGCTCTCGTCGGTGAGGTAGACCCCGTCGGCATGAAAATCCAACACCGCGTCCCTGATGGAGCCGGGCAGCCTGCGCACGAAGTAGGGGTGCAGCCCAAACCCGGCAGGCATGGGGGAATCGCCGGTATTGGTCAGCTCGAGTTCGGTGGCGAAACGGTGCTCTCGCAAGGAGTAAACCACCCGCATGGTGAACGGCCAGGGCCAGTTCAGGTCGGTGAAATCGCGGCTGTCGAAGGTGCACTCTAGGGTGTTGGCCTCGGGGTAGTGGACCTGCCAGGGGCGGTTTCGCACGTCGCCGTGCTGGGCGTTGCCCTGGGGGGTATTGGCCTCGAGCTGGTATTCCTGGCCCGCAAACCCGAACTTCGCCGCGCGGATGCGGTTAGAGTAGGGGGCCAGGATGAAGCTCGAGTAGAGGCTCGACTTCTCCGGCAGGGGCCGCGGGGTGGGTCGCAGGATGTCCGCCCACTCGCCCTGGATCTTGGCCTGGAAGGCGGCGGGGCTGGCCCCCAGGCCAGGGTTGACCTCGAGGCGCAGGGCTTCATTCTCGATTTTCGCCAACATGGGTCAAGCGTACCAAGAATCTCATGTTAGCTAGCTAACATAGGAGAACCGGGGCTGCCCCGGATCCGCAAGAACAGGTGCAGAAATGGATATCTTATTGATCGTGGTGTTGGTGTGGGGAACGGCTCTGATGGCGCTTAGTTTATATCTGGGCAAGCTCCACGAGCAGGGGCGGCGCTTCAAGCCGATCGTACGGCGGGGTCTTTTCTGGGCCTGCTGCACGTTTATGGTGGCGTTCAGCAGCCTTCTGGTGGTCACCGGCTGGCTGGGCCACGACGCGGCCAACTTTCTGATCGGCCTGGTGGCGGGCTACTTCGCGGTGCTATTCATCCGGGGAGCCGGCGGGCCGACCTTTACCCAACCCGGGCGGTTCCCCTTCAGCGCTCGGGTCACGCTATAATTGGTCGAAGGTCAAAAGCAGGCGGCTCGTGGCGTGTAGCTTGGGGAAGAAGCTTTACACCACGGGCCACTAGCTTTCCTTGCCCTACGCTTTTCTACCGCTCCCCCTGGCTCAAGCTCACCGGGACGAGCTGGTAGCTAAACGCGGCCTCGAAGGTGCGTTTCCAGGGGAAAGAGATGCCGCTCAGCTCGAGCTGGGTGCCGAGCATGAAGGGGAGCGGTTCTTCTTTGAGCCGCTCGAAGAGATAGCGGGCGGCCTCCTCGCGCAAGGGCTCGGGGAAGCGCTCGCGCACCCAGGGGCGGCCTACCTCGCCGTAGAGGTATTGCAGGTAGTTCTCCGCCAGCCGGGCTTGGCGGGGTTGGGGGTCGGATAGGAAGAGCCCGCCTTGGGCCAGGGCGCTCCCCAGGTTGTTGGCCGGGGTGCCCCAGCAGGTATAGGCGGCCAGCCGGGGGTAAAGGCGCAGGCGCAACAGGTAGTCGATCAGCTTGGGGTCGCCGCGGTTGACCCGCGCGATATCGGCGATGGCCACCGGGGCTTGGCCCAGGTTGCTCTGCACCAGCAGGGCCGCTCCTTGGGGGTTTTTGCCGCTATAGGCCAGCAGGATCAGGTTCGGGTTTTGCTCCACCAGGCGGGCCCCGGCGGCCCGCACCTGGCGGGCGATGCTGTCCTCGAGCGGGATCCCGTCGTAGCGGATGACCTCTTGGGCGGCGGCGGGGTCGTCGTAGAGCACCTGCACCCGCAGACCGGGGTTCAAGGCCCGCAGGAGCATCAGTTGCCCGGCCTCGTCGGCCCCGGGGCGGGTGGGGAGGCCGAGCGTCTTGGCCTCCTCGATGGCCGGGGAACCGGGTAAGGCGTCATCCCAGGGAACTTCGAAGTAGCTCCCCTTCTGCAGCGCCTCGGGCCACTCCTGCACCCTACGCAGTACCGCCAGGTTGCGCGCGCGGTCCTTGGCGTCGGGGTGGCGCGGGATGATGCCAAACGCGTAGACCGCCCCGCCATTCTTGAGCTTCCAGGTGATGACCGTCTTGAGCCGCGAGAGGGCTTCCTCGGCAGGGAGCGTGGATTGGCGGCTTTGCACCAGGCCGCCGTAGGCCAAGGCGTCCAGGCTGGCCACCAGGGTGCTGCCGGGGGTGTCCAACAGCCACCGTTCCAGCCTTTGGGGATCGGCCCCTTCGCGCCCGGCGTAAACCTCGGGCGGGGGGCAGGTGGCGATGCCCCAGGTGCACGGGGCCCAGCTCGGCGGGCGGTTGTCGAGCGGCAGGTAAACCGGTTTTGAGGGAGCGCCCCCATCGGCTAGCGCCAGCCCCGCGAGCAGGCCCGCCAGCGTCAGCACCCCGCGCAACCAGCCGGCTAAGCGCATATACCCTTCATCTAAAGCCCCGGCTGTGAGACCTTCTTTAGAGCAACGTTCATCCGGTTTGACCGAGCCGAGAACATCGCGCTGCGGCCTCAGTGCGGTGTAAACCCCGTCCTGGAAGGGCTCGAGCCATCTTGCCAGGGCGGCGGCACATTCGGATCTCAGCTGGCGGGCTACACTAAAGCCCATGAGTGTGGCCGAGCAGCAGGCTCAAGCCGAAGCCGAACGCCTGGCCCATCGGGTGTTTTTCTACGATCTCCTGCACCGTTTGCGGGGGGAGCCCAACGGGCTCCTGCCCTTTCACGTGGTAAGCCGACTGCGGCCCAAGGGCGAACATTACCTGGGGATGCGCCCCATCGAGGTCGAAAAGATCATCGGCTCGGTGGATCGCTATGACGATTTTGACGCCCAGTTCTTACCCAAAGAGCCCTACACCGTAGAGCGCTGGACCCGCTTGCGTACCGCTCAACTCGAGGGGGTGGAACTTCCGCCCATCCAGGTATACAAGGTCGGGGAGGCTTACTTCGTCAAAGATGGCAACCACCGAGTGGCCTTGGCCAAGGCCGAGAACCAGACCTATATTGACGCTGAGGTGATCGAACTCGAGGTCCCGGTCGCCTTGGAGCCCGGTGATACCCTTAAGGACGTGATATTAAAGGGCGAATATGCGGAGTTCTTGAACCGTACCAAGCTCGACCAGTTGCGCCCTGGCCACCTGGAGATTCGCTTCAGTGTGCCGGGGCGCTACGATAAGCTTCTCGAGCACATCCGCACCCGCCAGTACTTCAAGGGCCTCGAGGAGAAGCGCTCGGTTTCTTGGGAAGAGGCTGTGACCGACTGGTACGACACCCTCTACCTGCCCACCGTGAAGGAAATCCGCGAGCAGGGGATCTTACAGAACTTTCCAGGACGTACTGAGGCCGACCTCTACTTGTGGGTGATGGACCACCGCTACTACCTCTCGCAGGCCCAGGGCCAGGCGGTGGGGGCCGAGGAAGCTACCACCTCTTACCGCGAGCGCTTCGCTAAAGGACCGCTGATGCGCTTCCTGGAAGGGGTCAGCCGGTTGTTCCGCCGCCTGAGCCCCCAGCCGGGAAGCTAGGGGCAGACTACCTAGGGTAAGGCCGGGAGATGGCTAGACTGGACGCATGGCGTTGCTTCCTCCTGGCCCCAGCGGTCCCCGCGAAGAGCTGAGAAGGCTGCTCTGGCGGTTTTTAGACTGCAAGGATACGGATGAGACTGCGCCGTGGTGGTTGGCTTTATGCCAAGTCCTCGGGCTGCTTCCGGAAGCCAATGTGGACAGTGCTGTTTTAAAGCTCGAGACCGAGGCTGTCCAAACCCGCGAGCTGACGCGGTTGGAAGCCATCGCCAAAGCCACCCGAGCGCTCGGCCCGGCTCAGACTGCCGAAGAAGTCTACCGGCGCACTGTGGAGGAGGCCTTGCGCCAAACTGGCGCTACCTCAGCCTTTCTTAGCCGACTGAACCTGGATGAATCCAGCCTGGAGGTAGTGGCGGCAGCCGGGTCTGGCGCTAAGGAAGCCTTGGGAAGGCGTATAGGTAACGCTCAAGGGTTGGCCTGGGAGGTCTACCGCAACAAGGCCCCGTTGTTTATCGCAGATGCCTCGCAGGTGGAAAATGCCCGCTTTATTTCCGGGCAACGTAGCCCTGGAGCTTACTTAGGGGTTCCGCTTTCCGATCCCGAAGGACATTTCATTGGGGTGCTCTCGGTGGACACGGCGTGTGGGTATGAGGCGGGTCGGCTGGGTCCTGACGACCGCTATATCCTCGAGGCGTTGGCCGAGGTAGCGGGGGTCGCCATCTCGCGGCTCTCGGCCCTCGAGCAGTCCCGGCGCCAGGCCGAGAATTATCGCTCGCTGGTGCAGATGTCCGCCGACATCGAGCTGATGTCAGATCCCCACGAAATCGCCCGCCGAGCGCTGGAGACCCTGCTGGAGCTCACCGGGTTCGAGGCCGGAGGGCTTTACCAGCTACGGGAGTATCCGAGCGGGGAGGGCTCGCTTTTCCCGGTGGTTCGAGTGGGGCGCTACCCCGAAGGTTACTTGGACCTCTACCAGACCTCGCCCATCCACCCTGGGCGGGGGTTTTTGGGTAAGACCTTACTCGAGGGAACCCTGATGATCTCCGATTATCAGGTTTGGCCCTACGCCCCGCCCGAGTACCGTGCTAGTGGGATCCGCTCCGTGATGGCGGCCCGGCTCGCTCAGGGGGACCGTTCGGTAGGGGTGCTGGCGTTGGCGACTTTTACCCGGCTCCACAGCGTTTCGCAGGAACACCTTGTGCTTTTGGAATCGGTGGCCCGGCGCCTCGAGCGCTCGCTGGAACGGGTGGCCCATCTCGAGGAGATCACCCGCACCCGCGAGGCCGCGTTGCGCGCGTTGGGGTTGGGGCTCGAGCTGCGTGACCTCGAGACCAAAGGCCATACCGACCGAGTGGTGGCCCTCAGCGTAGCCCTAGGGGAGCGATTGGGGTTTGCCGACCTGGAGGGCCTGCGGCTGGGCGCTTACTTGCACGATCTGGGCAAATTGGCTGTCCCCGACGAGGTGTTGCAGAAAAACAGCCCCTTGAGCACAGGAGAGTGGCGGGTGATGAAAACCCACCCCGAGATCGGCTACGAGATGCTGCGAGAACTCTCCTTCTTGCCCGAGGTTGCCCTTAACGTGGTGCGCTACCATCACGAGCGCTCGGACGGTTCCGGCTATCCGCTGGGACTACGCGGCGAGGAGATCCCCCTCGAGGCCCGCATCTTCGCCGTGGTGGATATCTACGATGCTCTCTCTCACGCCCGCCCCTACAAACCTGCCTGGCCCCTCCACGCAGTACGCCGCGAGCTGGAAAGCCAAGCCGGTAAAACCCTCGATGCCGAGGTGGTACGGGCTTTCATAGACCTCCTGGCGCAGCCCGCATGATTGCGGCCTCGATCAGGTAGCACCAGGACGTAAACCAGCGTGTACGCCTAACCGTGGGTTCGTGGCATGCGTGGAGGGTGCTAGACTGTCTGAAGTGTAGGTGCGGTGTGCCCGAGTTTGCGGGTACACTTTGTGTCTGGATCCGCCGCTATCGCGGGGAATTTGCCAGCAGGAGGTATCAGGTTGCGACTGGTTACATCTGAATCGGTTACCGAAGGACACCCCGACAAACTGGCGGATCGCATCTCGGATGCGATCTTGGACGCCATCTTGGCGGAGGATAGCAAAGCTCGTGTGGCCTGTGAGACTCTGGTCACGACGGGGCTGGTGATGGTAGCGGGGGAGATCACCACCTCGGCCTACGTGGACATCCCCAACCTAGTGCGCACTACCGTGCGCGACGTGGGTTACACCCGCGCCAAGTACGGCTTTGACGGTGACACCTGCGCGGTGCTCACCGCGATTGACGAACAATCCCCGGACATCGCGGGGGGCGTTAACAAGTCCTACGAGGCCCGGGTGCTGGGCTCCGCCGACCTGATGGATCAGGTGGGCGCGGGCGACCAAGGCCTGATGTTCGGCTACGCCACCGACGAGACCCCCGAGCTGATGCCCCTGCCCATCACCCTGGCCCACCGCCTGACCATGCGCCTGGCCGAGTCGCGCAAGAGCGGCGAACTGCCCTATCTGCGCCCCGACGGCAAGGCCCAGGTCACCGTGGTCTACGAGGGCGACAAACCCCTCTACGTGAGCACCGTGGTGGTCTCCACCCAGCACGCCGAGGGCATCGACCAGACCGACATCGCCGCCGACGTGCGCTCTAAGATCATCACCCGGGCTATCCCCCACGAATACCTCACTGACCAGACCGAGTACCTCATCAACCCCTCGGGTAAGTTCGTGATCGGCGGCCCCCACGGCGACACTGGCCTCACCGGGCGCAAGATCATAGTAGACACCTACGGCGGAGCGGTTCCCCACGGGGGCGGGGCCTTCAGCGGCAAGGACCCCACCAAGGTAGACCGCTCGGCCAGCTACTACGCTCGCTATATGGCCAAAAACATTGTAGCCGCCGGGCTAGCGAAGCGGGCTCTGGTCGAACTGGCCTATGCCATCGGCAAGGCCCGCCCGGTGAGTATGCGGGTCGAGACCATGGGCACCGGCAAGTTCTCCGACGATAAGATCACCGACATCGCGGGCAAGGTCTTCGATGCCCGCCCCGGCGCGATCATCGAGCAGCTCAAGCTGCGGCGGCCAATCTACGCCGCGACCAGCGCCTACGGGCACTTTGGCCGGGAGGGCTTCCCCTGGGAGGCCACCGACCGGGTGGAGGCTTTGCACAAGGAGGCCGGGCTGTAAAGGCAGATTCTAGCTGTATAGACGCAGGCCCGAAGCGTTTCGGGCCTGTCGTTTATACGTGTGGCGATTTTGTAGTTCGGCCCGTAAGGCGGCGATCTCTGCGCGGAGCTGCTCGAGCTGGCTCGTCCCCGCCACCTCTCCCTGGTGGGTTTTCCGCATCCCGCCCGATGAAGAAGGTGGCGAGCGTAGCGGTCACGTAATACCGCGAAGCCATACACCCCGAGCCAAAAACACAGCACCCGCCCTCGCCGCTCTGTTACTTCCCCAAGGCCGGTGAGGGGGGGGTTTCCAACTCGAGCCGGTTCCGCCCCAGCGCCTTGGCCCGGTAAAGGGCCTCGTCGGCGCGGTGAATGAGGCTCTCGAGGCTGTCCCCGGCCCGGTAGCAACTCACCCCGATGGAGAGCGTGACCGGGATGTTCCCCACCACCGGCTCGGCCCGCACCATCTCGGCCAGCCGGGCAGCGAGTTGCTCGGCTTGGGCCAGGTCGGTGGCGGGGGCCAGGATCAAGAATTCCTCGCCGCCCCACCGCGCCACGGTATCCGACTGACGCAGGTTGTGATCGAGCCGCAGGGCCACCTCGCGCAGCACCTGGTCGCCGATGGCGTGTCCGTGGCGGTCGTTGATCCCTTTGAAGTGGTCGAGGTCGGCCAGCAAGACCGCGAAGGGAAGCTGGTAGCGCTCGGCCCGCTGCAGCTCCTGTTTGAGCAAGGGCTCGAGGCCCCGCCGGTTGGCCAGCCGGGTGAGGTGGTCGGTATGGGCCAACTGCTCCATGGTCACCATGTTCTCGCGCAGTTGCGCGTACACGTTGAGCAGGGACAGGAAGACCAGGTTGGCCAGATAGAACTGCACGATGGAGTTGAGGGCGCTCATGCTGGGTGGGTGGAGTAGTATCGAAACCAATCCCCCCAGCAACCCTGCTACGTAGTAGGCTACCGAGACCCGGATGGCTTTCTCACGGCTGAGCAGCAAGAAGGCCAGCGGGTAGATGATGGTGGACCACAAAGCGCTGGCGGAAAACCCCATCTTGGAGAGATCGCCGAGGAGCCCCACGTAGTACAAGTTGCCCAGGTTGTACACCAACAAGAGAACCACCGTCACCAGCTCGACGGCGGCGATGCTGATCCGGTGTCGCCATAACAGTAGGGCCATGACCAAGAACCCCACGAAGATCACCGGCGAGAGCACCGCGTCCACCGGGTTGAGGGTTCCGTTGACGATGGACAGCACGTAAGCGACGCTCGAGGCCAAGGCCCCCAGCGGCAGCAGCCACAACCCGTTGCGCCGCCTCGAGGCGTTGAGGGAGGAAAGGGGATCGGGGCTACGGTTCATACCCTGCTACGGTATATCTTGGTTACGCTCAACGAGGTTATTCAACCATACCAACCGGCAGTATGGTCAGCATAGCAGGATCGGACCACCCGGGAAATAATCTCTTACGAACCAATTCGAGATACCTATCTGATACCTTTTGTTTCCATTTTGAAAAAAAGTCCACTTCTGGCCAACTTTTGGTTAGTCCTCAAGGTAGGTATACCCCACCAGTTCACGGGCGTACTGCTCCATGAAAGTTCCCTTCTCGGCGGGGGTGAGCTTCTTCGAGCTTCGCACTAGTTTTTCTACCGCTTCGGCCAGCTCGTCGTCCTCGTAGCCCATCTTCTCGATGACCCGCCGGGCCTTCTCGCCCATCACGAAGCGCTCGATGTCGTAGCCGTCCTCGTCGATGGTCACGTGGGCTTCACCGATGCGCCCGAAGAGGTTGTGCGAGTTGCCCAGCACATCCTGATAGGCCCCGGTGAGGAAGACTCCCAGGTAGTAGCGCTCGCCGGGGCGCAGCTCGTGCACCGGGAGGGTATTGCGCACATCGTGGAGGTCGATGAAGCGGTCGAACTTGCCGTCCGAGTCACAGGTGATGTCCACCAGGGTGGCCTCGCGGGTGGGCCGCTCGTCGAGGCGGTTCAGCGGCACGATGGGGAACATCTGTTTGATGGCCCAACTGTCCGGCAGGCTCTGGAAGAGGCTGAAGTTGCAGACCAGCTTGTCGGCCAGCATCTTCTGCAAGTCCTCGAGTTCGTCCGCCGGGTAGTCCAGCTCGAGGGCCAGCTTGAGCGTCTTACGGGCGATCTGGTAAAAGAGGCTCTCCGCCAAAGCTCGGTCGCGCAAGCTAATCAGCCCCAGATCGTAGAGGTTTTGCACCGTGTCCTTGTTGGAGAAAGCGTCGTGGTAGACCTCGCGGTAGTTTTTGGCCGAGATGCTGCGGGCCAGGTCGAACATGTCGGCCACCACCGGGTGGGCGTCGGGGGGTTCTTCCAGCTTCTCCTCACCGGGGGGCCGGATGGTGTCCACCACCTCGAGCACCAGCACGCTATGGTAGGCGGTGATGGCCCGCCCCGACTCGGTGACCAGGGTGGGGTGGGGTTCGCCGTGCCCGTCACAGATCTCCTTGGTCACGTACACCAGGTCTTCGGCGTACTCGTTG
>DASTSL010000143.1:0-24292 GCA_035760705.1 Meiothermus sp. | reverse complement strand
CCATCGACTAGCGGTTAGGTCACCGCCCTTTCAAGGCGGCGGCAGGGGTTCGAATCCCCTTGGGGTCACCAGAAAAACAAGAGACAAGAGGAAAGAGGAAAGCAACAACCCCCCTTTCCTCTTTTCTCTTTAACTCTCTTTTCCTCTGTTTTTATCTCCGCTGGTTCGCGCGGATGTTCTGCGCGGCCAGCCGGGCGGTTTCTTTTACGCGCTTGGCCCGGGTTTCGGGTTTTTAGCCAGGGTGATCCACTCCAGGATGCCCCGCTTTACCGAGCGGGGGAACGCCTCGAAGTTCGCCTGCGAGCCCGCGAAGCAGGTGAAGGCTTGCTCGAGGTCGGGGGGGTCTCGAGGGCTTCTATGGCGTCGAGCTTCTCCCAAGAACCATCCCGCTGGGCCGCCTCGAGCTTGGCCAGCCCTGCTGGGGCCATCAACCCGGCCTCGAGGAGCCGCCGGATGCGTTCCTTGTTGGGCCTCGACCAGCCGCTCCCCGGTTTGCGCGGGGCGAAGTACAGCATCGAGCGTTCGTCGTCGAGCTTACCCCCTTTGCTGTCCACCCAGCCGAAGCACAGGGCTTCTTCCACCTGCTTGTCGTAGCTGAGGTGGGGTTTGCCGCTGGTTTCTTGTTGAAGACCAGCCAGACGCCCTTGGACCTAGCGTGATTGGCCTCGAGCCAGGCCCGCCACTCGGCCCAGGTCCGGGCGTAGAAGCGCTCGGGTTCGGCCATGCTCCAGATCATAGATCATAATGTAGATGGCCGATAGAGGGGGAGCAGGAGACCCTCCCCGCTATCGCCCTGGCTTTTTCTCCCCCGCTCTCCTCGTCCCTATACCCCCTAGGGGTATTTTGTCATCCCGAATACCTTGCCCCCCTGATTGCCGGTGTAGCCTGTTAGTTAGCAGGGCGTGCCCCTGGGGTGCAGATATGAGCAACGAATACGACGTGGTGATCGTGGGTGGTGGCCCGGCGGGCCTCACGGCGGCCATCTATACGGGCCGGGCTAACCTCAAGACCTTGATCCTCGAGAAGGGCCTCCCCGGCGGGCAGATCGCCCAGACCGAGGAGGTCGAGAACTACCCTGGCTTCCCCGAGGCCATCAGCGGCCCCGAACTGGCCAAGCGCATGGAAGACCAGGCCCGCAAGTTCGGCGCGGAACTCCTGATGGACGAGGTGCAGGCCATTGCGAAGACCGATTCCGGCTTCTTGGTGAAGGGCTTCGAGCAGGACTACCGGGCCAAGGCGGTGATCCTGGCGACCGGCGCCAACCCCAAGAAGCTGGGCGTGCCCGGCGAGGAGAAGTTCTACGGGCGCGGAGTGAGCACCTGTGCCACCTGCGACGGCTTTTTCTACCGGGGCAAGGAAGTGGTGGTGGTGGGTGGGGGCGATGCCGCGGTGGAGGAAGGGATGTTCCTCACCAAGTTCGCCTCCAAGGTCACGCTGATCCACCGCCGGGGCGAGCTGCGGGCTAACAAGACCGCCCAGGCCAGGGCCTTCGCCAACCCCAAGATGAACTTCCTCTGGAACACCGTGGTGGAGGAAGTGCTGGGCGAGGAGACCGTGACCGGGGTGCGGCTACGCAACCTCGAGACCGGAGCGGTCTACGATTTCAAGACCGACGGGGTGTTCGTCTTCATCGGGCACGTCCCCAATACCGAGTTCGTGAAGGGGCTGGTGGCCCTGCGCCCCGACGGCTATGTGGACGTGAAGGACGAGATCTACACCTCGGTGCCGGGGCTCTTCGCGGCGGGCGACGTGGCTGACAGCATCTACCGCCAACTCGGCACCAGCGTGGGGGCCGGAACCCGGGCAGCGATGGTGGCCGAGAAGTACATCGCCGAGCACGAACGCCCGGAGTCTGAAATCGCCCGTGATCCTTCGCCGGTGGTCGAGGCTTACCTGAGCGAGTAGGGGCCGAGGCCGGCATCGCCCGGCCTCGGCGCTACGATTCTGACCGGCGGGTCATAATGGGGGCATGGCCCGCCTCGAGTACCCTTCTACTGCCACCCTCGACCACGTAGACGACCTCCACGGCAGAAAAATCCCCGATCCCTACCGCTGGCTGGAAGACCCCAACAGCCCGCAAACCCGAGCCTGGATCGAAGCGCAGAACGCGGTGACCTTCGGGTTCTTGCAGCAAATCCCGGCCCGGGAGCGCCTGCGGGAACGGCTCACCGAGCTGTGGGACTACCCCAGGGCCACCCCGCCCTTCAAACGCGGCGGGCGCTATTTCAGCTTTCGCAACTCGGGGCTGCAAAACCACAACGTGTTGTACGTGCAGGAGAGTCTGAACGCGAAGCCCCGGGCTCTCCTCGACCCCAACACGCTCTCCCCAGACGGAACGGTGGCGCTGAATAACCTCGAGGTGAGCCGCGACGGCAAATACCTGGCCTACGCCCTCGCCGGGAGCGGCTCGGACTGGGTGACCTGGCGGGTGCGGGAGGTAGAGACCGGCCAGGACTTACCGGATGAAATCCGCTGGAGCAAGTTCAGCCTCGCAGCCTGGCTACCGGACGGTTCCGGCTTCTTCTACTCGCGCTACGACGAGCCCAAAGAGGGCGAGTCCTACACCGGGGCCAACTACTTCCAGAAGGTGTACTTGCACCGTCTGGGAACCCCGCAGTCCGAGGACGTGCTGGTCTACGAGCGCCCCGATCAGAAGGAGTGGGGTTTCCGGGCCGAGGTTACCCACGACGGGCGCTATCTCGTCCTCAACGTGTGGAAGGGGACGTATCAGGAAAACCTGATCTTCTATCGAGACCTCCGCGCCGAGGGGCCGTTCGTCGAGCTGATCCCGGAGTTCGAGGCCGATTTCACCTTTATCGGCAACGTCGGGCCGGTGTTCTACTTCAAGACCGACCTGGGCGCTCCCAGGGGCCGAATCCTCGCCATCGACACGGAAAACCCGGCTCGAGAAAACTGGAAAACCATCCTGCCGGAAGGGGAAGATACGCTCGAGCAGGCCCTCTTCACCCACGACCAAATCGCCGCCGTTTACCTCCGCCACGCCCATCACCGGGTACGCTTCTTCGGGCGGGACGGGGCGGCGCGGGGGGAACTCGAGCTGCCCACTTTGGGTTCGCTCTTCGGCCTCAACGGCGAGGCGGGCGAGGCCGAACTCTTCTTCGGCTTCACCTCGTTCTTGTTTCCGGTGCGCACCTACCGCCATGACCTGAACAGCGGACAAACCACGCTCCTCTTCGACCCGCCCCTGACCTTCGACCCCGAAGCCTACGAAACCCGCCAGGTCTTCGCGACGAGCAAGGACGGCACCAGGGTTCCGATGTTCCTGGTGCATCGCAAGGGGCTCGAGCCGCTCGGCCAGAACCCCACCCTGCTTTATGGGTACGGCGGCTTCAACATCCCACTCACCCCCGGCTTCGACCCGGCCCGGCTGGTCTGGCTCGAGGCGGGCGGCATCTACGCCCAGGCCAACCTGCGCGGCGGCGGCGAGTACGGCAAGGAGTGGCACCGGGCCGGAACCCTGCACCACAAGCAGAACGTCTTCGACGATTTCATCGCCTGCGCCGAGTGGCTGATCGAAAACCGCTGGACTTCAGCCCCAAAGCTCGCCATCCAGGGCGGCTCCAACGGCGGCTTGCTGGTGGGGGCGGCCATGACCCAGCGCCCTGAGCTTTTCGGCGCGGCCCTGCCCGCGGTAGGGGTGATGGACATGCTGCGCTTCCACCAGTTCACCATCGGCTGGGCCTGGGTCTCGGACTATGGCTCGCCCGACGACCCCGAGATGTTCGAGACCCTGCTGGGCTACTCGCCCCTGCACAACCTGAAACCCGGCACGGCGTATCCGGCCACCCTGGTCACCACCGCCGACCATGACGACCGGGTGGTCCCGGCTCACTCCTTCAAGTTCGCCGCCGCGTTGCAGGCAGCCCATGGGGGCGATGCCCCGGTGCTGATCCGCATCCAGACCAAGGCTGGGCACGGGCTGGGCAAGCCCACCCGCATGCTGATCGAGGAAAAGGCCGATATCCATGCCTTTCTCTTCCGGGTGCTGGGGCTCGAGGAAAAGTAGATCCGCCTGGCTCGTAGAGCCCGCTCGGCGGGAAAGCCATTCCCTATTCCCTTCCCCGCCGGATCGCTCGAGCGATCTCAACACCAAACTCGACATCCCCCATCTGTCGTCACTTGACGGGGGGGCGTAGCGCGCTATGCCCTTAAGTGCGCCCACGGTAGAAGGGCGGGTGTGCGGCGGCGCAGCCTGGTCAACCACCTCCCATCCCGTTTCTGTGGAGCTACCTAACCCAAAGACCATTCCCTGAAGACTGAGGTTTCGTATTTGGAGGACGCGGGAGGACGCAAAGCCCGAAGCGCCTCGGGCCCGTGTCCCTAGGGAACATTTTCGGCTGGCCTCGAGCGCCGCTTGCGGTAACGTAAAGACGTGGACGTGGCGGCGATCCTCGAGCTGTACGCGCAGGGTTACTTTCCGCTGGGCTTCGAGGACGGGGTGGGCTGGTTCGACCAGCGGGCCTACGGTACCTCGTTCAGGGCGCTGATGCCTTTGGACGAACGCTTCCACCTGCCGCGCTCGCTGCGCCGGGCGCTGAACTCGGGGCGCTTCGAGACCCGCATCAATGCCGACTTCGTGGGGGTGGTAGAGGGCTGCGCCACCCGGGGCTGGAGCTATAGCAGCGAGACCTGGCTGACCCCCGAACTGGCCGAGATGTACCTGCGGCTTCACCGGGCCGGGTTCGCCCACAGCTTCGAGTGCTGGCACCAAGGCGAGCTGGCCGGGGGGATTTTGGGGCTGGCCCTGGGCGGGGCTTTTATCGGGGACAGCATGTTCTACGCGGTCCCGGAGGCTTCCAAGGTCGCGCTGGTGCGGCTGGTAGAGCACCTGCGGCAAAGGGGCTTTCTCCTCTTCGACGTGCAGGTGCAAAACCCCCACCTCGAGCGCTTCGGGGCCTACGAGGTCTCGCCGCGAGAGTACAGGCGGATGCTGCAAGAGGCCATCGCTCGCCCGGTCCGCTTCGTCTAGTGCCGGACAGGCCCGCCCGGCAACTTAGACCGGCTCCCTCACTAAGCCATCATCTGGGGGGGCGGGGATTTTTATAAACTTCTGCTTTAGGAGGAGAAAATGCGGCGACTTGTGGCGGCGATGCTCCTGCTGGTAGGGGTGGCTTTGGGGCAACCGGCCCTCAACCAGCCCCTGCCGGTGGCGGAGGACGTGATCATCGGGAAGCTTCCCAACGGGCTCACCTACTACGTGCGAAAAAACAGCGAGCCCAAGGACCGGGCCGAGCTGCGGCTGGTGGTAAACGCCGGTTCCAACCAG
Source organism: Meiothermus sp. (assembly GCA_035760705.1). Lineage (GTDB taxonomy): Bacteria > Deinococcota > Deinococci > Deinococcales > Thermaceae > Allomeiothermus. The sequence continues at coordinate 19,005 of DASTSL010000143.1, read as the reverse complement.
GAGGACGACGACCAAAGGGGGCTGGCCCACTTCCTCGAGCACATGCTCTTCAAGGGCACCGAGCGCTTCCCCGGGCTCGAGATCATCAACTTCCTGGAGAAGATCGGGATGCGCTTCGGGCCGGACATCAACGCATTCACCAGCTTCGACGAGACCGGTTACATCCTGAAGATTCCCACCACCGACCCGGCGGTGGTACAGAAAGCCTTCGACGTGCTGCAAGACTGGGCCCAGTCCGCCACCTTGGCCGACGCCGACGTCAAGACCGAATCCGGCGTGATCGTCGAGGAGGAGCGCACCCGTGACCGCACCGCCAGCGGGCGGATCAACAAGCAGCTCATCGAGCTGTTGGCCTCCGGCTCGCGCTACGCGGCGCGCCGACCCATCGGGGACATGAACATCGTGCGGGCCAACCCCAGCGAGGCCATCCGGCGCTTTTACCAAGACTGGTACCGCCCCGACCTGATGGCGGTGGTGGCGGTGGGCGACTTCGACCCCAAGGCGGTGGAGGGGATCATCCAGAAGAATTTTGCCGGGCTCAAGAACCCGGCCAACCCCCGCCCGCGGCAGAGCTACACCATCCCCGCGCAAGCCGCCGACACCTACAAAGTCCTCCGCGATCCCGAGTTCCCGGCGACCCAGGTGAGCCTCTACGGGCTCAAGCCTTTCGCCCCGGCCCGCACGTTGGGCGACGTGAAAGACCGCATCCGCGGCGAACTCTTCGCGGCCATGATGGGGACCCGCCTGGACGACCTGGCGAGCGGCCCCAACCCGCCCTTCGTGGAGGCCGGGGCCGGGAGCGGCGGCTTCGTGCGCACCCATGAGGTGGACGAGCTGAGCGCCCAGGCCCGCGAGGGCCAGGAAGCGGCAGCGCTCGAGGCCCTCGTCACCGAGCTGCGCCGGGCCCGGCTGGGCTTTACCGCCGCGGAACTCGAGCGGGCCAAGGCCCAGCTTCTTGCCCGCTACCAGAAGAACTTCAACGAGCGCGACAAGCGCAGCAGCAGCGACCTGGCCGATGCCTACGTGGACGTCTTCCTGAGCGGGGCGGTACCCACCTCGGACCAGGCCGACTACGAACTGGCCCAGCGCTTTATCGGCGAGCTGACCCTGGACGACGTGAACGCCTACGCCCGAGCCTTCCTGGCCGGACCCAAGGACGTGCTGGCAATCCGCCCGGAGAAAGCCGGGCTGGCCCCCTTGAGCGAGGCCGACCTGCAAAAGATCGTGGCCCAGGCCGAGGCCAAGCCGGTGCAGGCTTACCAGGAAGCCATCAGCGGAGCCGCGCTCCTGGAGAAGATCCCCGCGCCCGCGGCCATCACCAAGGAAAACAAACAACCCACCTACACCGAGCTGGTGCTGGCCAACGGGGCCCGGGTGCTCTACAAGAAGACCGACTTCAAGGCCGACGAGGTGCTCTTTAGGGCCTATAGCCCCGGCGGGGCCTCGCTCTACTCGGACGAGGACTACCCCGAAGCCCGCATCCTGCCGGCGGTGGTAGACCAGAGCGGGCTGGGCTCCCTCGACCGCAACCAGCTCACCCGGGTGCTGGCCGGGAAGCAGGTGGCGGTCACGCCCTTCATCAACGAGCGCGAGGAGGGGATGCAGGGGAACTCCACGGTCAAGGACCTCGAGACCCTCTTCCAACTCGTCTACCTCTACTTCACCCAGCCCCGGGCTGACCAGGCCATCTTCGAAAAGGAGCGGCAGAGCCGGCTCGAGGCGGTGCAAAACCGCGCCCTGAACCCGCTCAGCGCCCTCCAGGACGTGCTCGATGAGTACCGCTTGCCCGGTACCATCCGGGGCCGCCCTTTTGGCGCGGAGGCCCTGCAAAAGCTCGACCGAGAGCGGGGTCTGGCCATCTACAAGGAGCGCTTCGCCAACGCTGCCAACTTCACCTTCGTGTTCGTGGGTAGCTTCGACGAGGAAAAGCTCAAGGACTTCGCCCAGAAGTACCTGGGAACCCTGCCCTCCAAGAACACCAAGGACACCTGGAAGAACGTCTTCCCCAAGGTGAACTACTCCAAGACCGAGAAAAACGTCTACCGCGGCAAGGACGAGCGCGGCTACGCGGTGGTGTATTACGCGGTGCCGCTCGAGTTCAGCCCCAAAAAGAGCGTGGTAGCGGCAGCCCTGCGGAACCTGCTGGACATCCGCACCACCGAGGAGCTGCGGGAGAAACTGGGCGGGATCTATAGCGCCGGGGTGAATATCAACCTGGCCCGCGAGCCTTACCCCGAGGCCTCGGCCCTGATCCAATTTAGCTGTGACCCCAAGAAGGCCGAGGAACTGCTGGGGGCCTTATCCAAGGTGATCGAAGAGGTCAAGGTCCAGGGGGCCAGCGAGGTGAACCTGGGCAAGGTGCGCGAACAGCTCAAACGCGCCCGCGAGGAGGCCCAGCGCACCAACGGCTTCTGGCTGACCCGCCTGGTCAATTTCGCCCAGTACCCCGACCTCGACCCGAACGATACCCAAAGCTACTTCAGCACCGTGGACGGCCTCACCTCACAGGACTTGCAGCAGATGGCCCAGACGCTCTTCAAGGACAACTACTTGAAGGGGGTGCTGTACCCGGAGGCGATGAAGCCATGAGGGGGCTGGGTGCCGGACGCTGAAGGCAGAAAGGAGAAACTCATCCCTCTCCCACCTGGGTGGAGGGGGGACGAGTTCGCACGGAGGGTGCTCGCGGACCCACGGCGGTGCGTCCTACCAAGCATCCCTCCTCTGTAGACTGGACCAAATGTTCCCCGATGCCGAACTCTACCGGGAAAAGTTGGCCCAGGCCCAAAGCCTGCTCGAGCCCGGCGACTTGTGGTTGATCGCCACTCGAGAAAACCTCGAGCAGCCCGAGCCTGCCCTAGCGCTGGTGAGCCCGGCTCACCTCACCTGGGACACCTTTTTTCTGGTCACCCGAGAGGCCGCGATCGCCATCGCCGGTCGCTTCGATGCAGCCAGTATCTCCCCCGATTGGCAGGTCTACCCCTACGACGAAGACTACACCGACCGGCTGCGCTCGGCGGTCGCCGGGCTGAACCCCCGGCGGATCTTGCTCGACTACGCGCCGGACAACCCGCTTTTGGACGGGCTCACTCACGGGATGTATTTGAACCTGACCCGAGCCCTCCCTGAGGCCCCCTTCGCGTCGGCTTCGGAGTTCCTGAGCCAGCTCCGCTCGGTCAAGACCCCCGCTGAGCAGGCCCGAATCAAAGCCGCGGTGGACCGGGCCGAGGCCGACCTGCTCGAGCTGAGCCGGGCCCTTCGCCCCGGCATCACCGAGCAGCAAGCCGCCGACCTCGTGCAGAACAAACTCCGAAATGAGCATCTCGAGCCCGCCTGGGACTGGACCGGCTGCCCCAACGTGAGCTTCGGGCGGATGCCAGCACACGCTGGGCCGACCGAGAAAGCCCTCGAGCCAGGTATGCTCGTCCACACCGACTACGGGGTCAAGCTCTCCGGCTACTGCTCGGATATCCAGCGGGTCTACTACCTGCCCCGCATCGGCCAGGGCATCCCGGTCGAACTCGAGCGGGCGTTCCGGGTGGTGCGCCAGGCGATGGATACCGCGGCTCGAGCCCTCAAACCCGGCGTTCGCGGCTATGAGGTGGATGCCGCCGCCCGTAGCGTCGTGACCGAGGCGGGCTACCCCGAGTACAAATACGCCACCGGGCACAACCTGGGCCGGGCCACCCACGACGGCGGAACCCTGCTGGGCCCGCGCTGGCCGCGCTACGGCCAGACCCCCGAGGGGGTGGTGCGGGAGGGCGAGGTCTACACCCTCGAGCTGGGGGTGATGCTGGAGGGGATCGGCTACGTGGGCCTCGAGGAAGACGTGGTGGTGCGGGCTCAGGGGGCAGCGTGGCTCTCCCACCGGCAAGAGCAGGTGCAGGTATTGGAAGGCTGAGCGGGATTAAGTCGCGCCAAGGTATGTTTGTATAGCAGGAGTCGCCTGGGCACCTCGGGTAATGTAAGGGGCGCAATTCCCCTATTGTCATCAGGATAGAAAGGTAGGGGGCAGGGGAGGGGTGGCTGAGGAGGCCGCGCCGCCGCACCCCCCAAAAATTCACCTTTCCGCCAGTCAACCCGACCCTTCTATCACGGGCGCACTTGGCTGCTTTGGGGATCTCTCCTGTAGGTGGACAGCACTAACTCATGCCGGTACAAAGACCAGTCTTTTATGTCGTGAGCGGAGGAGTGTCCGTGCAGCGTTATCCCCCCCAGTGCTCCGCGCCAAGTCACCATATACCCCCTGAGCCAAGCGGGTATATCTCTATTTGGGACTCCCCATCGGTCAGCAAGCAGATTTAAGAGGGTGAGCCGTCACGACACGTGAGAAAAGAGGTTAGCTGGCTGATATCTTTCCAGGTTGCGGTAAAGTAGCTTGAAGCATGTTCCCGTTTTACGACATCAACCGCTCACACCGCACCCCCTACGTGGTGCGGTTATTGGTGCTGGCGAACATTGCGGTATTCGTCTGGCAATTTTTCCTCTTCCCCGACCCCGATCAGGCCATCTTGCAGTACGGGTTTATCCCCTCGAGGTTCTGGGCCGATCCGACCTCGGAGTGGCCGCGGATTTTTACCAGCATGTTCATGCATGGCGGGCTGATGCACATCTTGGGGAACATGTGGTTTTTGTGGGTCTTCGGTGACAACATCGAAGACCGGATGGGCCATTTTCGCTTCCTGGTGTTCTATTTACTGGGTGGGGTCGCGGCGGCCTTGGCCCAAGGGCTGGTCTTCGCCTCCACCGATGCGCCGATGGTGGGGGCGTCGGGGGCCATCTCGGCGGTGTTGGGGGCTTATATCATGCTCTTTCCCCGGGCCACGGTGTTGTCGTTGGTGGGCTGGATTCCCCTGCCGGTCCCGGCTTTCATCTACCTGGGCTACTGGGCGCTGATCCAGCTTTTGCAGAACTTCGCCGGGGTCGAGGGGATCGCCTTCTGGGCGCACATCGGCGGCTTTATCTTCGGGATGGTGCTGGTGCGGGCGTTCGTGCTGTCGCAGGTCTCGAGGCGGTACTAGCGGATGAATCGCCAACGACCAACGGCAGTTAGCTGTGGGCCGTTGGCCCCTTTCTGAAGCCCATCTCATGCATGGGTCTTAGGCTAAAGCCCATGCGGTGGGGACTTTTGCTGTTGATGCTGCTGGCCTTGGGCTGCCGGGCGCAGGGGCTACCGGAACCGTATCAGAAGCTCGAACGGGCCTTGCAGCAACAGGACACCCTGACCCTGGCCAGCCTGGCCGCCGATTCCGGTTTCGCCGGGCTGGTGGCAGCGCGCACCCTGGCCGCCGACCCCACCCTTTCCGCCGTCGAGCGGGCCCCTCACGCGTTGGCTTGGGCTCGCTTCCTCGAGCAGTCCCAGGCCTTCGAGCCGGGCTTCGATCCCCTCGTGGCCTGGGGGCAGGCCGCCCCGCTCCTGGAGGCCGCGGGGATGCGCACCGAGGCGATCGAGGCTTATACCCGGCTCTTGCCTGCGCCGGAAGCGGTATCCGGCTTACGCCGCCTGACCTCCGGCGACGACCTCTACCGGCGGCTCTTCGAGGGCAGGGCCTACGAGCCGCTGCTGGCGATCCTGCCGGGCGGGGTCCGGCCCGATCTCAAGGCGCCCGCCTTGTACCGGCTGGGGCGCTACCGCGAGGCCATCCCGGTGTACCGGGAATGGGCCAAGACCGATCCCAAAGGGCTTTACGGCCTGGGCTGGAGCCTTTACCTGAGCGGGCAGCAGGAGCTGGGCATCCAGACCTTAGCCCGCTACGACCTGCGCCAGAGCCGCTTCGCCCAGGGGGCATTTTTTCAAAGCCTGGGGCGGATCCCCCAGGCCATCGCCGCCTACCGCGAGAGCACCCCCGAGGGGCAGTGGCGGGCAGCGGGGCTGCTCGAGCAGGACAACCGCCGCGAGGCCATCCTGATCTACCTGCAACTGGCCCAACCTCAGGCTGCCTCCCCCGCCGACTCCTCGGACCCCAGCAACCCCTCCCCGCCCGAGCCCACCTTCCGCGACGACGCGGCTTACCGGGCCTGGGTGCTGGCCCGGCAGAGCGGCGACGGCGGGCTCGAGCGCCAAGCTTACGCCCTGCTCTCGGGCGGGCTGGCCGCCCTGGCGGGGAAACCGCTCGAGCCGAATCTGGCCCCCGAGCTTCCCCCATTGCAGCACGAGCCCCCGGCCCTCCCCGTAGCCCGGGCCCTGGCCCAGCGGGGCCAGGCCGAGTGGGCCAGGGGCGAGCTGCGCTACGCCCTGCTGCAAGCCCCCGACCCCGCCAACAAACTGGCACTGATCCGGGAGTTGCAGACGCTGGGGGCTTACCGCGAGACGATCAACCTGGCCCAGGGGCTCCCCCGTAGCCGGGCGGTCCTGGAGGTGCTCTACCCCCGGGCCTACGCCGAGTGGGTGGAGAAGTACGCTCAGGCCAACGGGCTCGAGCCCAAACTGCTCTGGGCCTTGATCTGGCTGGAGTCGCACTTCGACCCCCAGGCGGTGAGCCGCACCGGAGCCCAGGGCCTGATGCAGTTCACCCGCCTCACCTGGGAGGATACCGCCCGGATGCTGGGGGAAACCCCCGGGGACCGCTTCGACCCGGAGACCTCGATCCGCTACGGGACCCGCTATTTGCGCTGGCTCTACGACCGCTGCGCCTTTCTGGGCGAAGCCGAGCGCTGGCCCTGCGCGATCAGCGCTTACAACGGGGGGATCGGCTATGTACGGCGCGGCCTCGAGGCGGGCGGATCGCTGGGGGGCTTTTTGCGCTTCCAGGAGCGCGAAGAGCCGCGCGAATTCCTGCCGAGCGTGCTGGAAGCCTACGCTTATTACCGTTACTTATACCCTTAAACGCTGGAAATATAACCGATTTTGAGGGAAGAGGGCTCTTATGTCTCCACTGCAAGGCCCTCTTCCCAGTGGCGACAGCGTCTCGGCGACCCTGCTTGCTGAGGCCTTACCCCAGATCGCTTTTCTGGCCGACGAACAGAAGCAGGTCACTTACGCCAACCGGCGCTGGCTCGAGTACACCGGCCTCACGCTGGAGGAAAGCTTAGCCGACTCTAACGCCGCTCTCCACCCCGAAGACCGCAAGGTGGCCGAGATGGCTTGGGCCGACAGCATCGCCAAAGGCCGGCCTTTCGAGTACGAGCTGCGTTTGCGCCGCCACGACGGGGTGTATCGCTGGCATCTGGCCCGCTGGGTGCCTACCCGCGATGCGGAGGGGCGGGTGAACGGCTGGTACGAGACCTCTACCGACATCCACCAGCGCAAACAGGCCGAAGAACGGCTGCTCGAGAGCGAACTCCGCTACCGCAGCACCTTCGAAAACGCCGCGGTGGGGATCGCCCACTTCGGCCTGGACGGCGCTTTCTTGCGGGTCAACGACCGGCTGTGCCGGATGGTCGGCTACGCTTGCGAAGAACTGCTGGCGACGAACTGGCAGGCCATCAGCCATCCGACGAGATCGCGCTGAACCTCGAGCTGCGCGAGCGGCACTACCGCAGCGAGATCGGCAGCTACTCGCTGGAGAAGCGCTACTTGCATAAAGACGGCTCGCAGGTCTGGGTCAACCTGACTTCCAGCCTGCTGCGCAACGAGGGCGGCGAGCCACTGTATTACATCGCCTTCATCGAGGACATCGGTGAGTGCAAGCGGACCCAAGTAGCCCTAGCCGAGTCCGAGCAGAAATACCGCGAGCTTTCCGAGGCGCAAAAGCGCTTCGTCAATGACACGGCGCACGAGCTAAGGGCACCGCTCACCGCCATCCGAGGCAACCTCGAGATCCTCCAGCGCTTCAAAAACATCAAAGCCAAAGACCGCGAGGAGGCCCTGGCCGAAATGGCCAAAGAAGCCGCGCGGCTCTCGCGGCTGGTGGAGGACATGCTGGCATTGGCCCGCGGCGACGGCGGAGTGCAGCTTCGGCTCGAGCTGGAAAGCCACGACCAGTACGCCGAGCTGCGGGTCTCCGACACCGGCCCCGGCATTCCTCCCGACGACCTGCCGCGGGTCTTCGAGCGCTTCTACCGCGCTGACCGGTCCCGCCAGCGCGACCCTGGGGGGAGCGGGCTGGGCCTCTCCATCGCCAAGTGGATCGTGGAGGCCCACCGGGGTGAAATCCGCCTCGAGAGCGAGCCCGGACGGGGCGCGACGGCCATCGTCCGGCTGCCGCGCCCCATCTCGAGCGCGGGATCGGACCGGCGCTTGGGCGCCTAAAATAAATCCATGGCCCAACAACCCCTGAGCCCTACCCTCGAGTCCCCGCTGCTCCTCCCCGAAGTGCGCGAGTGGCTCAGCAGGCCCAAAAAGCTCTTGATCGGTGGGCGCTGGGTAGAGGCCCAGTCGGGCCGCACCCTCACCGTAACCGACCCCGCCACCGGCCTTCCCCTGTGCGAGGTGGCGGAGGCAGGGCCCGCCGACGTGGAACTGGCGGTACAGGCGGCCCGCCGGGCCCTGGAAGGCACCTGGGGCCTCAGCAAACCCGCCGAGCGCGGGCGGCTCTTGTGGCTCCTCTCCGACCTGATCGAGCGGCACGCCGAGGAACTGCGCCAGCTCGAGTCCCTCGACAGCGGCAAGCCGGTGATGGAGACCCACCTCTTCGACCTGCCGGTGACGGTAGATCACTTCCGCTACTTCGCCGGTTGGGCCACCAAGATCACCGGCGAGACCCTGCCGGTCTCGCTCCCCGGCGAGTACCTGGCCTACACGCGGCGTGAACCGGTCGGTGTGGTGGCGGCCATCACCCCCTGGAACTTCCCGCTGGCCATCGCCTCCTGGAAGCTGGCCCCGGCCCTGGCCTGTGGAAACACGGTGATCCTCAAGCCGAGCGAACTCACCCCGCTCACCGCCCTCCGGCTGGGCGAGCTGATCCTCGAGGCCGGTTTCCCTCCCGGTGTGCTCAACATCCTGCCCGGCTTCGGCCCCACCGCCGGGCAGCCCCTCGCCACCCACCCCGGGGTGGACAAGGTGAGCTTTACCGGCTCGCCCCGAGTAGGCCGAGAAATCCTCGTCGGGAGCGCCCAGGACTTCAAACGGGTGACGCTCGAGCTAGGCGGCAAAAGCCCCAACATCGTCTTTCCTGACGCCAACCTCGACGAGGCTATCGGCGGGGCTATGGCCGGAATCTTCTTCAACCAAGGTGAGGCCTGCGCGGCGGGCAGTCGGCTCTTCCTGCCCAAGTCCCACTTCGACGAGATCCTAAGCGGGCTGGTGGAGCGGGCGCGGCACCTCGAGCAAGGTTTAGGGCTCGACTTAGGAACCCAGATCGGCCCGCTGGTGAGCCAGACCCACATGGAACGGGTGCTGGGCTATATCGAAAAAGGCAAGGCCGAGGGAGCCGAACTCGTGCTAGGCGGAGAGCGCAACCTCGAGGCGGGAAGCGGCTACTTCGTCAAGCCGACCATCTTCGTGGGCCGCGACGAGATGACCATCGCCCGCGAGGAAATCTTCGGACCGGTGCTCACCGCCTTGCCCTTCGAGGACACCGACGACCTGGTGCGGCGAGCCAACGACTCGAGCTATGGTCTGGTGGCGAGCATCTGGACCCAGGACCTCAAACAGGCCATCCGGGTGGCGCACGCCCTCAAGGCGGGCACGGTATGGATCAACGGCTTCGGGCTGGTGGACGCGGCGAGCCCCTGGGGCGGCTTCAAAACCAGCAGCGTCGGGCGGGAGATGGGAAGCTACGCGCTCGAGCACTACACCGAGTTGAAAAGCGTCTGGGTCAACCTGCTCTGAACTCCCCTGCCGACTTCAGAGTGAAAATCCGTATCCTGACAACACAAAACCTCACTCGCCATACCGCTTGAGAAAGAAAGCACAAATTGTGGGTTGGCTTCTACCGTAAACTTGAGAAAAGAAGTACAAATGTCCCTAGAGCGGACGGCAGCTATTCTGCCCCGCAGCACAAAGAGCGGCGGTCCCGGGTTGGATAAAAGCTGTAACAGGGCGAACGAACAGGTAGATCCCTGTCTCTACCACTGATTCAACCGGGCCCCGAGGAGGATCCAGATGGCGGCGAAGCACGTGGTCATATTAGGCGCGGGATTTGCCGGGCTCAACGCGGTGCGGGTGCTCGGGCGCGAGAAGAATCTGCGGGTCACGCTGGTAGACAAGAACAACTACCACCTGTTCCTGCCCCTCTTGTACCAGGTCGCCTCCGCCGGGCTCGAGGCTCCCCAGATCGCCATGCCGATCCGCGCCTTTCTGCGCCGCTATCCCAACGCGAACTTCGTGATGGGCCGGGCTGATCGGGTGGATACCCAGGCCAAGGTGCTGATCGTGGACGATCAGCCGATCCCCTACGACTACCTCATCGTGGGCAGCGGGAGCCGCAACTTCGACTTCGGTATCCCCGGTGTAGCCCAGTATGCTATCGGGCTCAAGAGCCTCGACGAAGCCCTGCGGGTGCGCGACCGGGCGCTTTCGGCAGCCGAGGAAGCGGTACGAACCAGCGACCCCCAGCGGCGCAAGGCCCTGCTGACCTTCGTGATCGTGGGCGGTGGCCCCACCGGGGTGGAGCTGGCCGGAGCATTGGGCGAACTCAAGAAACACGTGGTCGCCCGGGATTACCCCGAGCTGCGGGGTTCCGAACTGCGCATCGTGCTGATCGAGGCCGGGAAACACCTGCTCAATGCCTTCTCGGAAGGCTCGTCGCGCTACGCGGAGAACTTCCTCAAGTCGGTGGGGGTGGAGGTTTTGAAGGAAACCCGGGTCGCCCAAGTGACCGAAGCCGGGGTGCGGCTGGAAAACGGCGAGTTCATCCCCAGCTTCGTGGTGATCTGGTCGGCGGGCGTAGCGGGAGCCGCGTTGCCCGGCCTCCCCACCGTGCGCGGCAACCGGGTCGCCACCACTCCCGAGTTGTTCGTGCCGGAGGCCCCCGAGGTGTACGTGGCGGGGGACATGAACTACCTCGAGGTGAATGGCAGGCCCCTGCCCCAAGTGGCCCCCACCGCCATGCAGCAAGGGACCTGGGCCGCCCGGAACATCCTGCGCAGCCTGCGGGGACAGCGACAGCTGCCCTTCCGATACAAGGACAAGGGCAACCTGGCGGTGCTGGGGCGGGCCAAGGCCGTGGCCGAGCTGGGCCGGGTCAGGTTCAAAGGGTTCTTGGCCTGGGTGACCTGGCTGGCCGTCCACATCTACTACCTGGCCGGGTTCCGCAACCGATTGCTGGTGCTCTCCAACTGGGCCTACAGCTACCTGACCTACGACTACGCGGTACGGGTCATCCACCACCGCCACCCCTTCCCTCAGGGCGAAGAGCTCAAGAAGGCTCCCGAGCCGGTGCCGGTGGAAACGGGGGTAAGAAAAGGCTAGAGAGGCTGGTTTCGGAGGGTCTTTTGCTCCGTGGCTAGAAATAGGAAAACGAAGCTCTCTCGCGGAGCAGGAGAGAGCTTTTGGCGTTTAGCGTTTTGCGTTCAGCGTCGGGCGGCTCATTCCTCCTCGAGCCCCTCTTCCTCGAGCGTTTTGCGCAGTTCTTCCAGGTCGGCTTTGCCCGCGTCGAGTTCCTGGGCGATCTTTTGGATTGCCAACCGCACTACCTCGGACTTCGAGACCAGGCGTTCGGGGCTCGAAAGCTCGTAGGCCGCCTTGGTTAACAGGGCGTCCTGGTCGTCGCTGATTACCACTTGCAGGCGTTTTTTCTCTTTTTTGGGCATCGCTCGGTTAATTCTCCGTTTAACTTCCCTCGAGGTGTTTATATCTAACAACCTTCGTCTCGAAGTCTCGGTATGCTCACTTTAGCATGAAGCAGCAATACTTGACAATGTAAAAGCTAGTGTATACGCTCAAGTTGAGTACGGTGAGTATCATACTCATATGAAGTAAACCGATCCATCGTTTAGGGGAGTCACGATATATGGAACGCGCGCTGGTCGTACAAGGTGGAATCCCGCTGAGGGGCGAGCTCCGGGTCAACCCGGCGAAGAATTCGGCCCTCAAAATCATGGTGGCGAGCCTGCTCACCCCCGAGCCCGTCACCCTCACCGAGGTTCCGCGTCTACGCGACGTGGACGTGATGCTCGAGCTTTTGTCGCATCTTGGCACCCGCTATGCCTGGGAAGGCCACACCCTGCACTTGCACACCCCCGAGATCAAAAACACCGAGGCTCCCCGCGAACTGGTGGACAAGATGCGGGCCAGCTTTATCGTGATGGGCGCCTTGTTGGGCCGGGTAGGCGAGGCCATCGTGCCGATGCCCGGCGGCTGCCAGTTCGGCCCCCGCCCGGTGGACCAGCACCTCAAGGCCCTGACCCGTCTGGGTGCCGAGATCAAGGAAGAAAACGGCTTTTTCCACGCTCAGCAGACTCGCAAGCCCTCGGGCCGGGTGGTCTTCGACATGCCCACCCTGGGTGGCACCGAGCAAGCCCTGCTGGCCGCGGCCCTGGGCGGCGAGGCTACCCTGGTCAACGTGGCCCAAGAACCCGAGATCGAAGACCTGTGCTACTTCCTGAGGATACTCGGGGTGGAGGTCGAGGGGATCGGCAGCAGCATCCTGCGGGTGCGCGGAAAAGAACGCCTTAGCGGGGGAAGCTACAGCATTATCCCCGACCGCATCGAAGCCGGGACCTTTCTGCTGATGACCGCCGCCACCAAGGGCAGGATCACCCTGACCCACGTCAACCCCCAGCACATGGACGCCCTCTTAGACAAGCTGGCCCAGTCCGGGCACCATATCGAAACCGGCCCTGACTGGGTGCGGCTCGAGGCCACCCCCAACCCGCTCCCCTTCAGCGTGGAAGCCCGCGAGTACCCCGGTTTCGCCACCGACCTGCAACCCCTGATCGCCGCCTACTTGGCCACCGTGCCGGGAACCTCCACCGTGGCCGACCGGGTCTACCCCGACCGCTTCGGCTATGTGGGTGAACTGGCCCGCATGGGGGCCGATGCCAGCCGCAAGGAGGGGGTGCTGTTGATCAACGGCAAGACCCTGATGGGCGCGAGCGTTAAGGCCGCCGATATCCGCGCTGGGGGTGCTTTGATCCTGGCCGCCCTGGCCGCCGAGGGCGAGAGCAAGATCGAGGGGATGCAGTACGTGGAGCGCGGCTACGAGAAGCTGCCCGCCCGCCTGCAAGCCCTGGGGGCCAAGGTGAGCTTCGAGCAGCCGGCATTGGCCCTAGCTGCGGACTGAGCGAGATCCCTCCTGAACGGGCGACCGACGGGTCGCCCTTCTTGTGGCCGTGACGTATAATTTTGTTATACACCGGGGGGTTTTATGGTCATCCAAATCAAAAGGTGGGCAATAGTTTGGGGCTCAGGATTCCCCGCGATATCGCCCGGACGATGGGGTTAGAGGAAGGCTCGGAGGTTTCGCTCGAGGTAGTGGACGGCCAGCTCATCGCAAAACCCACCTCTGATCTGAGGGTGATCCCCTCACAGGGCAAGTTTGCCGTTCGGCGACCGGCCCCCATCTCCGGCAAGCCCGGCGGGAAAACCGTACAGCAGATTATCCGAGAGATGTGGGATGAGGGCTGGTGATGCTCGTCCTCGATACCAGCGCTCTAGTTTTTCTATATATCAACTCGCGAGAGATTGGCCAAGCCAACGAGAGCGAACAGGTGCAAGACGCGGTAGAAGCTGCCCCAGGGGTAGTTTTATCGGTGTTGTGTCTACCCGAGGTGGCCTCGGCCTTTTCGAGGCTGAGGCTCAAGGGAAAAATCACCGCTTCTGAATCTCAGGAGGCGTTCAGCTTGTTCCTCGAGGACTGGCCGAGGGCGGAAAGGGTAGAGCTTACCGAAAGGCTAGCCCTCGAGGCCAGCGCCCTGGCCCGTAACCGAAACCTGCACGGGACCGACGCGGTGCATTTGGCAAGTGCCGCGCGGCTCTCCCGCGAAAACAAAGGGGGGTGCTTCCTATCGTTCGACGAGCGGCTCAACGTGGCGGCTCGAGGCTTGGTCAAGCTCTGGGGTGAGTAAATCCCTATCCCCAAATCTCTAAAAGCCGCCGCAGCATCACCATCTGCCCCAGGTGATAAGCGTTGTGATCCGCCACCAACAAGAACTCGCGCAGGTAGGTCTGGTCCAGGCCGTGGGGAATCTTGGTGTAGAGGTCGGTCTTGGGGTCAAGCGCCAGGGCGCAGATCGTCTCGAGGTCATCTGCAAACGCCTCGAGGCTTTCCTGCCAAGACCCGGCGTTGCCCAGCTCGGAGGGCCAGTAATCATCAGGCCAGTTGAGTTCTTCGTAGTCGGAATTGACCATGAAATCCAGGATGTCCCACTGGGCGAGGCGCAGGTGCTCAAGGAGTTCCCAAGCCGAGTAGGGCAAATGCTCGGGCTTCTCGTTGATTTGCTCCAGGGGAAAGCCCGCCACGGCTTGCTCGAAGGTGGCGTGGGCGCTCCCCCCGCGTAACAGCTTGACGATGTGCTCGCGTAGCACCCGGTCGGTGTCTATGGGTTCCTCCTTGCCACCAAGGATACGCCGGTTTAAGCGTTTGGCGTTTGGCGTTTGGCGTTCTATACTCAATAAGTTATGGACCTAGAAACCCTCAAGCACCGACTCGACGCCCTCCGGGGGTATCTTTGACATCGCTGGCAAAGAATCCCGCCTGAAAGAGCTAGAAGTCAAACTGGGCGACCCCAACCTCTGGAACAACCCTTCCGAGGCTAAAGCGGTCAACCAGGAGGCCACCCGCCTGCGCAAGACGGTGGGCAACTACCGCAAGCTCGAGTCCGATCTGCAAGGCTTGCTCGAGCTGTGGCCGGAGATGAGCGCGGAGGAACGCGCGGAGATGCAGCCCGAGCTGGACCGGGCGGGCCGCGAACTAGAAGACCTCTACCACGAAACCCTGCTCTCCTTCCCCTACGCCGAGAACGCCGCCATCGTGACGATCAAGCCCGGCGCGGGCGGGACCGAAGCCTGCGACTGGGCGGAGATGCTCTACCGGATGTACACCCGCTTCGCCGAGCGGCACGGCTTCAAGGTGGAGATCGTGGACGTGGAACCAGGAGCCGAAGCGGGCATTGACCTGGCCCAGTTCATCGTGCGGGGCGAGAACGCCTACGGGCTCCTCTCGGCGGAGGCCGGGGTGCACCGGCTGGTGCGCCCGTCGCCGTTCAACGCCCAGGGTAAGCGGCAGACCAGCTTCGCGGCGCTCGAGGTGATGCCCGAGGTGGATGAATCGGTGGACGTAGAGATCAACCCCGAAGACCTCCGCATCGACGTGATGCGCTCGCAGGGCAAGGGTGGGCAGGGAGTAAACACCACCGACAGTGCAGTGCGGGTGGTGCACCTGCCCACCGGGATCATGGTCAAGTGCCAGATCACCCGCAGCCAGCAGAAAAACAAAGAACTCGCCATGAACATTCTGCGCTCGAAGCTTTTTGAGATCGAGTGGAAGAAGAAGCAGGAGGAGCTGGCCCGGCTCAAGGGCGAGTCGCGCCCCAACGAGTGGGGCAGCCAGATTCGCAGTTACGTGTTGGACAAGCAGTACATCAAGGATCACCGCACCGGCGAGATGCGCCACGACCCCGAGAACGTGCTGGACGGCGACCTCGAAAATTTGGTGTGGGCCGGGCTCGAGTGGAAGGCCGGGCGGCGGGAGACGGTGGCTGCTGGGGAAGATGAGTAAAGTTACCCCCTAAACAGCCAGTTCCACACTTCTGTCGAGGATATTACGCGCAAAAAGAATCTGGGTTTTTTGAATTCCTCGCTACCCTCGCTCACGAGTTCCACCACTGCCTACGGCACCGCGGGCCAGGATACGGGCGAACCTTGGCTGCGGCTCTCGTGACGGAAGAGCTGGCTTGCCATTTTGAGACCGAACTGCGCGGCGGCGCAGCCCCTTTCTACGCCGAGGGCCTCGACCGAGCAGGGCTCGAGGCCCTGTGGCGGCGGGCGCAGATCGAGCTATACAGCCCTTCGTACGATCACAAGGCTTGGTTTCTCGGTTCCCGCGAGCCCGGGATTCCTCGGCACGCCGGGTACACCTTGGGGTTCGATCTCGTACAGCGGTGCATTCAAAGCTGAGCTACCCCAGCCTCGCGGTTATGGGGCGTGCCCGCAGAGAGGTTTTATAGCGCGCCTCAGAGCGACGAAGCCCATGTGCCGGGCTAGCAGATCAGCTCGAGCCCCCCCTCCTTCACCCCGATCGCCAAACTTCCCCCATTCTTGAGCGGCCCAAACAACATCAAATCGGCCAACGGTTTCTTGATGCGCTCCTGAATGAGCCGGGCCAGCGGGCGGGCACCCATTAGGCGGTCATAGCCCTTCTCGGCCAGCCACTGTCGGGCTTCGGGGCTGACGGTGAGCGCCACCTTGCGCTCACGGAGTTGGGCCTCGAGCGCCTTCAGGTTCTTGTCCACGATCTGCCCCATGATCTCCGGGGAAAGGGGCGCGAAGTGCACGATGGCGTCGAGCCGGTTCCTGAACTCCGGGGTGAAGAGCCGTTTAATCGCTTCGTCGGCCACTTCAGCCTTGGTTTCGCTAAAGAAGCCGATGCGGGCCTCGCTGGCCTCGGCGGCCCCGGCGTTGGTGGTCATGATGATGACGGTGCTGCGGAAGTCCACGGTCTTGCCGTTGTGGTCGGTGAGCTTGCCGTAGTCCATGACCTGCAAGAGGATGGCGAAGAGGTCGGGGTGGGCTTTCTCGATCTCGTCGAGGAGCAGTACGCAGTGCGGGTTTTGCAGCACCGCGTCGGTGAGCAAGCCGCCCTGCTCGAAGCCCACGTAGCCGGGGGGTGCGCCGATTAGCCGAGAGACGGTGTGCTTCTCCATGTACTCCGACATGTCGAAGCGGATCAGCGGCACGCCCAGCTTGAGGGCCAGTTGGCGGGAGAGTTCGGTCTTGCCGACCCCGGTCGGCCCGGCGAAGAGATAGGCCCCGATGGGCTTCTGCGGGTCGCGTAGCCCGGCCCGGGCCAGCTTGATCGCAGCGGCTACTTCCTTCACCGCGTTCGGCTGCCCGTAGATCTCGCCAGAGAGTTCGGCCTCGAGGTTCGCCAGCACGGCTTGGTCGTCCTTCGAGAGAGACTTGGGCGGGATGCGGGCCATCCGGGCCACGGTGGCCTCGATGTCCTCCACCCCGATCTTGTTCTTGCGCTTCTTGGCGAGCGCCTGGGCGGCCCCGGCCTCGTCCAGCACGTCCAAGGCCGAGTCGGGCAAGCGCCGATCCGAGAGGTGACGGGCAGCGAGTTCGACGGCCCGCTCGAGCGCCGGTTTGGTGTAGCTGAGCTGGTGGTGGGCCTCGAGCTTGGGCCGCATCCCCTCCAGGATCTGGATGGCCTCCTGGGGGGATGGCTCGAGGACGTCGATCTTCTGGAAGCGCCGGGCGATGGCCCGGTCCTTCTCGAAGTGCTTGTACTCGCTATAGGTGGTGGCCCCCACACAGGCCAGTTGCCCGGTCAGCACCGGCTTGAGGAGGTTCGAGGCGTCCACCACGCTGCCGGTGGTGGAACCCGCCCCCACGATGGTGTGGATCTCGTCGATGAACAGGATGGCCTTGGGCTTCGCCAAGAGCGCCTTGACCACAGCCTTGAGCCGCTCCTCGAAGTCGCCCCGGTAGCGGGTCCCGGCGAGCAAAGCCCCCATGTCGAGTGCGAAGACCTCGGCTCCCTGCACGCCCTCGGGCACCTCCCCCGCCACGATGCGCTGGGCCAGCCCCTCCACCAGGGCGGTCTTGCCCACGCCGGGATCGCCCACCAGCAGGGGGTTATTCTTCTGGCGGCGCGAGAGCACGGTGAGGATGCGCTCGAGTTCGGCCTTGCGCCCGATCAGGGGATCGAGCTTCCCGGCCCTGGCCTGCGCGGTGAGATCGGTGCAGTAGGCCTCGAGCGGGTTCCGCGAGACCCCGCCCTCTTCGCTGGGAAGCACCTCGGGCTCGGCGGGTTGGCCCTGGGTGCCGCTGGGCGGGGTTTCCCTCGAGATGGCGCTGGTGAGCTTGTAGCGGCTCACCCCGAAGTCTTCCAGGAGGCCGAACACCCGCGACTGCCGCTCGTCCATGATGGCGATCAACACGTTGGCCCCGTTGGCCTGGTCGCGCCCCGCCGAGCGCATCTGGGTCACCGCCCGCTGGAGCACCCGCTGGAAGGCGGTGGTGGGCATCGGCTGCACCCCGGCCAGGTTCTCGAGTTCGGCCAGGAGGGTCTCGAGTTCGCCGCGCAGGGCCAGCAGGTCTACCTCGCAGCGCTGCAACAGCCGCTTGGCGTCGGCGTCGTCGAGGAGGGCCAGCAAGAGGTGCTCGAGGCCCGCGTATTCGTGCCCCCGGTCGAAGGCGATCTCCAGGGCGCGTTCGATGGATTTTTGCAGTTCGGATGTGACCATAAGCGCGACGAGCCGGAAGCTTCCGGCCCTTTCCGCTCACAGCATGAAGGCAGCAGCGGTGGACTGCAAGGATTTAGTTCACGCTTGGAGAGGGAATATCGCTTATCGCGTATCGCAGATTGCCAAGGTCTTTGCGATACGCGATAGGCAATACGCGATCCGCCGCTTCATAGTTCGACTTCCCCGTGCTCCCCCTGCTTGTCCCGCTTCCCGGTGATCACGGCCTTGGCGATGTTGAAGGCCTGCACCAGCTTGCTGTCGGGGGCATCCCAGTACTCGGCCCACTCGGCGTCGATGCGGATCAGGCGCAGGTTGGGGTCCTCGAGGCCGTCGGGGAAATAGGCCTTGACCGCCGGGTTCCACAACTCCTGCATCTTAGCCTCATCGCGCAGCACGTGGGCTTTGCCGCTCACCGAGATCCACAAACTCTGGTTATCGGTATAGGCCACGTTGACCTCGGGGTGGGTCTGGATCTCGCGGGCCACCTCGGTGTCGGCCCCGGTAAAAAACCACAACTCCCCGTCGAACTCGGCCTCGATGGTGGTCATGGGTCGGCTCAAAAGCCGCCCGCCCTCGCCGTGGGTGGTAAGCAGGGCAAAACGGATGCCCTTGATCCGCTTCGCCAGATCCCGAATGGCCTCCTCACGGCTGACCTTGGGATGGGTTACGTCGCTCATGCCGCAAGGATGCGAGATTTAGCTGAGGGTGGGCTGATTGAAGGATGCCTTTAGCAGTTAGCGGTTAGCCTTTAGCTAAAAGCCAACCGCTAACTGCTAA
>DASTSL010000142.1:0-4039 GCA_035760705.1 Meiothermus sp. | reverse complement strand
GTAAACGCCAAGGCCCCCGACGGATTTTATTGGAATACCTCGCTGACCCGCGAAGATACCGGCAATGGGGCCTGCGAGCTGGTGTGGGTAGAAAGCCTCTCGATCCGCTAAGCGTCTCCAGCTTATAGATGTCTGATCTAGGGATAATGGCCCATGCGGGGATTGCGTCGCTCAAAAACCGGGGGCGGCCTTGTGATACCCCGGCGCCACTTAGCTGTGCCGCTCGTGATAGAGGGCTAACAAGCATGAGCCGAGCTGTTAACCCCGGCACTTAAGTGGCCTTGCCAACGCCTCGACCTACCGCATGGGCCATCCTTAGGCTCGGGCTTCCCTGAAGTGGGGAAGTAGCGAAAGGAGGAACGAAATGGCGATGACGAATAAAGCCCGCTCTCTGGTCAAGCTGAGCGATTCCGACCTCGAGCTGGCCGACAGGGCCGAGGACATCCGGGGCCGCAAGGTGCTCGACAAGAACGGGGATGAAATCGGCCACGTCGATGACCTCTTCGTGGACGAGACCGCCAGCAAGGTGCGCTTCTTACAGGTGGCGGCGGGCGGGTTCTTGGGCTTGGGCGAGAAGAAATTTTTGGTCCCGGTGGACGCCATCACCCGCATCGACGACCAGCACGTGCACATCGACCAGACCCGCCAGCGGGTCATGGGGGCGCCCGAGTACAACCCGACGCTCGAGGAAAAGGACGATAACGACTACTGGAGCGGGTTGTACGGCTACTACGGCTACACCCCGTACTGGGGACCGGGCTACACCTACCCCCCTTACCCCTATTACCGTCTGCCCTGAGCGGGAGCTAAAACCCCGGAGGCGACCCAAGGCCGCCTCCAAAAGTTTTTCTTCGGTTACGAGGTACAAAAAGCCAATCTCGCCATTATGACATAGCCAGAATAGCAGGGTCAAGACTTGGTGATACCCAACGCCGGTGCTATACTCTTTCGGATGGATCGCATCATCGTCAAGGGAGCCCGCGAGCACAACCTCAAGAACATCACGGTTGAGCTGCCTCGCGGGAAATTTGTTGTGATTACCGGGGTTTCCGGCTCAGGGAAGAGCACCCTGGCCTTCGACACCATCTACGCTGAGGGGCAGCGGCGCTACGTGGAGAGCCTTTCCTCGTACGCCCGGCAGTTCTTAGGGGTGATGGATAAACCCGAGGTGGAGAGCATCGAAGGGCTCTCGCCCGCGATCTCCATCGACCAGAAAACCACCTCCCACAACCCCCGCTCCACCGTGGGCACCGTGACCGAGGTCCACGACTACCTGCGCCTGTTGTTTGCCCGGGTGGGTACGGCGTACTGCCCGCACTGCGGACGCACCATCGAGCGGCAGTCGGCCAGCGAGATCACCGATAAACTCTTCGCCCGACCCGAGGGCACCAAGGCCATCCTGATGGCCCCGGTGGTGCGCGGGCGCAAGGGCGAGTACCGCAAGCTCTTCCAGCAGTTGCAAAAGGAAGGCTATGCCCGTGCGCGGGTGGACGGGATCATCTACACCCTCGAGGAGGCCGCCGATCTCAAGCTGGAGAAGTACGAGAAACACGATATTGACCTGGTGGTAGACCGGGTGGTGCTCAAACAAGAGGAACGCTCCCGCGTGGCCGAGTCGGTGGAGCTGGCCCTGTTGCGCGGCGAGGGACTGCTGCGGGTCCTCTACCCCGATGACGGCCTCGAGGAACTCTACTCCGAGAAGTTCGCCTGCCCCGAGCATGGGAGCGTACTGGAGGAACTCGAGCCGCGCATCTTCTCCTTCAACGCCCCCTACGGGGCCTGCCCGGACTGCTCCGGGCTGGGCTATAAACAGGAGTTCGATCCCGACCTGATCGTAAACCCCGAGCTGAGCCTGGCCGAGGGCGCGATCATCCCCTGGGCCAAGGGCCGCGACACCGGCAAGGGCTATCTCTGGGACCGGCTGCGGGCCCTTTCGGAACACCTCGGCTTCGACCTGCGCACCCCCTTCAAAGACCTGCCGCAGAGCGCCAAAGACGCCGTGCTCTACGGCCTGCCGGAACCCTTCGAGGTGGTGTTCAAACGCAACGGGCGCGAGACCTTGCGCTTCACGGTGAGCTACGAAGGGGTGATCCCCTGGCTCGAGTCCCGCTACAACGAGACCGAGTCGGAGGGGTTGCGCGAAGCCTTGGAAGCCTACATGAGCCTCAAAGCCTGCCCCGCCTGCGGCGGGACCCGTTACAAACGCGAGGTGCTGAGCGTGCGGGTGGGCAGCTTCAACATCGCCGAGGCTTCCAACCTACCGGTACGCGAGGCCAAGCGCTTTTTCGAGGCGGTGGTGGAGGGTCGGGCGCTGGAAGAGGCCGAGCGGATGAAGGTTCACCGCATCCACCTGGAGGGGCTGGCCGAGCCGCAGGAGCCGCGCGAGCTGAACGCGATGCAGCACCAGATCGCCCTGCCGATTTTGCGCGAGGTGCATAGCCGCTTGGGTTTCCTCGAGGACGTGGGCCTCGACTACCTCACCCTGGACCGCGGGGCCAACACCCTCTCGGGTGGCGAGGCCCAGCGCATCCGCCTGGCCACCCAGGTAGGTTCTGGCCTGACCGGGGTCTTGTACGTGCTGGACGAGCCCAGCATCGGGCTGCACCCCCGCGACAACCTGCGCCTGATCGGAACCCTCAAAAAGCTGCGCGATTTGGGCAATACCCTCCTGGTGGTTGAGCACGACGAGGAGACCATGCGCGACGCCGACTGGATCATCGACATGGGGCCGGGGGCCGGGGTCCACGGGGGAAACGTGGTGGCCGAGGGGGAACTCGAGGACATCATGAACAACCCCAAAAGCCTCACCGGGGCCTATCTGCGCGGCGAAAAGCACATCCCGGTGCCGTCGGTGCGGCGCAAGGGCAACGGCAAGTGGCTCACCGTCAAGGGGGCCCGCGAGCACAACCTTAAGAACATCGACCTGCGGGTCCCGCTGGGCAAGTTCGTGGCGATCACCGGGCCCTCCGGCTCGGGCAAGAGCACCCTGGTCCACGACATCCTCTACGCAGCCCTCTCGCGCGACCTGATGCGGGCCAAGAGCATCCCCGGAAGGTTCAGCGGGCTCGAGGGCATAGAACACCTCGACAAGGTCATCGAGATCGACCAGTCACCCATCGGGCGCACCCCGCGCTCCAACCCCGCCACCTACACCGGCATCTTCGACGAGATCCGCGAACTCTTCGCCAAGACCCCCGAGGCCCGTAAACGCGGCTACCAGGGCGGGCGCTTCAGCTTCAACGTCAAGGGCGGGCGCTGTGAGGCCTGCGGCGGGGACGGCACGGTCAAGATCGAGATGCTCTTCCTCCCCGACCTCTACGTGCCCTGCGACGTGTGCAAGGGCAAGCGCTATAACAAGGAGACGCTCGAGGTCAAGCTGCGGGGCAAGAGCATCGCCGACGTGCTGGACATGACCGTGGAGGAGGGGTTGGAGTTCTTCCAGAACGTCCCCACCATCGCCCGCAAGCTGCAACTGATGGTGGACGTGGGCCTCAATTACATGAAGCTGGGTCAGCCCTCCCCCACCCTCTCGGGCGGCGAGGCCCAGCGCATCAAGCTCTCCACCGAACTGGGGCGCAAGGCCACCGGGCGCACCCTTTACATCCTCGACGAACCCACCACTGGGTTGCACTTCGAGGACGTGTCCAAGCTGCTGGCGGTGCTCCACCGGCTGGTGGACGCGGGCAACACCGTGGTGGTGATCGAGCACAACATGGACGTGGTGAAAACCGCCGACTGGGTGGTGGACCTGGGGCCGGAGGGCGGGGCCCGGGGCGGTGAGATCGTGGCCGAGGGAACCCCGGAGATGGTCGCGCAGAAGGCCGGGAGCCCCACCGGGGCCTTCTTGCTCAAGATCCCCGAGATCGTGCAGAAGGTACAGGTGGCGGCGGACTGAATTTCAGCGTGCGATTCCGTACCGCTCAGCAAAGCCTCCCCAGGGTTGGGGAGGCTTTGTGGTCGGATGGGGTGACCGGTCGACTTGCAGAGCTATCCAGAGTTCAGCGTATTCGGCGCCGCCTAGGGCGGTTACGGTAAATAT
>DASTSL010000141.1:0-35555 GCA_035760705.1 Meiothermus sp. | reverse complement strand
ACGAACGCCTTCAAGGGCATCGCCCTGGCCCAAGCCAACGTCGCCAACGCGCAGAAGGTGGTGGATCAGGATCAGGTGGCCCTGAAAGCGGGCACCATCTCGGCGGTGCAGCTCCAGACCGATCAGGTCTCGCTCAAAAGCACCCAGTACAGCCTGATCCAAGCCCAAGATAGCTATTGGAAAGCCCTGGCGGCTTTCTCGGTGGCGGCAGGGCAGGATTTCACCGGGCTGGTGCGGGCCGCCACACCCTAGGAGTCTTCACAAAAACTACACGATTCATTGCATGGCTCTACCCATTAGGCACCCACAATAGAAACTGGAAACGGAGACCGTTCATGAGTGCAGCCCAGATCAAGCGCAGTCGAAACCGGCGATGGGGTTGGGGGCGGTGGTTGCTCCTGCTGATCGTCTTGGCTGGCATCGGGACGGCGATCGTGCTGTTACGCCGCCCCACGACGGCGCAAACCCAGACCGCCTCGGGCCCGGAGACCGCCACCGTTACCCGGGAGACCTTCCGGGTCTCGGTGAGCGGGCCGGGAACCTTAAGTGCCCACCAGACCGTGGACCTCAAGGCCCAGGTGCAGGGCACGATTACCTACTTGCCCAAGGTGGGCGATCACGTGACCAAGGGCCAACTGGTGGTGCGGATTGACCCCACCAGCTACCAGCGCACGGTGGATAACGCCCGGCTGGCCCTGCAAAAAGCCCAAGCCCAGCTCGAGAGCGCCCGCGCTTCCCAGAGCACCTCGCTCGCCGGCCAGCAGCAGGCCATCGCCAGCGCCCAGGCCGCCTATGCCAGCGCCCAGACCCAGCTCGAGAGTGCCCGCGCCAACCTCGCCTCCACCCAGCGGGTCTATGCCGCCGGGGGGGCTACCCAGCAGGAGCTTTCCAGCGCCCAGCGCGCGGTGGAGCAGGCCCAGGCCCAGCTCGAGAGTGCCCGGGTGGCACTCGAGACGGCCCGCAACTCGCTCCCGCTCAAACAGACCAGCAACGCCCAGGACCTGCGCAACCTGCAACTGGCGGTAGACCAAGCCGCCCTGACCCTCAAGAACGCCCAGCAAGATCTGGCCAACACCAAGCTCTACGCCCCTTTTAGCGGCACAGTGTCGGCGGTGAACGCCCAAGTGGGCGGGGTGGGGGTGAGCGCCAACGTCAGCGGCAGCAACGCTTTGCTCACCATCATCGACGCCTCGAGCGTGGATCTGCCGGTACAGATCGACGAGACCGAGATCTCGCAGGTCAAGGTGGGGCAAAAAGTAGACGTGACCCTCGACGCCTTCAGCAACGAGACCTTCCCCGGCACCGTCACCGCCATCAGCCCGAGCGCCACGGTGGTCTCGAATATCGCGGTCTTCTACGTGACCGTCAACGTGCCCAACCCCGATGGCAGGCTCCGCCCGGGCATGACCGCCGAGGGCGAAATCCTCATCCAGGAGATCCCCAATGCCATCATCATCCCCAAGCGGGCCGTGCAGACCGTGCGCAATCGGGCATACGTGGACGTGCGAAAGCCCGATGGAACCAGCGAAACCCTACGGGTCGAGCTGGGGCCGGACGACGGGACCAACCAGGTCATCAAGAGCGGGTTGCAGCCGGGCCAGACCGTGATCCTACCGGCCCGCGCCCAGACCACCTCCACCAGCCGCAACAACTCGGGCGGTTTGCGCATCCCCCTAGGAGGTGAGCGGTGAAGTCGGTGGTCTCCCTCGAGGGCATCCGCAAGGTCTACCGCATGGGCGAGATCGAGTTCGAGGCCCTCAAAGGCGTATCGCTCGAGATCAACGAGGGCGAGATGGTGGCATTGATGGGGCCATCCGGCTCGGGCAAGACCACCCTCATGCAGATCATCGGGCTCCTCGACCGGCCCAGCGCCGGAACCTATGTGCTGACTGGGGAGGATGTGACCATCCTGACCGAGAACGAACGCGCCGAAGCGAGAAACCGGGAGATCGGCTTCGTCTTTCAAGCCTTCCACCTGCTGCCCCGGCTGAGCGTGCTGGAGAACGTCGAAGTCCCGCTCACCTATGCCGGGGTAGCGGCCCCCGAGCGGCGAGCGCGAGCCTTGGAGGTCCTCGAGAAAGTAGGCCTGGCGGGCAAGGAGCATCACTTCCCCTCCCAGCTTTCCGGCGGGCAAAAGCAGCGGGTAGCGGTGGCCCGGGCCCTCACCATGCGCCCGGCGATCCTCTTAGCTGACGAACCCACTGGCAACCTCGACTCCAAGACCGCGGTGGATGTGATGAGCTTGTTCCAGGAACTCAACGATGAAGGCACCACCGTCATCATCGTCACCCACGAAGCCGACATCGCCGACTACACTGGCCGGATCGTGCGGATCCGCGACGGAATGCTCGAGTCGGATCAGCCCAACCGCCATCGCAAACGTCCGGTGGGGGGTGTGGCGTGATGGCGAACGCCAAGAGCTGGAGGTTGCAGGCGGAAAGCCCAAAGAGGACCTACCCCAACAATCCGGTGAGGTTATGAACCCCGCTCGAGACGTCCCGCAAACCCACCCCGCCAAACCCCGTAGCTCCCTGGCCGGGATGAACCCCTTGCAGGTGGTGAGCATCGCCTGGCGGGCCATCCTGGGGAACCCCTTGCGCTCGATCCTGACTGCTCTGGGGGTGATCATCGGGGTGGCCGCGGTGATCGCCCTGACCGGGGTGGGGCAGGGCTCCACGGCCAACATCACCCGCTCTTTGGAGAGCTTGGGGACCAATCTGCTCACGGTCTCGAGCGGGAGCGGCTTCCGGGGCGGGCCGCCAGGATTGGTGCGGGGTGGCCCCGGCCAGACCATCACCCTCAAGGATGCCCAGGCCATCCAGACCCAGTTTGCCAGCCAGATTGCCGGTCTGGCCCCGGTGGCCCAGGGGGGTCAGCAGGTCAAGTTCGGGGCCAACAACATGAACGCTACCATCATCGGGACCTGGCCGGCCTATGCCAGCGTGCGCAACGCCCAGCCGGAGAAGGGCAGCTTCTTCACCGAGGCCGATAACCAGGGGCGCAAACGGGTGGCGGTGATCGGCTACCAGGTGGCTCAGGATTTGTTCGAGGGGACCGACCCCATCGGGCAGAAGATCCGCATCGCCGGGATTTCCTTTACCGTGGTGGGGGTGTTGCCCGATAAAGGCAACTCCGGCTTTGCCAGCCCCAACAGCCAGATCCTGATCCCGCTCTCCACCTATCAGCAGCGGCTGGGCCGCAGCAACAACCGGGGCGAGCCCACCGTCAGCCAGGTCTACGTGCAGGGCCTGGATAAAAACTCGCTCAAGGACTTGCAGAACGCGATCACCGACCTGATGGCGACCCGGCACAAGAAGACCAGTCCCGACGATTACGACTTCAACGTGCAGAATCAGGCCGACGCCCTGGCCTCGGTGAACCAGGTCACCCAGACCCTGACCCTCTTCCTGGGTGGGGTGGCCGGGATCAGCCTGTTGGTGGGGGGCATCGGGATCATGAACATCATGCTGGTGAGCGTAACCGAGCGCACCCGCGAGATCGGCATCCGCAAGGCCCTGGGGGCCAAACCCCGCGACATCCTCACCCAGTTTTTGGTGGAGTCGGTGGTGCTCTCGGTGGGCGGCGGGGTGCTGGGGATTCTGGCGGGGTTGGGGTTGGCTCGAGGGGTCGGCAACTTGCTCAGCATCACCCCGGTCTTCTCCCCCAGCAGCATCCTGGTGGCCTTCTTGTTCTCGGCGGTGGTGGGCATCTTCTTCGGCTTCTATCCGGCGAGCCGGGCGGCTCGCTTAGACCCAGTGGAGTCACTGCGGTACGAGTAGGAACCGCCTAGGGTCGAGGGCTAAAATCTCAGCCCTCGACCCGTGTTCAGGAGGTAGATCATGCACAGGTTTCTAGCCCTCTTGGTGGTCTTAGCCCTCGGCGCTGTGCTGGCCCAACCAGGCCCCGGCGGGCCGCCCAATCTCACCCCCGAAATGCAGAAGAAGTTCCAGGAGTACCGCCCGGTCTTCGACCTGACCTCGAGCATCCGTATGCTCGCCGAGGTGGACGCCCAGAAGGGGCTGGCCTTCAGCAAGGCCCAGGCCCAGAAGCTTTTGCCGATCCTCAAAGACCTGCAAAGTCGCTCCGATCTCAAACCCGCCGACGCCAACAAGATCCTCTCGAACATCGAGGACAGCATCCTCACCCCGGCCCAGCTCAAGTGGATGGACGAGACCCAGCTCAAACGGCAACAAGAAGCCCGTCAACGGGCCCAACAGGGTCAGCAGGGCCAGGGCGGGGGCGGCTTTTTCGGGCCGGGCGGGCCGGGCGGGCAAAACGGCGGCAACCGCCAGGGCAGTCCGCGCGGCGGGCTGTTCCAGGCCATCCTCCAGGGCAAACCCTTCAACCCCTTCAAAGAAGGCCGGGCCGCCGAGAATCTCCAACAGCTCATCACCCTGCTCTCCAAGAGGTGATTGCGGGCAGTTCATCCTGCATGGTAGGCTCGCAGGGTCATCCACCAGGCCGTTCGGTGAAGCGGCGAAGGATGGCAAGTGATGCGGAGTGCGCGGATACCGAACTGATCTCCCCCAATTCTTTGTAACGGAGGAGTGTGCCCGCCGGGCGAGTCTGCCCGGCGGGTTGGCTATCACCCCCCAACCGATGCAAGCAACCTCGGCTTCGCTACGCCCTCTCTCGAAACCGCGAGAGGAGCCGAAGGTGGGGGTGAGCGCATGATCGAGCGCTATCAGACCCCCGAGATGAAAGCCCTGTGGAGCGAGGCCCGCAAGTACCAAGCCTGGGCCTTGGTGGAGCGGCTGGCCCTCGAGGCCTGGGAAGACCTCGGCGTGGTTCCAAAGGGAATCGCCGAGCGGTTACACGCGGCGCTCGAGCGCAACCCCATCAACGAGGTCTTCGCCCGGCGAGTGGACGAGATCGAGGCCGAGACCCGGCACGACATCGTGGCCTTTACCCGGGCGCTCACCGAATGGACCCAGGGCATCCCAGCGAGCGGCGAAGTCGCAAACCTAAGCGACCAAGAAGTAGCCCGCTGGCTGCACCTGGGGCTCACCAGCACCGATGTGGTAGACACCGCCCAGAACATCGTCCTGCAAGAAGCCCTGCGGCTCATCGAGACCGAACTGCGGAGGGTGCAAAACGCGCTCAAGAGCCTGGCAGTGCGCTACAAGCACACCCCGGCGGTGGGCCGCACCCACGGGGTCCACGCCGAGCCGACCAGCTTCGGGCTGCGGTTTCTGAGCTTCTACGCCGCGCTTTTGCGTGATGAGGAACGGCTCCTGCGGGCCAGGGAGGGGATCGGGGTGGCCATGCTCTCGGGGAGCGTGGGGAACTACGCCCACCTCGAGCCCCAAATCGAGGCTCACGTCGCCGAGCGCTTGGGCTTGAAGGTCGAGCCGGTCTCAACCCAGGTCGTGCCGCGCGACCGCCACGCCGAGCTGATGAGCGCGCTGGCCATCCTGGGGGCCGACCTCGAGCGCATCGCGGTGGAGCTCCGCCACCTGCAACGCACCGAAGTCCTGGAGGCTCAAGAGCCCTTCAGCTACCGCCAGACCGGCTCCTCCTCGATGCCCCACAAGAAAAACCCGGTGAGCCTGGAGAACATCTCTGGTCTGGCCCGGCTGCTGCGCTCGAATTTGCAGGCCGAACTGGAGAACGTGGCCCTCTGGCATGAGCGGGATATCAGCCACTCCTCGGTGGAGCGGGTCATCCTGCCCGACTCGACCACCCTGGCCCACTACATGCTGCGGCGGCTGGGACGCCTGCTCGAGGGCCTGGTGGTGTACGAGGACAACATTCGGCGGAACCTCGAGCTGACCCGGGGCCTGGTCTACTCCCAGCGGGTCCTGGGGTTCCTCATCGAGTCGGGGATGGACCGCACCGCCGCCTACGAGGTCGTGCAGCGCAACGCGCTCAAGAGCTGGGAGCAGGGGGTTTCCTTCCGCGAACTGCTGGAAACCGACCCCCAGAACCCCCTCCAGGGCGAGCAACTGGAGAAAGCCTTCGACCCGGCCTACTTCCTGCGCCACGTGGATGCGATCTATGCCCGCTTCGGCCTGTGAGTGGACCCGCTAACCGGGCGGGCTCGAGCTATGAAATCTATAGCCCGAACCCTGGACAGCCTTTCTTTAGAACTGCCCGCTTGGGGTAGAATTAAGGCCAATCGGCGAACGACCCCAAGCCTTGGTCCGTTGAAATCGGGGGTGAAGCAGACGAGATCAGCCGGGCAGCAGGACTTCTAGCCCGGAAGGGTGTGGTTTTCAAAAGGGAAAACATGGAAAAACTCTACGAGGGTAAAGCCAAGATCGTCTATCCGGGGCCGGAGGCCGGGACCTACCGGGTCTACTACAAAGACGACGCCACCGCCTTCAACGGGCAGAAGCGGGCCCAGATCGGGGGGAAAGGCGTGGTCAACAACCGGGTCTCGTCCGAGCTGTTCCGCTACTTGGAGGCTAATGGCATCCCCACCCACTTCGTGCGCGAACTCTCCGAGCGGGAGATGCTGGTACGGCAGGTGGAGATCGTCCCGCTCGAGGTCATCGTGCGCAACCGGGCCGCCGGTACGTTCTCCAAGCGCTACGGGGTGGAGGAAGGCACCCACCTCAAGAAGCCTCTGGTGGAGCTCTCGCTAAAGAACGACGCCTTAGGCGACCCGCTCATCTACGACGACGCGGTGCTGGCTTTAGGTTTGGCTACCGCAAGCGAGCTTTCCCGGATCAAGGAGTTGGCTTTGCGGGTCAACGAGTTGCTGCGGGAGTTCTTCCTGAAGCGGGGCCTCGAGGTCATCGACTTCAAGCTCGAGTTCGGGCGGCTCGACCCACCGGGCCTCCCCCAAGGCGAAAAAGGAACCATCGTGCTCGCGGACGAGATCTCTCCCGACACCATGCGGCTATGGGAGGTGGAAACCGGCGAGAAGATGGACAAGGACCGCTTCCGCCGCGACCTGGGCGGGGTCGAAGAGGCATACCAGGAGGTCTTGCGGCGGGTGACGGGAGGACAGGCGTGAAGTTTCATGCGACCATCCTGATCGAACTCAAAGAGGGCATCTTGGACCCCCAAGGGCGGGCTGTGGAGGGCGTGCTCAAAGGCTTGAACTACCCGGTCGAACACGTCCGGGTGGGGCGGGTGCTCGAGATGGAACTCGAGGCCAAGAGCGAAGCCGAGGCTAAAGAAACCGCCCTCTCCATCGCCAAGGCCCTGGCCAACCCGGTGATGGAGGTTTACACCCTCGAAGCACTAAAGGCTTTGCAGGAGGTGGGGTAATGCGAAGCGCGAGACTCGCTTATTGCAAAAAAATTTTCTGCGATCCGCGATCCGCGATCCGCGATAAGCAGCCCCGAAGGGGCTCGTCATGAAAATCGCGGTGATCGTCTTCCCCGGCTCCAACTGCGACCGGGATACCCAGTGGGCCTTGGAGCGCAGCGGCTTGGGGACTGACTTGGTCTGGCATACCCAGGGGAACCTCGAGGGGTACTCGGCGGTGTTCCTGCCGGGGGGCTTCTCCTACGGCGACTACCTGCGGGCCGGGGCCCTGGCCAAGTTCTCGCCGGTGATGGCCGAGGTCAAACGCCTGGCCGACCGAGGTTACCCAGTGGTGGGGATCTGTAACGGCTTCCAGGCCCTCACCGAGGCGGGGCTGCTGCCCGGAGCCTTGCTCGCCAACACCAACTTGCACTACACCTGTAAGGAGGTGTTGGTGCGCGTAGAGCGCGATGACTTGCCCTTCACCTCGGTCTACCAACCGAAGCAGATCCTAAGGCTTCCCATCGCCCACGGTGAGGGGCGCTACTACGCCGATGAGGAAACGCTGGAGCGGCTCGAGGAGGGCCGCCAGGTGGTGTTGCGCTACGTGGAGCACCAGGGTCAGGGCGGCAACCCCAACGGGAGCCTGGCCGATATCGCGGGGATCGTCAACGAGCGCGGCAACGTGCTGGGCATGATGCCGCACCCCGAGCGGGCGGTGGAGGACGTGCTGGGCTCGGTGGACGGCCAAGGGCTCTTCGAGAGCCTGAAACGAGCCTTGGAGATTGTGGCGTGAAGTGGGGAGCGCAGGCCGCCAGCAGGGAGTGTGGGGAGAGTGGCTCTCCACCCTGGCCGACCTCGCTCCCCTAAGGAGGACACATGAACCCGAAAGCCATCACCTTCGACTTCTGGGGCACCCTCTTCATGGAAAACCCGAATTCCGCACAGGATATTCTGAGCGCGCGTTACGAGGTATTGCTCGACGCCCTCTCGGAAGCGGGCACCCCCGCCGACGAGGGGCAGGTTCGGGAAGCCTACCGCCAGGCTCAGTTGGCTTTCGACGACGCTTGGAAGGCCGAGCAGGTCATGACCGTCTATGACCGCGTGGGCCACATCTTCAAGCTGCTGGGGGTCAAATCCGACGAGGGCTTGATGGCCCTGACCGCCCGGAAGCTCGAGGAGACCTCCTTAGGCTTCGATCTGATCCCCCTGCCGGGCGTCAAAGAAGCCCTGCCTCGGCTGGCTAAGACCCACACCCTGGGCATCGTCTGCGACACCGGGGTGACCCCGGGCCGCCTGCTGCGCGAACACCTCAAACGGCACGGGCTCCTGGATTACTTCACCGGGCTTTCCTTCTCCGACGAGACCGGCTCGGTCAAACCCCGCCGCGAAGCCTTCATGGCGGCCCTCGACGACATGGGCGTGGAGCCGCAAACCGCCCTGCACATCGGTGATATCCCCCGCACCGACATCGCCGGGGCCTTCGCCGCCGGTTACCCCTGGGCGGTGCAGTACACCGGCCACCGCTACCTCAACGGCGGGCCCGAGCCCACCGCCAAGGTAGCCAACCACCTGCAACTCGTGGAGTTGCTCTCGCGGGCTGAGGGTGGGTCGAGAGCTTAACGCTTCGCACCGTTGCCCTAGACTCTAGACCCCTAGACCCTTATGGAAGAGACCCTGACCCCCATCAGCACCAGCGCCGAGGCCATGCTCAAAGAAACCGGTATCCCTCCTCAGGAGTACCGCGAGATCGTGCGGAGGATGGGGCGGGAGCCGAACCGGCTCGAGCTCTACCTCTTCAAGGTGATGTGGAGCGAGCACTGCTCGTACAAGAACTCTCGCCCGCTCCTGCGGATGCTGCCCAAGGAAGGCCCCGCAGTGTTGCAAGGCCCGGGAGAAAACGCGGGTGTGGTGGACATCGGCGAGGGCTACGCGGTGGCCTTCAAGATCGAATCGCACAACCATCCCTCGGCGGTGGAGCCGGTGCAGGGTGCCGCAACCGGCGTGGGCGGGATCATTCGCGACATCATGGCCATGGGGGCCAGGCCGATCGCCCTGTTGAACTCGCTCCGCTTCGGGAAGCTCGAGGGCCACGAAGGGCAGCGCACCCGCTATCTGGTGGGCGGCGTGGTCGGCGGGATCGCCCACTACGGCAACGCCATCGGGATTCCCACCGTGGCCGGCGAGGTCTACTTCCACCCCGACTACCAGGAAAACCCGCTGGTGAACGCCATGTGCGTGGGCCTCCTGAGAACCGACGAACTCAAGAAAAGCCGGGCCAGCCTGGGCCGTCCGGTCTACTACGCCGGGGCCAAAACCGGGCGCGACGGGATCGGCGGGGCAGCCTTCGCCAGCGAGGAGCTTTCCGAGAACAACGAAGCCAAACGGCCCAACGTGCAGGTCGGAGACCCCTTCCTGGGCAAACTGCTGATGGAAGGGACCCTCGAGGCCATCCAGCGAGACCTCGTCGAAGGCGTACAGGACATGGGCGCAGCGGGGCTCACCTCCTCCCTCTCGGAGATGGCGCACAAGTCGGGGCTGGGGTTAGAACTCAACCTGGACCAAGTGCCCCAGCGTGAAACCGGGATGAACCCCCTCGAGCTGATGCTCTCCGAATCGCAGGAGCGCATGGTCTTCGTGCCACGCCCGGGGAAGGAAAAAGAACTCGAGGCCCTCTTCGCCCACTATGGGCTGGACTGCGTTCCGGTGGCCCAGGTCATCCAGGAGCCGGTGTTCCGCATCAAGGCGGGTGGTGAGGTGGTAGCCGAGGTCCCCACCGACGCTCTGGCCGACGCGCCGACCTATACCCGGGAGATGCAGGAGAGCCCGGAAGTTCAATCGCTCCGTAGCAAAGACCTATCCGCTTTGCCCATACCAGCCGATCTCGCGCCCATCCTTCCCCAGCTCCTCTCCTCGCCCAACCTGTGCTCGAGGACCCCGGTCTTCGAGCGCTACGACCAGCAGGTCGGCACCAACACCGCGCTGGTCCCCGGCAAAGGCGACGCGGCGATCCTCCGCATCAAGGGCACGGGCCGGGCCATCGCGGTCAAGGTGGATGCCAACCCGCGCTACTCCAAGCTGCACCCGAGGCTCGGGGCCATGCACGCCCTGGCCGAAGCCGCCCGCAATGTGAGTGTGGTCGGTGGCAGGCCCTTGGCCTACACCGACGGGCTCAACTGCGGCAACCCCGAGACCCCGCACGGCTACTACGAGCTTTCCGAGACCATCAGCGGGCTCGCGGAGGCCTCGAGGGCGCTGGGGATCCCCGTGGTCTCGGGCAACGTCTCGCTCTACAACGAAGGCCCCAGCTACCGCATCCCGCCCACGCCGATGGTGGGGGTGGTGGGCCTCCTGGAGAACCTGGAGAAACGCGCCGAGCAAGGCTTCAAGAAAGCGGGAGAGTTTATCGTGCTGATCGGGGAGCCGCTGGGCGAGTTGGGGGCTTCGGAGTACCTATGGGTGACCCAGAAGCTCGAGGCCGGAAACCCGCCCCGGCTCGACCTAGGGCGCGAGGCCAAAACCCAGGCCGCCATTCGCGAACTGATCTATCTGGACCTCACCCGCACCGCGCACGACGTAGCCGAGGGCGGGCTGGCCGTGGCCCTGGCCGAGATGACCTTCCCCTACTCGGTCGGGGCCACGGTCGAGATCCGCGAGCAAGACCGCCCCGATGCCCTCCTCTTCGGGGAAGCCCCCAGCCGCATCCTCTTCACGGTCAACCAGGCGAAGCTGCACGAGGCGACGCGGCTCCTCGAGCTTTCCGGTCTCAAGTACCGAATCCTGGGGCAGACCGGCGGGTCTGAACTCACAGTCCTGCTGCCCCGCACGCAACTAAAATGGGGCGTGAACGAGCTAAAGTCGGTCTGGGAAGCTCCCTTGCGGGAGGTGTTGCCGTGAGGCGCTTCGCGCCGTCGAACGTCGAAAGCCGAACGCCGAACGCTAAAGATTTTGGAGCGTACGACGTAGAGCGTACGCCGTATGACCGGGCTGACAAACCCCACGAGGAATGCGGCATCATCGGGGTGTGGAGCCCGGAGCCGGTGGACGTGGCGGGGATGCTGCAACTGGGGCTTTTCGCGCTCCAGCACCGGGGGCAGGAGGCCGCCGGGATCTGCGTTTCCAACGGTAAAGACCTGGTGATCGAAAAGGATTTGGGTCTCGTCACCCAGGTCTTCGACGAGGCCCGGATGGAGCGGCTGCGGGTTGCGGGGGCCAACCTGGGCATCGGGCACACCCGTTACTCCACCACCGGCTCGAACCTGCGCTTCAACGCGCAGCCTTTGAACGTGCGCTCCTCCAAGGGCATTCTCGCCATCGCCCACAACGGCAACTTTGTCAACGCGATGGAGATTCGCCAGCAACTCCTCGAGCACGGCGCGGTTTTCCAGACCACCAACGACACCGAGGTGATGATCAACCTCATCGCCCGCTACGCCAAACTCAACCTGATCGAGGCCACCGCCCGCTCGATGCGCGAACTCAAGGGCGGTTTTAGCGTGGTGCTGATGGACCGCCAGACCGTGCTGGCCCTGCGCGACGGGAACGGGGTGCGCCCGCTGGTTATCGGGCGCTTGCCAAACGGCGGCTGGGTCTTCGCCTCGGAACCCCCGGCGCTGACCTTGCTGGGGGCGGAGTTCGTGCGGGATGTCCGGCCCGGTGAACTGGTGTGGGTGGAAGGGGGCGAGCTGCGCTCGATGCAGGTCCTCGAGCCCTCCCCCACCCCCTGCGCCTTCGAGTGGATCTACTTCGCCCGCGCCGACTCCACGCTGGACGGCATCGGCACCCACGAGAGCCGGGTGCGGATGGGCGAACAACTGGCGCTCGAGGCCCCCGCCCTAGCCGACGTGGTGGTCCCGGTGCCGGATTCGGGCATCGGGGCGGCGATCGGGTATTCCCGTGCCTCCGGCATCCCCTTCGACTACGGGCTCTACAAAAACCCCTACGCCGGGCGCACCTTCATCCAACCCACCCAGGAGCTGCGCGACCTCAAGACCAAGCTCAAGCTGGCGCCCACCCCCGCCGTGCGCGGCAAGCGGGTGGTGCTGGTGGACGATTCCATCGTGCGCGGGACCACCTCGGGCCGGATCGTGCAACTCTTGCGCGACGCTGGGGCCACCGAGGTCCACGTGCGGATCTCCTCGCCACCCATCAAGCACCCCTGCTACTACGGCATCGACACCGCCGCCCGCAAGGAACTCGTCGCCTCCACCCACTCTATTGAGCAGATCCGCGAGCTGATCGGAGCCGACTCGCTTCACTTCCTCTCCGAGGGGGGGGTGCGCCGGGCGGTGGGGGGGCCGGTGTGCCT
This sequence comes from Meiothermus sp., assembly GCA_035760705.1. Classification (GTDB taxonomy): domain Bacteria; phylum Deinococcota; class Deinococci; order Deinococcales; family Thermaceae; genus Allomeiothermus. The sequence continues at coordinate 23,050 of DASTSL010000141.1, read as the reverse complement.
GGCCTGCTTCAACGGGCTCTACCCGGCGGGAACCCCCGAGGGCGAGGGGAAGAAGGAAGCGCTCGAACAGGCATAATCTCCGCGCCTCCGCGTGGCGCTGCTTGCTCGATTGTTCTGGACCGACCCTCCCGACAATCAACCCGTAGGGGCGAATCCTGTATTCGCCCCAGCTCCTTTTCCCAATGGTGCGTAAGACCATCTATCAGGAAACTTGAGTGTTATATTGTTAGGTAGGTATGACGCCGCTCGAGTGGATTCAACACATGATCGAGGCCAACCGCGAAGCCTTGCAGCATATGCCTTTCCCCCCGGACCTGGCGGAGTACGTGGACCAACTGGTCAAATCCGGCCAAACCGAGCAGATCATCTCGCTGATGAAGATGGGCTTTTTGCTGGGGATCCAGCAGGGCGCCCGGACCGAAGTGATCCCCCAGCCCGGCCCGGCCCGTATCCAAGCCTGAGTCCTGGCGACTCTCTATCCCTCCTCTTGCGGGAGGGTTTTTCATTCCGCAAGGCTCGAGCCGCGACCCGCCCCGGCTAGCTCATCGGCGAGCCGCCTCATTCCACCGTTCGGTTGACGGATCGCCGCCCGAGCAGGCTTATGATTCGAGGCGTGATCACCCCCGAGCAAGCCCTGAAGGACGCGGTTTACGGCAAAAATGCCTTCGCCGAGTACGCGAAGGCCCTCTGCGGCCTGGACGCCCCGACCGCCAGCCAGCGCCCTGCCGGGTCGCCGCACTCCATCTGGCAACTGGTGTGGCACCTCAACTACTGGCAGGAGGCTACCCTGATGGCCTTGCAAGGGGAAAAACCCCAACACCGGGCCGAAGCGGATTACCCGGCCCACCCCGAAGCGCCCAGCCAGGAAGCCTTGGACATCGAGGTCCGCCAATTTTTGAGCGACCTCGAGACCCTCTCCACCCTCGCCGCCGACCCCGGCGTCGCCCAACAGGAGGTTCCGGCCTGGAAGGGGTTTAGCAAGCTGGCCGCGATCCTCCTGATCACCAACCACAACGCCTACCACCTGGGGCAGGTGGTGCTGCTGCGGAGGATGCTGGGCACTTGGGAGGACCGCGGCTAAGCCAAGCGGATCGGGAAGCGCTCGAGCCCACGGAACATGGTGGCGGGGCGGCGGACCGGTTCTCCCGCGAACTCCAGCTTGGAGAACGCCTCGAGCAAACCCTGGAAGGCTACGCGGGCCTCGAGCCGGGCCAGTGGGGCTCCCAGGCAGAAATGAATCCCCCGCCCGAACGACTGGTGCCGGTTGGGGGTTCGCGCCACGTCGAATCTCTCCGGCTGGGAAAAGATTTCCGGGTCGCGGTTGGCCGAGCCGATCACCGCGCTCACCTGCTGGCCGGGCTCGATCACCTGTCCGGCGACCTCGACCCGTTCCCCGGCAAAGCGAAAGGTAGAGCGCTGCACCGGGGCGTCGTAGCGCAGCATCTCCTCCACCGCCGTCTCCATCAGCTCGGGGTGTTGGCGCAGGCGCTCGAGCTGGTCGGGGTGCTCGAGGAGGACCCGGGTTCCGTTCCCGATCAGGTTGACGGTGGTCTCGTGCCCGGCGATCAGGAGCAGGATGCAGGTGCCGATGAGCTCCTCCGGGGTGAGCTTGCCCCCGGAGTGCTGGCCCGGCGAGCGAGCGGCGATGAGGCTGCTGATGAGGTCGTTCTGGGAGTTCTGATAGCGCTTGGCGATGAGCTGGCGGAAGTAATCGCCCAGGGCGAAGATAGCAGCCTGGGCACGCTCCTGGGCCTCCTTGCTGGCCGATACCGCGTCGTTGCCGAGGGCGAAGTGGGTGCTCCACCCGCGGAATTGCTCGCGGTCCTCCATCGGCACCCCCATCAGCTCGGCGATCACGATGACCGGGAGGGGCATGGCGAAGTCGCGCATCAGCTCGAGTTCCCCTTGGGTTTTGACCCGTTCTAGCAAATGGTTCACGATGTCTCGGATGTGGGGCTCGAGGTTCCGCACCACGCCAGGGGTAAAAGCCTGGCTGACCAGTGCCCGCAGCCGGGTGTGGTCGGGCGGGTCGGTGGAGAGCATCTGGGGGAGGTCATTGTCCTGAGGGCGCAGCGTGCGGATATCCTTCTTGAAGCGCAGGTCCTTGAGCACCAGCTCCACCTCGGCGTAGCGGGTGAACATCCACATCCCCCGGTCTTCCACCGGGAGCCAGTAGGCGGGGGATTCCTCGCGGAGGCGGGCGTAGAAGGGGTAGGGGTTCTCCAGAAAGGCCGGGTCGCGCAGGTCAATGGCCATCGTTCACCTCGGGTACGGCTAAGCGTCTCCAGCGTGTAGCGGTCCGATGCGCGGGGGATCCCCATGCCGGGATTGCGCCGCTCGCATCACCGGAGGTGTTCCCTCGACTCCCTCATGACAAACTTACCCTGGCGCAACTTAGCATACCCGCAGGGGCGTTAAACCGGCGTCACACCTGCTCGAGCACCCGCACCCGCTTCAAGCCCGGCCACTCCACCAGGACCGCCGAAGGTAAGCCGAGCCGCCTCCACAGCTCGAACCCGTCCAGGCCGTTGGCCGCCGCGACCAAGAGCGAGATGACGGTCCCGTGCGCAACAATCGCAATATTCCCTCGGATCTGGTCCATCACCGCCGGACCGCCCGGGAGAACCGCCGGTGGGCCTCGTCGGCGGTTTCTTCGCCAAAGATCAGTTGGTCGGGCGAAGCGAAAAACTCCCGCACCATTTCTTCCCAGCGGGCGTGTTCCCCGATGAACTCGGTAGACTCGCGCCGGTGCTCGTGGAGATCCGGGGCGCTCGAGAAGGGGATGCTCAGGCGCTCAGCCAGGATCCGCCCGGTCTGGTGGGCTTTGGGCTCGAGGCTGTGGGCTTTGGGCTCGAGGCTGGTGATGACCTGCTCGAGCCCGGCATCCCGCAAGCGTTCGGCCAAGCATTCGCTCTGCCGGGAGCCTTCCGCCGAGAGCTTCCAGTCCTTGGCGGGAACCTCCGCCACGATCTCGGGTTGGGCGTGTTTGACCAGCCAGAGCTTGCACACCATGAAAGCCTACAGCATCCTTCAGTCGTCCCGTAGCAGTTGGCGGTGACCGACCGGTAGCGCGCTATGAGTTCTGAAGACGCGGGTCAAAAAGCGGGCAACCCCTGGCTTCGGTCTATCTTCAGGCTTCTAAGCGCAGGATGCCCCGCTCTAAGGCCGCCGTCACCGCCGCGGTGCGGTCGTCCACCCCCAGCTTGCCGAAGGTGTGCAGGAGGTGGGTCTTGACCGTGGCCTCGCTGATCTTGAGCTCGCGGGCGATCTCCTTGTTGGAGAGGCCCTTGGCGACCAGGGAGAGCACCTCGAGTTCCCGGGTGGAGAGGCTTTCGTCGCTGGGGGCCCGCATCCGGCCCAGAAGCCGCGCCGCCACCGGCGGGGAGAGCACCGATTCGCCGTGGGCGCTAGCATAGATGGCCTTGTAGAGTTCCTCGCGGGGCACGTCCTTGAGCAAGTAGCCGATGGCCCCCGCCTCGATGGCCCGCACGATCTCGGTATCGGTGTCGTAGGTGGTGAGCACCAGCACTTGCACCTCGGGGAAGCGGCTGCGGATAGCGCGGGTGGCGGCAGTGCCGTCCATGCCGGGCATCCTGAGGTCCATCAGCACCACGTTGGGGCGCAAGGCATCGGCCATCTGCACGGCCTCGAGCCCGCTGCCGGCCTCCCCCACCACCTGAAAGTCCTCCTGGGCCGAAAGCAGCCCCGCCAAGCCGGCCCGCACGACCGGGTGATCGTCAGCGATCAGAATACGCAAAGGGTTCATAGGGTTTCCTCGAGTCTACAACTCCGCCGCCCGGGCTCTCCCGGCTGGAGGCCCTAAAGCCTCGGTCTAGGGTTTCCTGCTCTGGGGCCCGCCCCGCCCCGGGCTTTGCCAAGCGGGCTCGACCGGCAACGATACCGCCACTGTGGTGCCCACCCCGCGTTCGCTCTCGATGGTGCAGTGGCCGCCCAGAGCCTCGACCCGCTCGCGGATCGAGCGCAGCCCGAACCCCCCGTCCGGCGAGGGTGCACCGGTCTGCAACCCTACCCCATCGTCTTGAATGTCCAGGAGTACCAGGTCGTCCAGGTAGGAGAGGGTCAGGTTAACCCGCCGGGCCTGGGCGTGTTTGCGCACGTTGGCCAATGCCTCTTGGGTTACCCGCAGCAGCGAGACCTCGAGCGCCGGGTGCAAGGGCTGGGGCTCGCCGGTGAGGGTGAACTCGGTGCGGACCCCGCTCTTCTCGGCCCAGCGCTGGGCCACCCGCTCGAGCGCCTGGGGCAGCGAAGCCCCCTCGAGCACCTCGGGCCGCAGCGCCCACACCATCCGCCGCGCCTCGGAGAGGCCCTCTCGGGCGGTAGAGCGGGCCTGGTCGAGATAAGCCCGCACCTGTTTGAGCGGGGCTGTCTCAGGCGGGTAGGGCGCCGGAGGGCGGGCCGCTACGGGTTCCTCGACCCTCCGACCCTCCGCGCTCGCCTGAGTACCGGCGTCGCCCAGGTTACCGGCCAAGCCGGTATCGCCTTTGGCGACCCCCTCGGGGGCCTGGTGGCCATGTACTTGAGACGTTTTCTTCGCCGCGTAGCGGGGTGTACCGGCAAAGCCGGGAGCCTGGTGGCCTTTCACTGACACCGGGGTCGGTTCGCTGGCGATAGCCGCTTCGGCAGCTTCGAGGTACATCACGATGCTGGTGAAGTTCTGGGCTAAGGTATCGTGGATCTCGCGGGCCAAACGCTGCCGTTCTTCCAGCACCCCGGCTTGGCGGCTTTTCTCCTCGAGCTTGCGCTGGGTGGACTCTAGGGCCATCCGAGCCTGCGATTCGCGCACCAGCACCTCCAGGGCGAAAAGCGAGTACCCGGCGAAGAGCATGGCCATGAAGACGAAAAAGCTGGTCTCGATGTTGGGGTAGTCGGTGCCCTGGGGCAGGGCGCTCCAGGTCACCGAGCCGCCCGGACCCTGGGTGAAGGTGACCTCGAGGGTGAGTTGTAGGGGCTCACGCAGGCTCCACCAACCAGAAAGGCCGATCAAACCCGCCACGATGGTGAGCGTCCAGGGCAGCGAGAGCCAGTAGCGGGCCACCACCGGCACCAGCCCCAGGGCCAAAAAGGGCAGGTAGTACTGGGTGAGCATCCACACCGTAACCCCCCCCACCCCGCCCAGCAGCAAGAACTCCCAGAAGCGCCGCCTGCCGGGCCGCAAGGCCCACAGCACACAGGCGTACAGGAGCAGGGCCAGCCCTACCCGGAGCGCTACCTCCCTGGGCTGGAGGAAAGGCACCTCCACCGGCAGCACGATCGGGCGCGAGGGCACCAGCAGGGTAAAAATCAGCAGCGTCAGGAGGTTCAAAGCGGCGAAGACCGCCACCGCCTGAGCCACCGGGCGACCAGCAAAAAAGCGCCGCGCTAGAGCCAGCATCGCCCTAATTGTAGCCGACCGGGTCTCGAGGATTGGCACCCGCTCCACTGCGCACGTCCTCCTTCTTTGCCCGACCGCGGATTAGGGCGCTGGCCCCAACACCAGGTCAAATACCCCTTCGGTCTGGCCCTTGTGCGGGATAAGCACCACCGAGATCACCCGGTACCCCGGCATGATTGCCGCCACCATGCTCTCGAAACGGTAGCGCCCTGGGCATCAGTCAACACCGCCCCCCCTAAGCCTTGTCGCAGTTACCCTGGGGATTTGGACACCACGCTCACCCCGGCCAAAAGGGGACAGGCCGAGGGTTGAGCCATTGCTAAAGTCCCCCTTTCCCTCGCTTAGCCTTCACTGGGCGGCTCGGAACGCATTTCCCCCCAACCACCCCATACCGAGGGCAGGAGAACCGAATCCAGCAGGGTCCTCCTGCCCCACTTTCACCCCTACTTGATAGACAGGGCAAACTTAGCCTGATCGTAGATCCGCTGGGCCCCCCAGCTCTCCCAGCCGATCAGGTAAGCCTGCCAACTGGCGAAGCCAAAAGGCCCGGAGAACCCGCCGGTGTAGGTGTTGGCGGTGTAGTTGAGGAGCCCTTTGCGCGAGATAAAGGGGTTAGTGCGGAAGCGCAGCGGGATCGAGGGCAGTTCCTCGGCCCAGATCTGCTGCATCTGCGCGAAGAGGGCTTTACGCTTGGCGGCGTCGAACTCCACCACCGCCTGAGACCGCAGCTTGTCAAACTCCGCGTTGCACCAGCCCATGATGTTGCCGCCCACGAAGTTGTTTTTCTCGATGGCCAGGTTGTCCACCCCGGTGTTGAGGTCTTTGCAGGTGTACTCGATGGCGTTGTTGGCCAGCGAGTAGGTGTTGGCGTACATGAAGATGCCGCTCCAACGCCCCTGCGAGGCCCGGGCGATAAAGTCATCGGCGAAGACCACCGAGCTGGGCGCGTTGTTGATGCGCACCGCAATGCCCACCTGTTTGAGGTTATCGGCGAAGAACTGCTGGCTGCGCTCGCGGATGCTGTTTCCGGCGGTGGTGACGAACTCGAGCTCGAAGCGCACGGTCTTGCCGTTCGCGGTGCGTTGCAGGATACCGTCCGGCCCCGGCTTCCACCCCAGTTCGGAGAGGATCTGCCGGGATTCGGCCGGGTCGTAGGGGTATTTGATGACGTTGGGGTTGGACATCGGGTTGACCGGGTTGATGAAGGTGTTCGCCACCGGCTCGAGCCCATCGAAGAAGGCCTTGACCCAGGCCTCGCGGTTGAGGGCGTAGGCGATGGCCTGGCGGGTACGCGGGTCGTCGAGCCCCAATTCCTTGACCCGGGCCACGTTGCTGAAGTTGTTGATCTCGGCCCGCTCGAGGGTATCCGAGGGGACGAACCAGATATCAAAAGCGTTGCGCGAGCGGCTGGTGAGCTGCGGCGAGCGGGCCTGGTCGAAGGTCAGGCCGGTCTGGATGGAAGTGGCGTCGATGCTCCCCCCGATGATCGAGACCAGCAGCGAGTTGGTGTTCTGGATAAAGCGGTAGATCACCTTCTGCACGTACTTGTCGGCCCCACCGGGAGGGGTCAGGTAGTAGTTGGGGTTGCGGGTCAGCTCGAGCGTGCTGCCCGGTACCCAGCGACTCACCCGAAAAGGCCCCGAGTAAACCATCCGCCCGGCGTTGATGGCCTGCGGGCTGGAGAACTGGAGAAAGAAGTTGCGGTAGATCTCGTTGAGCTTCTCGGCGTCCTTCTGCGGGTCTAAGGGTTTGGCGGCGGCCTGGGTTTTCTCCCACTCGGCCCGCATGATATGGGCCGGGGCGTAGGGGATCGGCTGGCCGATGAGGTCGGCGAAGGTGGCGGGCTCGAAGGTCAGGGTAAAGGTCTGCTTGTCCTTGACCTTGAGGCTCACCCGCGACCAGAAGTCGGGGGTGGGGACCGGCATCCCCTTGGCGGTGCCGACCTCGAAAGCGAAGGCCAAGTCATCGCTGGTGAGGGGAGCCCCATCCGACCATTTGAGCCCCGGGCGCAGCGTCAGGTCCATCTCCACCTGGCGCTTGCCCTGCCCCAGATCCTTGAAGCGGAGCCGCCCGTTCTGCTGGCTGGGGACCTCACTGACCAGCCCCGCCACGTTCTGCCCGGCGGCATCCACGTTGATGAGCCCGGCGTACAGATACTCCTCGACCTCGCCCTTGATGGCCTGCCCCGAGATGATCCCCAAAAAGTCCCCGCCGAGGGTGCGGGGCTCTTGCGATGAGCCCACCACCAGACTGTTGTCCGCCGGGCCCGCCAGGGCAAAGGTACTAACCCATAGAGCGATGACCAGACCTTTGAGCCGCATTCCCCACCTCCACCCGGCTAGCCCTATGCTCGAGGTTTCGCCCTAGACCGAAGGTTGAGCTTTCCGCTAGCCGCGATGCTCTTAGCTTGTCTGGTAGAGGGACTTCCGTAACCCACCAAGCGACGTAAAGCCGGATGCCTAATGCGGGGGATGGTTGATCTACCCAATATGGAGGGGGACATCCCTCGAGCGGTGGATGCTGCCTCGACGATCCTCGGCAGCAGCTTTGCCGTAATTGCTATAGAGGGCTCTCGAGCTGGGCACCTGAGCGATAAAACGCTACCCCGAACGATTCCGATGTGACGGTTCGCTCTCTTTGAATAGCCGTACAGCCTGGGCGATGGTCAGCATCTTGGTGTTCGCGCTCTGCGGCAGCGCTTGGATATTTACGTCTTGGGTGTTCTCCGACACCAGGTAATCAGACTTCAGGGCAATGGCGATGATCCAGTCATCATCTCGATCGCGGGAAAGCTTGCTCACCCGGCGCACGGGCAAGAGTTCAGCCCGCGCGCTCAACAAGTACAGCATGTCCTCAGGAACTTCCGCCGTGATGATACGACGAGCTTTTGGTCCTTGAAGGTGCTTTTCTACGGTGATATACAGTTCCTCGATCTGCTTTTTCGAGGTGTACACCTCAAAGCGCTTGAGTCGCCAAAGGTGCAACAGCTTGAGCGCACCGCGACCACCCAACATCGCCGCCACATAGACGTTGGTGTCGAGCACCAGTTTTGGCTTCATTCAGACTTGCGGCTTTTACGAACTCTGTTCACCGCCTCCACGGCTATCTGGTTGATGACCCAATCCGATTCTTTGGCGGGCTTGCGACTCAATAATCGGTCAAACGCGGCCTCGGCAGGGTCGGGCTCGGGCAGCAGTGGCAAGACAACTTGGCTAGGGGTCATCTTCTTGCTTTTGCTGTAGCTCAAGAGGCGTTCCTGAGCTTCTTTGCTCAGTTTGGGCACGGCCATACCTCTAGGATGGCACGACACCGCTTTGCTAAAGTGCTCTATCCCAGCCGGGGCTGGTAAAAGTAAAAACGGCTTGGGTCAGGTCTGAGTTAAGACGGCTTAACGCTGCCCTAGACCGCAGAAGCCGCTCGGTCTTTTAGCATTCGGCCCGACATGCGCTGGCTTCCCGCCCTCCTCTGCCTCGGCCTGGCCTTGGCCCAGGCCCCCGAAGTGTGGCTCACCGGAGCCCCGGTCCCCTCGAGCTTTGTCGAACAGGCCGCGCGGCGAGGGCTCGAGTGGGCCGGGCTGGTTGCCAACCTCCCCCAGCAGAGCAGCCTCGGCTTCGGCGAGCGCCGCGAGGTACCGCTGGGCACGGCCACGCTCTATCTGACCCAGGCTCCCTACCCACCCCACCGCACCACCCAGCTCCTGCTCTCCAACGACCCCGAATCCATCCCCGCCACCCGCGGGCTGTTCCATTACCGCTTCGCGAACGGCGAAGGGATGCGGCTCATCTACCACCACAAAAACACCAGTGAGGGGTTGCTCAACCTGGAGGTCCGCATCTTCAACCCCAGCCCCGAGGTGGTATGGATCTGGGTCAGCGACGCGATGGCCGGGCCGGTTCCCGACGAGGTCTATGCCGGGCACGTGGCCACCAAGCGCTGGCTCGAGCTGTATTGGAACCAGGTGGGGCAGCTGGTGGAACTCCCGCCCAACAGCGAGCGCAGCCTGAGCCGCCTGGCCCTGCGCCCTGGCACGGTGGTGAGCGGCATCTTGGAGGCGGTGGTGACCCGGGGTTCGGCTGCGGTGCTGGACATGGTGGCCAAGGCCCCCCAGGAGGCCGACCCCCCGCTCGAGACCTACCAGCAGGGCCGGGTGTACCGCCTGGACACGCTCGAGACCCGGGTGCAGAAGACCCACATCGCCGGAGGCTCGACCTTTCTTACCCTTGGTGACGGGGCCTTCAAGGCCAGCGACGGCAAGCAGATCGCGGGGAACTGGGGCATGTTCTACACCTACGATCTCGAGCTGCAAAACCCCACCCCCACCCCGCAGACCGTGGGGTTTCGGGTGATCGCGGCGGGAGGGATCGCCCGGGGGGTGATCTGGCTCGAAGGACAAGCCTACGAACTACCGCTGTTGCGCCCCGGCCAAACCTATGACCTTCCCTCCCGCACCGTGCCGCCAGGGACACGCCAGCGCGTCACCCTCTCGACCCTCCCGGCTTCGGGCTCAAACTACCCACTACGGCTTCTGCTCTACAACCCGCTCGCCACCGCGGGGCAGGGCGCGCCCTGAAACCGGGCAGGATACATGAGGAAACGTCGCTGGAGCGTGACCGAAAAAGCACCCCAGGACTTTCCTGGGGTGCCTGACAGCACGAGAAATCTAGGGGCTAGTCAGGGTGATGTTGAGCGGGTCTGCCGAGGCGAAGCTCATGAACTGCCCCTGCACCCCTACCCCAGTGATGTTGTCGGAGATGGTGAAGTTGCTCGGGCTCGAGCCACTGAACGCCCCGCTGAAGGCGATCAGGGTCACGGCGTAACTGCCGGGTTTGAGCGGGACCGGCGGGTCGGCCAAAGAACTCCGGGGCTGGAAGCTCCGCTGTGAGCCGACATAGGAGGCCATGTCGGGGTCGGGGTCGGTCTTGAAGAAGTTGCAGTAGTACAGGGCGTTGTAGCCGGTTTGGCCCCCTCCGCTGTCGGTCCACTTGACCTCGAGCGTGCTGGCGCTGTAGCTCCCGCCATTTGCCAGACCATCCCAGGCCACCGTGCCCACCGCGTAGGTCGAGCCGCTGCCGTCTAGGGTGCCGTTGCCGTCGCCATCGATGCTGAGCGTGTACAGCCGCCCGGCCTGGATGGGGAAGCTCCCCCCCTGAAGGCTGTACAACCCACTCCCCGCACCGACTTCGCTGAGGTCTGCCGACTGGCCCTGGTCGTTGCTGAGCTTGAGCTTGGCCCCGCTCGCGGGTTCGGGGTCTTGCAGTTCGCCCTCCTCGTCGGGGAAACCCTTCTCGAGGGTCACCAAGACCCCCTGACCTGCCGTGAGCATAGCGAACGCCTTGTAGGTGGCATCGGGGGCCAAGCCCAGTTGGATGCGAACCGGGTTGCCCTGTTCGCCCTTCATGGCCCCCACCCGCTGGGAAGAACTGCTCTGGCACGGCCCCATCACCAACGGCGTCAGTTCGGACTCCTCCACCCGCCCGATCTCGATCACCTTGGCGCCCTTTTTAGGCACCAGGTTCCCCTTGTCGTCCACGTAGGTGTCGGTGTAGGTCTTGGTGGCGAAGAACTTGACCGGCACCCCCTTCTGCACGGTGATGGTGGCGAAGCCATCCTTGCCGCTTACTGAGCGCAGCCCTGGGCGCGCGGTGATCACCGCCCCCTCGAGGGGTTTCCCGGTCAGCTTGCTGGTCACGTCCACGGCCACGCAGGTCTGATCCTGCACCTGCGGAGCCCCGCCGTACCAGGAGAAGTGGCGGATGCTGGCCCGGAGCACCGGGGTGGTGCCATCCACACTCGAGGTCTCCACGGTTCCTTCTACGAAGTCTTCCCAGCGCCCGGTCTGGGGGTTGTAAGCGTAGCAGTGGATCTTGGCGCCGAGCGGGTACTGGCCGCGCAGCTCGGGGGGAATGGGCAACTCGACGATGGCGCTCGAGCCCGACTTGAGGTTGACCTTCTTTCCGCTGCTATCGAGGATGCTGAACTCAGCGAAAGTCACCGCGGCCAACGGGGTCGCCCCCCCGGCGATAAGGTCCCCGGGCAGGGCTGCGTCCTCTTTGGTGGGGTCGAGCGGGGTGATCACCACCTTGAGGTTGGTATCGCTGGTATCGAGGCTATTCGGCTGGAAGATCACCGCGTAGGGGCCAGCCTCGGTGCGCTCATAGAGGGTGCGGGCCTGGGTGGGATTGTAGCTCTGGGGGGCGCCGCCTTTTTTGAGCGCCACGATCACTGCCTGGGCGCTATCGCCGGAGTCGGCGCTGGCATAGCCGGGGGCGTAGTTGGCTTTCGAGAGCGCGAGGTTGACCCGGCCCTGGGGGAGACCGCTCAGGATGAATTCCCCTTTGGCGTCGGTGGTGGTGTTCGGGCTTCCGCCCACCACGCTCACCTGCACCCCAGCCAGCCGGGCTCCGCTACCGATGTCGGTGACGAGCCCGGTGATGGTGTTGGGACCCGAGGGGGGCGGGGGGTTCGGACCACCCCCGTTATTTCCGCCGCAAGCCGCGAGGATCAAGCCCAACACCGCAAATAAACCCAGCTTCCGCTTCATATCCGTCCTTTCCGCCCTCATCGGGGCACCGTCACCACGTCGTAGGAAAGCCCGTCCACCGGGATCACCCGGACCACGCGCTTTTGCCCCAGATCGAAGACCAGCAGGTTTCCCTCGGTCCCGCTCGAGACGATGTAGGCATACTTCTCATCCGGGGAGAGCGCGGCGTGGGTGGGGTTGACGTACTTCCTGCCGCCAAACTCGAGGCCCACGCTCTCCACCGCACCACTCTTGAGGTCCACCAGCGAGACCGCGTTGGAGTAGTAGTTGAGCGAGAGCAGCCGGTCGCCGGGCAGTTTGAGCATCCCCAGCGGGCCGGGGGTCACGGTATAGGTCAGGGTCTTCCCGGAGGCGTCGAAGGCGCTCAGGGTATCGGTTTCGAAGTTGGTCACCAAAACCCGGCTTCGCTGCGGGTCGGGGAGGAGCATGGCCGGGTCGCTGCCGGTGGGGGCCTCGGATTGGAACTCGAGGGTCTTCGCATCCAGCCGCCGAATCACCCCAGGGGTGGTGGCGGGCTGGGTGGGGCGCAAGGCTACGTAGAAACTGTCATCCATCAGTGCCGCATCGGCGGCCTCGTGGGCCGAGCCGGTGGGTTCGAGCGGTAGGGTACGCTCGAGTCTCCCCTTCTCCCGGTCAAGCACTGCCAGGCTTCCCCCGCGAATCTGGCTCACGATGAGCTTCAGCCCATCCGGGGAAAGGGTGATCCCGAAGGGCCGGGTGCCCACGATGGCCGGTTTGGCCGCTCCCCCGCCGTGGCAGTCGTAGCAGGTGGTATGGCCGAAGGCATCCTGGTCTTGGTGGGCCCGGATCAGGCTGCCGTCGTCGCGGCGAACGGGAACCGGGGCGGTGAGGAAGGTGCGCCGCAGGCGGAGGGATTTGAGGTCAAGCTCAGCCACCGCCTGCGATCCCACCAGCACCACGTAGACCAAGGTGCGGTCTGGGCTCATCAGGAAGCGGTGGGGCAAGAGGCCCACGGTGAACCGCTTGACCACCTTTCCCAACTCGGGGTCCACCACCGCGACCGTGCTCGAGCCAGCCTGGCTGACCAAAACCCAGTGCGGCGGGGCGGATATCGGTCGGCTACACGCCGCCAGCCCCAACCCGAGCAGCAGGCCCAGAAGGCCTTTCCAGGGGGATTTCATCGGAGAGAGGTTCATGGTTTCCATTCGGTCGAGATTGTTCCCGCGCGTGCCAAGTATGAGGATGCTGCCCGCTTTACCGCACTCGGGTAGTCCGAAGCAGGTCAACGGTAGCGCAAGCAGCGTTACCGGAGCGTGACGGCGGGGGGTTAAGCGTGAGAGTGCAAAAAGGCTCGAGGCGCTTGGCCTCGAGCCCGAACAAGTCTTTGGGCGATCTACTTCTGCACCGTGATGGTCGCGCCCGGGACCGGCAGGCCATTCACCGTGGGGCTGCCCTGAACGCCCACCGTGGTCAGGTTGATCTGGTAGGTTTTGTTCACCAGCGTGGGGGTCTGGCCTCCACCGCAAGCCACCAGGGTTAGAGCAAGGGCCAGCGCCAGCAAGATCCCCCGCCCTGAGCGCATCCGCCAGGCTCCCCAGAGCAGCATTGGCAACAGCGCCAGCAGCAGCGGTGCGGGCAGGTTGGGCAAGCTCTGGGCTTTCACGATGGAGGGTCGAGCCGCGAGGGCACCAGCGATATCCACGGCTACGATGAACGGGGTAGGGGTCGTGCCGAGGGCGACCGGCGAGGAAAGGGTGAGGGTGAGGGTTCCGTTGTCGGCGCTGAAGGTTCCGCTGGCGGCTGGGGTCTCGCCGGTGTCAATCTGGCCGTTGGCGTTGGCGTCGCGGATCAGCTTGACCGCCGTGAGGTCGAGGTGGTCACTGCCGCTGCCGCCCGCTTGCAACCCGACCGATTGCAGGCTGGCGGCTTGCGTGGCGGCGAGGGTAAAGGCCAGCAACGGAACGTTGACCTCACCCTTGTTGCGGGCGGCGTTTTGCGGGGCGTTGGCGGGTTTGGCCGCGGTGATGGCGAGGCCGCCGGTGGAGGTGGAGTTGAAGGTGGCCGTGACCGCCTTGGCCGCATCCATGGTTAGGGTACAGGTTCCACTGCCGTTGCAAGCGCCGCTCCACCCGGCGAAGCTCGAGCCGCTCGCCGCGGTGGCACTCAGGGTCACGCTGGTCCCCGAGGAGAAGTTGGCGGCACAGGTGCTGCCGCAGTCCACCCCCGCCGGGCTCGAGGTCACCGTGCCCTGTCCGGCACCGGCCTTGGTCAGCGTGAGGGCGAAGGAGCCCGCAGGCACCTGATTGAAGGTCGCGGTGACGCTCTTGGCGGCATCCATCGTGAGGGCGCAGGTGCCGCTGCCGGTGCAGGCCCCGCTCCAGCCGACAAAGCTCGAGCCCGGCGCTGGCGTCGCGGTGAGGGTGACGCTGGCCCCCGCGCTAAAGCGGGCGCTGCAGGTCGTGCCGCAATCAATGCCCGAAGGATTGCTGCTGAGTGTACCTTGCCCGGTTCCGGTCTTGCTCACGCCGAGGGTAAAGGAGGTGGCAGGGGCCTGGGTGTAGGTGACGCCGGCCGTCACACTGCCGGGGGTCACGGTGACGTTCTGGCTGGCCGGGCTGGGGTTATAGGTGACGGTGCTCACCACCACGCTCGGCGCGGTCACGGTATAGGTGCCGGTGGGCACGTCCGAGAGGGTTTGGCCGGTGCCGGTAAGGAGGGTGCGGTTCTGGCTGAAGCCGTTCGGCCCGGTGATGGTCAGGGTGGCACTGTTGCCGCTGGGCAGCCCGGAGACCTCGAGGCTCAGGCTCCCCAAGCTTTGTGGGGCAGCAAAAGCGGCGGTGACGGTTTGGGCGGCGGTGAGCGGGAGGGTGCAGGTGCCGGTGCCGCTGCAACTGCCCCCGCTCCAACCCGCAAACACCGAACCCGGGGCCGGTGTCGCAGTAAGCGTAACCGAGGTTCCCTGGGCGAAGCTGGCCAAACAGGTGGCCCCACAGTTGATCCCGCTGGGGTTGCTGGTGACGGTGCCCGAACCCGCACCGGTTTTGCTCACCGTGAGGGAGACCGGGGGAGCCGCCGAGGTGGTGAAGGTCTGGGTGGGGCTATGGAAGGTTCCCGAGGTTGTCACGAAGCGAAAGCGAGCGTAGTAGGTGGTGTTCGGGCTCAAGCCGGTGAGGCTGGCGCTGACGTTGGGGAAGTTGAGCGCGGTGTTGGGGACGTTAGAGCCGGGCGTGGAGGAGCCGAAGGCGTTGGAGGTTCCGTAGTCCACGTACAAGAGCCCGTCTTTGAAATAGCTGAAAAGGTTGGTGCTGAGGGTGGCCCCGCTCGAGGTCACCCCTGCAACCTGGGTGCTAAGGTAATCGGCCTCGTAAAAAACCGTGACCGGCTGAACCGGGGTGGCGTTACCGTAGGCGGTGACGGCAGTCGCCGCGAGGCGATGGGTATTGGGACCGCCCAGACCCAGCAACTGTTTGTTGAACTGCACGGGAACTCGTATCTGCATCTGCCAGCCCGAGGGGATGACGGCCCAGCCAAAAGACACCCCGCCCGCGTTGCCAACCTGGGGGGATTGGGCGCAAGCTCCCTGAAAGCCTGAGGGGTTGCCGGAAAAGTCAATGACGGCATTGTCCGAAAGACGAATCATGTAGCAGTACACCGGGTTTTGCGCACTGATGACAAAGTTTGCGCCCTCGGGCAAGAAGAAATCGAACCCCACCGTGTCGTTGGTGCAGGGGCTGACGTTGGTGGAATTGGCCCGGACGTACGCGATGTCGCCGGTTTTAGGATAGGGTTCGTTGGGGTCGGTGAAATAGCCAACGGTGTTCTGGGTCGCGATCACCACGTTATTGGTGACTGGGCAGATGGTGCTGACCGAGGCAAAAGTGCTATCAAAGTAGGCCCGTGCGGCTCGAGCGTCCTGCCCCAGCCACATCAGTCCTAGCATCAGCACCACACCCAGCCACCACACCCGGCTTGGACGCCCGGACGCCACAGGGGGCTTCCGACCCTGGGGTTTTAGCGATAGGACCGCGGCGAGATATAAGGCTATTGGCATCATCCCTCCTTTTTGATAAGGCGCTCCTTGATAAGGCGCTCCGGTTACCGGCTCAAGGTAGGACGCCCAGCGTTACTGGAGCGTGACAGCAAGACAAGGTTGGGGCCTAAAACAGGGTGAACAAAAGGGGCTCGAGGCTGCTCGCCTCGAGCCGACGGCCCGAAATATACGCCTCGAGCCTACCGACCCGGAGGGTGCACCCCGAGCCTAGATGTCTGATCGCTATTTATGGGTTGCCCAACCACCTTGCACCCGCTGGGGCGAGATGGAACCCCCGCTCACCTGCACCATATCGATGTTGATCCCACTACGCGGGGGTCGGACGATAGCCAGGTTGCCCTGATTATCTACAAATCCACCCAGGAGTCCTTGCTTGGCCGCGATAATCACGTAATCCCCTGAGGCCAACCCGTCCATGCTAAAGCCAGCGCTCCGGCCTGAGCCATTGAGGGTGGCGGTTTTACTCTTACTGTTATCGCAGCTATCGCTACTTTGAATGTAAAAACAAGCCAGCACCTCCGTGCCTTGCACAGTGAAACCTTGGGGCGCCGTCACCGTGCCGGAAAAACCGCCGCCACCCCCTGCTCCCGCGCAAGCCGCCAATAATGCCGAAAGCCCCAAACCAACCAGCACCCAAAACCCTTTTTTCATATGCTCCTCCCGTCTTAGGCCTACTCCAACCTCAAACCGCCCGGCGCTATGCGGACCTAACCGCTCAGCCCTCCTCCGGCGGGTCTTCTTGCAGCCAATCCCCCTCGGTTTCCTGCAAGAAGCGGGCCAAATCCTGTGGGGTGGAGAAGTAGTGCCGCTCCTGGCTCACGGTGTCCAGCACCGAGGCCCGCCAGGCGCCCGGGCCAACGGGGTTGGGTTCGGCCCAGACCCGCACGATGTAGGTGTGTGGTTTCGCGGTCATCTCCTTCTCCGCTCGCCGAAGCGCTCGAGGGTAGGCTCTTGCGCCTACGAGCACGAGGTTAGGACGCCCAGCGTTACTGGAGCGTGACAGCCGAGTTAGGGCGGTTTGCGTTAGGACTGCACAGCCTTAGGAGGGCAAACCGCCTCACCCATCCCGTTCCCGCCCCTCCCGTGCAGCAGTGACGGTAAGCGCCCTAAGCGCTAAGAGGTGGCGGGATTTCAGGTGATCCCGTACTGGCTCGCTGCTTCGAGGATCTGTCGGTTGACCGGATTTTGCCGCAGGAAGCTTTCGCGGTAGAGGGGCGGGACCTTTTGCTCGGCGGTCTCGAGCAGCCACTTTAGGGTGGTCTCGAGAAAAGGCTTGGCCTCACGCCGGGCGTTCGCCTGCAAAGCCTGGCAGTGCGTCCCCAGCACCTCCCCTCGGTAAAAGTTAACCGGGTCGAAGTCGGCGAGGAGTTCCAGGGCGGCTCGGCTATGCTCGAGCGCTGCTTTTTTGCGGTTTTGGCCCAGCAGGATTTGGGCAGAGCGGGTCCGGGCCGCGATCTCGAGGCCTTGGAGGCGGTGGGCCTGGGCGGTCTGGAGGGCTTTGGCCAGCAAAGGCCAACCCGCCTCGGGGGGAAGCGCCATGGCTTGGCCAATCCACAACTCGATCCGGGCCGTCAAACCTGATAATAGCCCTTCGGACTGGGTATAAGTTTCCGGGGAGGCTTTCCCTTGAGCCCTTAACAGTTCCCCCTGCGCTGCGATGATCTCGCAGCGGTAATTATCGCTCAGATGGGGCAGGTTGCTGGCCTCTACGAGCCAGACCTGAGCTTGCTGGAGTTGCCCGAGCGCCAAGTAGGTCAGCGCTAGGCCCTTGTAGAGAAAAGGAACCCGCCAGTAGTTGAAGCCCGAGGCCAGTTCCAAGGCCTTTTGGAACTGCTCGAGCGCCTGACCATACTCGCCCAGGTCACGCAAGGCATCCCCCAACAACATCCGCAGGGAGGTCTCGAGGTTGCTCACCCCCTGCATCTGGGCCAAGAGCCCTAACGCCCGGTTTAGGGTCTGGCGGGCATCCCGTTTGAGCCCCACCGCGTTTTGCACCACCGCCAGGTTGTTCAGGGTTCGGGTCAAGAGAATCTGGTCTCCCACCCGCTCGAACACGGCTTCCGCCCGGCGGTTGTAGGGAATGGCCTCGTGCAGGCGGCTTTGGGTCTCGAGCACAGTGCCCATCCGCGTCCAACAAACGGCCAGATTGGTCTCGTCGCCCAACGCCTGGTAAAGGTTCATCAGCTCTTCCAGCAACGCCGTCACCTCTTCGAAGCGGGCTTGGAGCCACAAGGCATTGCCCAGCGCTCCCAAAAGGCGGGCCTCGAGCGCCCCCTCCCCGGAGAGCTTGGCCTGGGCCAGCCCCTCACGGGCGATCGGCTCGGCCTTTTCGCCTTGCCCTTGCTCGGTGAGCAGGTTGGCTCGAGCCAGAGCAGCCCGGGCTTTTTGCGCCGGGGTGCGCGCCAATTCTTCCAGGCGGCCCAAGGAGAATTCCAACCGGGCTCCGGTATCGAAGCGCACCCGCAGGGCGGCTTCGGCGTCGTAAGCCTCGAAAGCCTGATCGGGAAGCGCGTGGCGGGTCAGAATCTGGGCGGCCTGGTGGTAGAAATCGGCGGCCTCGGTGAGGCGGTAGGCGGCCTGGGCCGCTTTGGCCGCTTCCAGCAGGAAGGGGACGGCTTGGCCCTCGTCGGCCTCGAGCCAGTGCTGGGCGATGCGGCCCGGCTCGGCCTGGTGGGTCTCCAGGTACTCGGCGATGCGGCGGTGCAACAGGGTTTTGATGGGGGCCGGAACCCCGGCCAGGGTGGTTTCGTAGATGAGGTCGTGGGCGAAGCCGGGACCGGAGAGCACCTGGGCGGCCTCGAGTTCGGCCCAGGGCTCGGCCAGGTCGAGGGGGCTTACTTCCAGCACCTTCCCCGCCAGCTCGGGGCCGAAGTCCGCCCCCGCTACCGCGGCGGTGCGGGCCAGGCGCAAGCCCGCCGGGGAAAGCCGCTCGAGGCGTTTTTGGATCAAGGGGCCGATCTTGCCGGGCACCGCCAGCCGCTCCGGTAGGCCCCGTTCGATCTGCCCGGTCTCGTAGAGGCTTTTGAGCACCTCCAGCACGAACATGGGGTTGCCCCCGGTGTAACGCTCGAGCGCCGGGGACAGCTCGCCGAGTTGCGGGTCATCCAGGCTTTGCAGCAAGGCTTGGACCGCGCCGGCCTCGAGGGGCTCGACCTCGATGAGGACCGCTACCCCGGCCTCGAGGAGCGGGAAGAAGATGTTCTGCTCGACCTCGGGGTCAATCTCCCCGCGCCGGTAGATCTCGATGGTGAAGGGGAGCCCCCCCTTGCGGCCCAGCCCGCCGAACTTGTTGAGCTGGTAGACCATCGCCTCGATGGAGGCTCGGTCCAGGTACTGCGCGTCGTCGCTCACCAGAACCCGCTCACCGTCGGTGTGGGTACTTAGGGTGAGGGCACCCAGGGCATCAAAAAGCCGCATCTTCTCGGCCTCCGAAGCCAGCGGAGGCGGGGGCGCCCCCTCGGCTAGCTCGGGGAGGATACGCGAAAGCTCGGTACGCACCCAGGGCGGCATCTGGGCGGCCAGCTCGGGGCGTTCGGCCAGGGACTCACGCAAGCTGCGGGCGTAGCTCGAGAAAGGAACCCCCGCGTCCCCCGGGCGGGCCGCCAGCAGCGAAACCCGGCCCTTGGAAGCGGCGAAGTCCAGCGCCAGCCGGGTCTTGCCCACTCCCGGCTGGCCGCGCAAGAACACCAGCTTGCCCTGCTGGTAGGCCTCTTCCAGCAAGGCCCACTCCCGCTCGCGGCCCACCAGCGTGGGCGGGCGCAACACGTGGAGCGGGATCTGCGGGCGCTTGGCAGCAGGAGATCGGAGTAGGGCCGAGCCCCGGTCGATGGTGCGGGCCAGCTCGGCGGTCTCGGGTAGGGGCTCTACATCCAGCTCGCGCCGCAACACCTCGCGGCAGCGGTGATAGGCCTTGAGCGCCCCGGCCCGGTCACCCATCAGGTACAAGAGCCGCATCACCCGGCGGTGGGCCTCTTCCGAGACCAAGTCATCGTTCAGGAGCCGCTCGGCCCAGGGCAGAGCAGCCGGGTAATCCCCGGCGGTTTCCAAGCGGTTGATCTCGGCCAAAAGCGCCTCCCGGCGCACCCCCCGCACCCGCTCCCGCGAGAGTTCCACCCACTCGGCCAGCTCGAGACAGTCGTCGTAGTCGTGGGTGCCGAGGAGTTCACCCTCCCCGCTGAGGGCCCGGGGATAATCCCCGGTAAAGACCTGCGACTCCAACCCCACCACGTCCACCTCGAGCCCGGGGTCCAGGTACAGCACGTCCTCGGGGATGATCAGGTTCGCCCCCAGCGCGTCCTTGAGCCGGTGTAGCCGCTGGCGCAGGTTGCGCCGGGCTTTTTCCTCGTCCACCTCGGGCCACAAGAGCCCGGCGATTTTGGATCGCGGGGTGGGGCCTTCCAGGGCCAGATAGGCGAAGAGGGCCGCGGTCTTGCGCTCGAGCGGCTCCAGCGCCACCCCCTCGCGGATCAGGCGGGCCACCCCCAGCAGCTCGAGGCTCCAGAATGCCCCTTCGGTGCGGGGGGAGGTCGGGCGCGGCGGTGCGGCCATGGAATCCCTCTTTAGAGTCTAGCCGAAACCTATAACCCAGATTTATGACCGGTCCAAGGTGCAAACATCGAGGGTGTCTGTCGCGGATCGCCGATCCGCCCCGCTCATAAGCCGAACCAGGTGAAGGGGTAATAGCGCTCCAACTCCTGCCGATAGGGCTCCACCAGCCGCACGGTGGCCTGGGGGGCGGGGGAGCGGTCGAGGTCAACCTTGGGGTTGAAGTCACCGGAGCCGATCTGGCGCAGGATCTCCTGGGGATTGAGCGCGGGAACCCCGTAGCCGAGGGCCGAATACACCTGGCTCCGCACCCAGGCGTACTCCTGGGGCGAGAAATCGTGGCGGTTCAGGGCCTGCACCTGGAGGCGCTTAGCATCGGTGATGAGCGCCCCCGAGTCGCGGAAGAGGTCGAGGGCGGCCCGGTAATCGAGCTGGACCTGCCCGGTCACTTGCTGGGTAAGTTGGTCGAGGCGGTTCTCGATAGTGGTAAAACGAGTCCCCAAACCCTGGCGGACCTCACGCTGCACCCGCACGAAGCGCTGCACCTGATCTCGAGTGGGCTGACCGCTCGCAGGCGGGGTGTAAGCGGTCTGGTCCCGAACCTCCGAGTCGAGCCGGAAGACCTGGGTGAATTCGTTCAGAAGAGCTTGGGCCGGGCGGATCAGGAAGAAGTACGCCCCTATGCTCAGCGCTCCCGCGACCAGCAGCAAGCCGAAACAGCCGAACATCATCCAGCGAGCCATGGGCTCAGGCTGGCAGATTTTTAGAGGTCAGATTATAGCCGGGCTCACGAGGAGGACGGCAGAGGGGGAGATGGGGGAGAAAAAGCCAAGCCAACAGCGGTGACCCTCTCTTGCTCCCCCTCTCCCCTTCTCTTTCTCTCTACGCCCCTCCCGTTTCTTCCGGCTGGCAGGTCCCGTAACCCGGCGCGATGAAATCGGGGAAATCGGGGTTGGGCTTGCGGTCGGGGATACGCTCCACGGTTTCGTGGAAGTAGGGCTGGGGCCAGTCCAGGCGCAGCTTGCAGCGCACCGTTTTGGCGGGCCGCCCCAGGGCGATCCCGTGGGGGGGCACGTCGCGGTTGACCAGGGCCCCGGTGCCGATCATGGCGTCGTCGCCGATGGTTACCCCGGCCAGCACGGTGCTGCGGGTGGTGATCCGCACCCCGGCCCCGATGATGGTCTGTTTGAGGGTCACGTCCGGCGAGTTCAGGACGTGGTGGGTGTGGCTGTAGATATCCACGTAGTCGCTGATCGAGGTGCCATCCCCGATCACCAGCCCGCCGATATCGTCGAGCAGGCTGTAGCGGTGCACCACCACGTCGTCGCCCAGCTCGAGGTTATACCCCACGCCGAACTCCACGTTCTGGAAAAACTTGGGGTTCTTCCCCACCCGCTTGAAGATGAAGGGGGCCAGCACCCGGCGGATCGCCACCCCACTATGCACCGACTGGCCCAGCGGGGTCAGGTCCAGGGTCTTCCAGAACCACAGCAGGGGCTTCACCTGGCGGAACTTCTCGGGGTCGGTGGCGATATAGTATTCGGCCTCGAGCGTCGCGTTCGCCGGGTCCAGAGCCAGCGCGGATAAGGGGGCGACCTCGGCCAGCTCGGCGTAAGGGCGGGCGTGCAGGATGAGCGAAAGTTCGTCGCGCACCAGCGCGTAGCGGTCTACGGCGGGGTCGGATAGCTTCTCGGAAAGCTCACCCAGCCAGCGCTTGAGCATCTGCTCGGCATCGGGCGTGATCGTCTTGGGCAGTAACCAGGGCATCAAACCACCTAGACCCCTAGGGTATGCCCGTGGGGGCAGAGGGAATGGTGACGGAACTTACCGCCACGGGCACCCCTACACGACCACCTTGCGCCCGTAAAAGGCCTCGGCATAGCGGGTGGCGGCTTCCAGACCGCGCAAGCGCAGCAGAGCGCCGAAGGTCTCCTCGTCGAACCAGTGTTTACCCCGCTGGCTGGGGAAGGCCTCGAGCAAAATCTCGATCTTGCGCCGGACGTGGTGCTCCTCGAGGCGCACGTACACATTGGGGGTTCCCAGATCGCCGTCCCACTTGGGGATCTCGTACTCGAGGATGAGGTGGTCGCGCCAGGCGTTCCAGGTGAGGTCGGAGATGACCCGGTGATCCTGGTGGCGATCCTCGCGGGCGTGGGTGAAGAGCAAATCGGGCGCGAACTGCGAGGCGATCTGCCGGAAGGTCTCTTTGATCTCGGCCCACTGCGCCGGGAAAAAGGCGTCGCGGAACTCGAGCACCCGCACCGTGTGGGGCACGCCCTCGAGAAACCTCGCCGCACTCCGGCGGGCTTCCTCAGCCCGGACCGGTCCCGAGCTGAAGACCACCCAGTAGACCTCGAGGTTTCCCGCCTCGGCCAGCCGCAGCAGGGTTCCCCCGCAACCGATCTCGATGTCGTCGGAATGCGCGCCCAGGCAGAGCACCTTGCGGGGGTTTAGCTCGAGGAGGTTCATTCGTACCCGAGTTCGCGCAGGGCTTCGGGGTCTTTGCGCCAGTTGGGGTAGACCTTGACGGCCAGCTCGAGGTAAACCGGGCGGGAGAGAA
>DASTSL010000140.1:0-5701 GCA_035760705.1 Meiothermus sp. | reverse complement strand
AAGCCTGGCCCCATCCCCTGGAACTGGTGCTGGCCCATCTGCCCGCCCGAGAGCACGTTGCTTCGGGCCGGTTCACAGGCGATGATCTGTACGCCGGGGATGCGCTCGCGCAGGTAGCGGCCCACCCCCATGATGGTCCCGCCGGTGCCTGAGCCGTAGACGAAGGCATCGATTCTTCCCTCCATGGCCTGGTAGATCTCGGGGCCGGTGGTCTCGTAGTGGGCCCGGATGTTGGCCGGGTTATCGAACTGGTCGGGCATGAAGCCCCCGGTCTCGAGCGCGATCTCCTGGGCTTTCTCGCGGGCCGCTAGCATCCGCCGGGCCGGGTCGGTGAGGATCAATTCGGCCCCGTAGGCCCGCAGGGTGCGTTTGCGCTCCTCCGACATCTGCGCGGGCATACAGAGGATGAGCCGGTAGCCGCGGCTGGCCGCGACCATCGCCAGGCCTATTCCGGTGTTGCCGCTGGTGGGCTCGACGATCACCTGGCCCGACCCCGGCTTGAGGATCCCCCGCTCCTCGGCGTCTTTGATCATGTACCAGGCGGGGCGGTCTTTGATCGAGCCGCCAGGGTTGTCGCCCTCGAGCTTGATCCAGACCTCGGCCATCTCCGGCTGCACCACCCGGTGCAGCCGGACCATCGGGGTCTTGCCGATGACGTGCTCGATAAACATAGCTCCAGGATAGGGGTTGGGGTTGGTTTGAGGGTGAGCCAGAGTGGGATAGGAGAAGAGAAAAATCTAAAACCCCTGCGGTGATAGTCTCCCCCATCTCTCACTGCGGTACACCTAACGCCCAACGCTGGTGCACTCGTTTACGATGGGCTGAGGAGCGGAGCGTATACTGAAGCATTCGGCGGATGCCCCGGCAGCGGCCTGCCGAGAAAGGACTTTGGATGAAAGCAACCCAAGATGCAGTGGTTTCGATTCGCTATACCCTGACCGTGGACGGCCAGGTGCTCGACCAGGGAGACCTGGACTACCTCCACGGGCATGGCAACATCATTCAGGGGCTCGAGGAGGCGCTCGAAGGCAAGCAAGCCGGGGATTCAATGAACGTGGTGGTCCCCCCTGAGAAAGCCTACGGCGAGCGCAACGAAGAGGGGGTCATGGTGGTCCCCCTCCAGGCCTTCCCCCAGGACTCCGAGGTCCAGCCCGGGATGCAGTTTTATGCCGAGGGCCAGGACGGGCGGCCCTTGCCGATCACGGTGCTCGAGGTGAACGGGGATGAGGTCACGGTGGACTCCAACCACCCGCTGGCCGGGGAGACCCTCAACTTCGCGGTGGAGGTGACCGGAGTGCGCCCCGCCAGCCGCGAGGAACTCGATCACGGGCACGTCCACGGCCCCGGTGAGCATCACCACTAATCGCTCGCCGTTCCGCGCCGATAGCCAAATCTCGGCTATCGGCATTTTGCTGTGGGGGATAAGCTACGGCTATGCGACCCTTCGCCACCAACGATCCCCGGCGGGATGAAGACCGTTTCGTGGTCGGTCTGTACCACAAATCCAAACGCAACTTCTGGGACCCTCAGGACATTGACCTCGAGCTGGATCAGCAGGACTGGCAGGGCTTGAGCCCCCAAGGGCAGGACACCCTGCTGCACCTCTCGGCGCTTTTTGTGGCCGGGGAGGAGGCGGTGACGCTCGACCTGGCCCCCTACCTGCTCCGGGTCAGTCAGGCCGGGCGTTACGACGAGGCGCTTTACGTGGCCACCTGGACCTTCGAGGAGGCCAAGCACGCGGAGTTCTTCGACCGCCTGCACCGCGAGGTCTGCCAGGCCCCCGACCTCAGCCACTACCACGGGGAGAGCTACCGGCACATCTTCTACGAGGCGCTGCCGGGCGCGATGAGCGCCTTGGTCACCGACCCTAGCCCGGCGGCGGAAGCCCGGGCGCTCACCACCTACAACCTGGTGGTCGAGGGGATCTTGGCCGAGACCGGCTACCGTGCTTACAAAGAGGTGCTCGAGCAGACCGGCCTCCTGCCGGGTTTGCGCCAGGGGCTGGCCCACATCCAAGCCGACGAGGGGCGCCACATCGCCTATGGCCTCCACGCCCTCCGCAAGCTGATAGAGGCTTCCCCCGAGGCCCGGACCGCCGTCGAGGAGACCCTGGCGATCTTGGTTCCGGAGGCGGTGGGGGTGGTGCGGGAGATCTTCGAGGTCCACCAGCCCATGCCCTTCCCGCTCGAGGAGGCGACCTTCGTGGACTATGCCTTCCGGCAGTTACAACACCGGCTCGAGGCTTTAGAAAACCCCTAATTGCCCGATCGCAGACCACGCTCGAGATTATGCGTGTCGAAGTTAACAGTTCCGGTGGGAACCGGCTTGTATTCCACCCACCAGGGGTCATAGGGAATCCAGCGCTCGCCGGTGATGTGCAGGATACGTAGTCCTGGCTTGATGTACTGCTCTACGGCGTCAGCGTCGGTGGGCCGACGTGAGTGCAGCCTGCCATCGGTGTGATCCACATAAGCGGCGGTATAGAAGGTGCCGGTGCCGATAGCCCGATCGGCGTAGATCCCGAAGCCATCGTTTTGATCGGCCCCGGGAATGATAAACCAGCGGTTCTCGCCCCAGTTGTAAGAGGGGTCGGTTTGTTTGAGCGCATTGCAGGTCGGCTCTCCCTGGCCGTCGCGGGTGGGTTCGCAGCGGGATAAGGGGTTATCGATGTTGTAGCTGCGGCCACCGTGAAAGCCCAGCTCGCGGG
The DNA here is from genome assembly GCA_035760705.1 of Meiothermus sp. Classification (GTDB taxonomy): domain Bacteria; phylum Deinococcota; class Deinococci; order Deinococcales; family Thermaceae; genus Allomeiothermus. The sequence goes on along the minus strand of DASTSL010000140.1, from coordinate 2,994 downwards.
GGAAAGCGGGTTGCCAGGTTTCGTAGCCGGTCAGATCGGTACGGGGAATCCGGCGGCGGCCCACGTTCCCATCCATAGGTACAAAATCGGGACTTCGAACATCAGTGATTGCATTTTCTTGACAAAGAATGGGCCGATAGCGGGTCGAGTTTGCCTCGTTAACTCCAGGAGTATTGGGGTTATCGCTGGCAGAGGCGTCCAGGGCTGGGCCGGTATCGGTCATCCAGTGCAGACTTACCAGTAGCTCACCGCTCTGCTGATTGGCGACCCACAGGTCATACTGGTGATGGCGCTGGCAGAGCCGGGCCTTGTTCGAGGAACCGATTTGAAACTGGATCAGCCAGTCGTGCCCCTGGCCGTCGTCGAAGGCGAAGACCTTATACGTCGAGATCGGAGCGTCTACGATTTTGCGTTTTAGGCGGTCTTGGTGGCAGTTCTGGCAGAAGGCGGTGGTGTTGGCTTTGGCTCCCACATAACCAAAAGCCAGCTTGATCTCGGCGGATTCGATGAGCCGGGACAGGGCCGGGAATTGCCGAGGATCGGAGCCGTGCTCACTTTCTAGATAACACCAGTAGGTGGAGTCAATCTGCGGAGCCCAGGTGTAATACCAGCGCCCATCTACTCCTCTAACCTTGTACTGTTCGTAGACCCAGGCCGGACAGGCGGTGTTGGGCTTAGGCACCTCGAGCCCCTGGGGGACCACTGGCTCCGGGGAGGCCTTGCCGTCCGCTTCGGCCAGCAGGATGGCGTAGACGGCTCCGGCCTTGCCTTCCACCGAGCCCAGCCAGTGGTCCCCAGCCTCTAGGGGTTTCCAAAAAGTAGGAAAGGTCAGCTCGCTCGAGGGGTTCCAGGGCTGAGTGATCCGCACGGCGGAACCCACCGTCCAATCCTTCAGCCAAGTTGGTAGATCATTTGCTGTACCGAACCAGATCACCCCGACCCGTGCTGAGCGGCTGAGCCGCAAAAAGGTAAATTGATCAGTGCTGTACTGGGTGTAGGTGCCGTATTGGCGGGTAGCCAACACGTCTAGTCCGGCGTAGGGTCCGGGGTCCACCACGCGAGCCTTGTTGCTCTCCAGATCAAGCTGGAGCCCGGCGGCGAACTGCCGCGGGAAATACTTCATCCCGCGGATCTCGACTTGGTCACTGCCTGGCACGCCCACTTCTTTTCCACTCACCAACACCTTGCGGTGCCAGTAAGCGGAGAGGAGCGTAGGGCGGGCTCCTTCCACCGTGATGGGTGGAGAGGTGTTGTCGGGGAGGGGAATAGCCGGGTTGCTCAAGCGATTATCACAGGACGCCAGCAGCAGGAGCAGAGCGCCCCTCCACCAGTGACCAGAGCGAACAGCATAGGGTTTCATAAAGGCTTACTGTCGGGGATAGAACTATCTTGTGGCTAAGAATCCAGAGCTTGATTGAAGCACTTCAAATCAACTTGCAAGGGCTTACCACAAGAGCTTACCAACTTTTATCCTAACCCGTATAAGAAGGGGCCTACCCTTTATAGGTAGGCCCCTATGTGTCAGAGACGGCTTAGTTAGGGACTTGCAGGGAGTGCTCGAGGTTGTGGCTTTCGAAGTTCACCGCGTTCGGTGGTACTGGCTTGTACTCTACCCACCAACCATCGTAGGGGATCCAGCGATCCTCGGTGAGGTGGCGCACGAAGAGCCCCGGCTTGATGTACTGACGCACTGCGTTGGGATCACCCGAGGAGGCGAGTTTGGTCCCGCTGGTGTCGGTGTAGAAGACACCTGTCGCCAGGGCTTTACTGGCATCGATCCCAAAGCCTATATTAGCCCCGTCTGCGATGATGAACCAGCGGTTCTCCCCCCAGTCATAGTCGGAGGGGCTGCGGATCATCTGGTCACAGGTAGGCCGGTTTTGCGCATCTACCGAGGTGGAGCAGCGGGTCTGGGGGTTGTCGGTATTGTAGCCGCGCCCACCGAAGAGGCCGAGCTGGCTGGGCAGGCTAGGCTGCCAGGTCTCGTAGCCGTTGCGGTTGATTTGGGGAATCCGGCGGCGGCCTACGTTGCCATCCAGGTTGGGCTTCCAGTTATCCGGGCAATCGGCGGGGGCGTAGAAGGTGTCGTTGGCCTCGTTTCTCAGCGGCGTGCTGGGGTCATCAAAAGCTGAGGCATTCAAGGCCGGGCCGGTGTCGGTCATAAAGTGCAGGTCGGCTAGCAACTCGCCGGTCTTGCTGTCCACGGCCCACACGTTGTACTCGTGGAACTCCGTGCATAGCCGCCCCCGTCCCCCAGTACCGATATGGAACTGGATCAGCCAGTTGCGGCCTTGGCGATCGTCGTAGGCGAAGAGCTTGAAACCCTGGTGTACTTCATCCTTCTGGGCCTTGGTGCTTACGTAACCGAAGGCTGCACGCAGGTCACCCCGGTCCATAGCAGCCTTGAGGGCAGGCAATTGCGACGGGTCGGAGCCGTGTTCGTGGCCAAAATAGCACCAGTAGACCGGGTCAATCTGGGGATGCCAGGTGCGGTACATCTTCCCGTCATGCCCCTGTACCACGTACTGATCATGCACCCAATCTGGGCAGGTGGTGTTGGGCTGGGGTACGGGCTGGCCCGAGGGGGTAGCCGGAGTAGGGCTTGGGGTGCCGTCTTTTTCGGCCAGCAGCACGGTATAGATGCGTCCGGCTTTGCGGTCAATCCCTCGCAATAGGTTCTTGCCCGCCGGGAGGTTCTTGAGGAAAACGGTGTAGGTCTTGCCGCCTGCTTTGACGGTGGAACCCTGCTGCCAGTCGCCCATCCAGGAGGGTCGGTCGGCAGGGTTGCCGTACCAAACCAGCCCGACGCGGGCCTCGCGGTTCAGGTAGAGCTCGAGCATGTTATCCGAGCTGGTATAGGCTACGTAGCTGCCGTTGGCTGGCATGATCAGCGCATCCCAGCCCTTATAGGCCCCAGGGTCATCGAGCTTGAAATCGGCTTCTTGCTGGGGGACCGGGTCAACGATCAAGCTCAGGCCAGTGTTGAACTGGCGC
>DASTSL010000139.1:0-43284 GCA_035760705.1 Meiothermus sp. | reverse complement strand
TGGGGTGTTCAACATCGTGCAGGGGGACAAGGTGGCGGTGGACCGCATCCTCGAGCACCCCGACATCAAAGCGGTGAGCTTCGTGGGCTCGACCCCCATCGCCAAGTACATCTACGAGACCGGCACCAAGAACGGCAAGCGGGTGCAGGCTTTAGGTGGGGCCAAGAACCACATGGTGGTGCTCCCCGACGCCGACATCAACATGGCCGCCGACGCGGCGGTGTCTGCCGCTTATGGCTCGGCGGGCGAGCGCTGCATGGCGATCAGCGTGGTGGTGGCGGTGGGCGACCAGACCGCCGACGAGCTGATCGCGGCCATAAAAGAGCGGATGCCCAAGATCAAGGTGGGGCCGGGGCTCGAGGAGGGCAACGAGATGGGCCCCCTGATCACCAAGGAACACCGCGACAAGGTGGCCTCCTACGTGGAGAACGCCCCCAAGGAGGGGGCCACGGTGGTGGTGGACGGGCGGCAGGACGCGGTGAGCCAGCGCGAGGGATTCTTCCTGGGCACTTCGCTCCTGGATAACGTGCAGCCGGGCATGAAGTGCTACGACGACGAGATCTTCGGCCCGGTGCTGAGCGTGGTGCGGGTCAAGACCTACGACGAAGCCCTCAAGATGATCAACGAGCACCCCTACGGCAATGGCACCGCCATCTTTACCCGTGACGGCGGGGCGGCCCGCCAGTTCCAGTTCGACGTGGAAGCGGGCATGGTGGGCATCAACGTGCCGATTCCCGTGCCGGTGGCCTACTACAGCTTCGGCGGCTGGAAGGCTAGCCTCTTTGGCGACCTACACATGTACGGCCCCGAGGGGGTGCAGTTTTACACGAGAGCCAAGGTGGTGACGAGCCGCTGGCCCGATCCGAGCACCAGCAAGGTGGATTTAGGGTTTCCGCAAGTACGATAAGTTTGACTTGGATTGTAGGGACGCATGGCCATGCGTCCCTACACGTTTTTGCAGGTAAACTGCTACCTGAAGCTTACCCCGTCAGAGGTCCCCATGCCCCTCACCGATAGCGCGGGAAACCCCGCCACCGTCAACAATCCCGCCGCTTTAGCCTATTTCGACCAGGCCATCGACGACTTCCTGCACTTCCGCGGCGATCTGGTGGGGGACATCGAGCGCTCCATCCAGGCCGACCCCGACTTTGCCCTGGGCTACGCCTATAAGGGTTACATCGGCGTGCTCGGCACCGAACCCGCCGATGCGGCTGCCGCCAAGGCGGTGTTGGCGGCCTACTTGGCCCGCGCCAACCTTTCCCGGTTGAGCGAGCGCGAGCGGATGCACCTGCGGGCGGCCCGGACCCTGCTCGAGGGCGACTTTCACCGGGCCGGGCAACTCCTGGCCGAGATCTCGCTGGAGTACCCCCGCGACACCCTGGCCCTGGCGGTGGGTCACCAGATCGACTTCTTCACCGGGAACGCCGAGATGCTGCGCGACCGGCTGGGCGGGGCCATCCTGGCCTGGACCCCCGAGGATCGCCACTACCCCAACCTGCTGGGGATGCTCTCTTTCGGGCTCGAGGAGACCGGGCAGTACGACCGGGCCGAGGAGGTGGGCCTGGAGGCGGTCGAGCGCGATCCCAAGGACGTGTGGGGCATCCATGCCGTGACCCACACCTACGAGATGCAGGGGCGCTTCACCCAGGGGATGCGCTTCATGGACGAGCGCCGCGAGGACTGGGCCAGCGGCAACTACTTCACCCTGCACAACTGGTGGCACTACGCCCTCTACGCGCTCGAGGCCGGGGAGGAGGAGCGGGCCTTGGAGATCCACGACGCGGTGCTCCTCACCGCCGACAACGCCGGTCTGGCCTTGACCTTGCTCGATTCCTCCGCCTTGTGCTGGCGGCTTTACCTCGAGGGCCGCATCGAGCGCCACCGCTTCGCCGACCAGGCCCAGCGTTGGAAACGCAAGGTGGAGCCGGCTTTTTACGCCTTCAACGACATGCACATGACGATGGCTTTCGTGGGGGCGGGGCTCGAGCGGGAGGCCGAGGAACTCATCGCTAGCCGGGAACGTTGGCTCCAGACCAATCCCCCCGAGCACGTCAGCAACGTGCGGATGACCCGCGAGATCGGGTTGCCGGTGTGCAAGGCCATCCTGGCTTTCGGGCGGGGCCAGTACCATCGGGCCGTGGAACTCCTGTACCCGATCCGCCGCCGCCTGCACGAGTTCGGTGGCAGCCACGCCCAGCGCGACGCGGTGCTACGGACCTTGGTCGAGGCCGCGCTCCGCTCGGGGAACCACCGGCTGGCCCAGGCCCTCCTCAGCGAGCGGATCAGCGTCAAGCCGCGCAGCCCCTACAACTGGCTCAAACAGGCCCAACTGCTCGAGCAGATCGGGGAAACCGCTAAGGCCAAGCTGGCACGCGCGAATGCCCTGCGCTACCAGGCCCTTCCGTGAACCCGCATCACGGCAAAACTTTGTAGCCTGGACTAAAATAGCAGCGTGGGTTCACTCGATCATCTATTCGAGAATAACCGCCGTTGGGCAGCCGAAATCCGCCGACGAGACCCGGAGTTTTTCCTCAAGCTCTCCCGGCAGCAGAGCCCTGAGTACCTTTGGATCGGCTGCTCGGACAGCCGGGTTCCGGCCAACGAGATTGTGGACCTGCTCCCCGGCGAGATGTTCGTGCACCGCAACGTGGCGAACGTGGTCGTGCACAGCGACCTCAACTGTCTTTCGGTGATGCAGTTCGCGGTGGACGTGCTCGAGGTCAAGCACCTCATCGTGTGCGGCCACTACGGTTGTGGTGGGGTTCACGCAGCGCTATCGGGCCAGCGGCTGGGGCTCATCGATAACTGGCTGCGCCACGTACAGGACGTCTTCCAAAAACACCAGGAACGAGTCCTCGAGCTTCCCGAGGAAACCCAGCGGGTAGACCGCCTGGGCGAGCTCAACGTGATCGAGCAGGTAGTCCACGTCTGCCAGGCCACGGTGGTGCAGGACGCCTGGGCCAGAGGCCAAGAACTCGCCGTGCACGGTTGGATCTACGGGCTGCGCGACGGGCATTTGCGGACCCTGGTGGGAGGGGTGAGCGGACCCGACCGGCTCGAGCCCGCCTACCAAGAGGCCCTGGCGAACCTGACGGCCCCAGCCCCGTACCCTGCCCCCTGATCTAAAACACCGCCACCTTGGCGATCATGTTGCGGAACTGGAGGGTTCCCCCGGTGAGGAGGCTATCCTTGAGGCTTACGCCAATGTAAAGCGAGTTCTTGTTAATGCCTCCGGTGAGCTTTGCTCCTTGCCACACAAAGTTCTGGGGAATCCAGGCCTGCAAGGTGATCTCACCGAGTTTGTCCATCTTATCGGGGTTGAACGAGCAGGAATAAACCCCGCCAATCTGCATCCCGCACGGCGGCTCCTCGCTGGCATAGAACACCAGGGTTGCGCTTTGACTATAAATGATCTTTCCCTCGATGGCGATGCTCTTGGCGGGGCTCGGAGGGGTCTGGGCCTGCTGGGTTTTTTGGAAGGTAATGACCGTGTTATTGGCGGCTACGTTAGAGTCGTAGTCGGGAATGGAGATGCTCAGGGGGAGAGCCGTACAAGCCGCCAGTAACCCGAGGAGAGGCAAGACGAGGAGACGCTTCATGGCGCTTAATTTACTGGGCGCGAACGTTGCCGGTGGGTCAATCCCCACAACCTAAAGATGACACCGGTCGTTAGGGACGGTATCATGCCCCAGGTGTATTCGCTGGTCAAACCCTGGCTCTTCCGCCAAGACCCCGAGACCATCCACGAACGGGTCATGCACCTCCTGGCGTTCGCGGCGGGGGGTCGTCCCCGGCTCGAGCTGCTATCGGCGTGGTTCCGGGTGCGAGACGAGCGGCTCAAGGCGAGGCTATGGGGCCTCGAGTTCCCCAACCCCATCGGCCTGGCGGCGGGTTTCGACAAAAACGCCCGAGCGGTCCCGGCCTGGCCCGCTTTAGGCTTCGGGTACGTCGAGATCGGCAGCGTGACCGCATTGGCCCAGCCGGGAAACCCCAAACCCCGGCTTTTCCGGCTCCCCCAGGACCAGGCCATCATCAACCGCATGGGCTTCAACAACGACGGTGCGGAGGTGGTCGCGGCCCGGCTCGAGCGTCTGCGCCGGACCCCCGGCAGGCTCTCGGTTCCCCTGGGGGTCAACCTGGGGAAGTCGAAGGTTACGCCGCTCGAGGAGGCCCCCGCCGACTACCTCAAAAGCCTGGGGCTGCTCTGGCCCTACGGCGATTACTTCGTGATCAACGTGAGTTCGCCCAACACGCCGGGGCTGCGGCAGTTGCAGGACCGGGACCGGCTCGAGGAGTTGCTCTCGGCGGTGATGGGCTTTGCTCGCGCTAAGCCCCAGACCAAGCCCCTCCTGCTCAAGATCGCGCCCGACCTGACTTGGGAACAGATAGATGAGATCCTCGAGCTGGTCGAGCGCTACGGGCTCTTTGGCCTCATCGCCACCAACACCACCGTGGCTCGAGATGGCCTCAAAACTCCCATTGACGAGGCGGGCGGGTTGTCCGGTAAGCCGCTCAGAGCGCGCTCGGTGGAGGTTTTGAAGTACCTGAGCACGCAACTCCAGGGCCGCCTCCCGATCATCTCGGTAGGCGGGATTTTTACCACAGAGGACGTGCTCGAGCGCCTGCAAGCGGGGGCTTCGTTGGTCCAGGTATACACCGGATTCGTCTACGAAGGGCCGTTCATGCTCAGGAAGCTGAACCGGGGGCTGCTCAAGCATCTCGAGCGGTTGGGTCTAACGAACGTCGAAGATTTACGCCGACCCCCCAACCCGTAGGGGCGCCGCTTGCCGCGCCGCGCTATGCGCCAACTCCGGCCAGCCCATCAAAGACGACCGCGACATCCAAATCCGTCGTCATTTGACGAGGGGCGAACCTTGTGTTCGCCCCTACGAGAAATTACGCACCTACCGCGATGCTCGGGTGGACGAATACCTCGCGTCCTTCCACCAAGGTCATCACCGGCCACCCCGAGAGCCGCCACCCCGCCCAGGGGCTAAACTTGGCCTTGGAAGCGAATCGGGCCGGGTCTACGGCCCACTCGTTGCGGGGGTCGAGGAGGGTCAGGCTGGCCTCAAAGCCGGGCTCGAGCCGAAGCTGCCCGAAGCCCAGCACCCGCCGTGGCCCGTCGGTAAAGCGCTCGATCAGGGTCGTCAGCGGGAAGCCCCGTTTGAGGTAAAGCTCGGTGTAGAGAAGCGGGAAGGCCACCTCGAGGTTGGGAATCCCGAAGGGCGCCCGGATCAAGTCCTGCTCCTTCTCGGCCTGGGTGTGGGGGGCGTGGTCGGTGCCGATGCAGTCAATCGAGCCGTCCAGCAGGCCCTGGATGAGCGCTTCGAGGTCGGCTTGGGTGCGCAAGGGCGGGGCGACTTTGTACATCGGGTCGAGGCCTTCCAACCGCTCGTCGGTGAGGGTCAGGTGGTGCGGCCCGACCTCGGTGGTGACGGGTAAGCCCTCGGCCTTGGCTTGGCGGACGAGGTTCAGGCCTCGAGCCGTAGAAAGATGCTGCACGTGCAGCAGGGTCGCGCGGGGGGGCGAGGCCAAAAAATCGGCTCTAGACAACACGTAGCGGACGATCTCCAAATCCCGCGCGATCCTGGCTGCCTCCGCCGCTGCTGGATTGCCGGGTAAACCCAAGCGGAACGAGACCGGACCCTCGTTCATCACCCCGCCCCGGCGCAGACCGGCATCCTCGGCGTGGACCGAGACCGGCAGCCCCCACGAGGCCGCGTAGGTGAGACCCAAGGCCAGCACCCCGGCGTCCTCGTTGGTTTTGCCGTCGTCGGTGAGCATGACTGCCCCGGCTTCTTTGAGCAGTTTGGCCTCGGTGAGGAGCTTGCCCTCTTGCCCCTGGGTGAGGGCGGCAGAGGGATGGAGCCGGGCCTGGCCGATCTGGCGGGCCTTTTTGATGAGGGCTGCCACGACCTCGGGCTGGTCTACCGGGGGTGTGGTGTTGGGCATCGAGACCACGTCGGTGTAACCGCCCCGGGCGGCGGCGGTGAGGCCGGTCTCGAGGTCTTCCTTCACCTCCTGCCCCGGCTCGCGCAGGTGGGCGTGGGGATCGAAAAAGCCGGGGGAGAGGATCAGCCCGCTGGCGTCTAGGATGCGCCTGGCATCCCCACCGTCCAGCGCCAGAATCTTGCCTTCACCGATCAACACGTCCGCCGGGCCGCGTTCGCCGGAAGCGTCCACCAGCCGGACATTTTTGAGGAGCAATTCACCCTTCATGTTCCCTCCTTGGTACGGGCAATTCTTGTGATTGCCCTCGTCACGTGACGGCGGATTGGGGCGAACACAAGGTTCGCTACGGTTTTAGGATTTACGTCCCACGAGAAGGTGATACAGCACCGCCATCCGCACCGCCTGGCCGTTCGCCACCTGGCGCTCGACGAGGCTCTGGGCGGCGTCGGCCAGGGTGCCCTCGAGTTCCACGTCGCGGTTCATCGGGCCGGGGTGGAGGAGGGGAGCCCCCGGCTTGGCCCAGGCCAGGCGCTCACCGGTGATCTGATACCCCGCCACGTACTCCGGCAGGCTCGGCAAGAGGCCTCTGTCCATGCGCTCTTGTTGCAACCGCAAGGCCATCACCGCATCGGCATCTTGCAAGGCTTCGTGGAGGTCGGTGGTCATCCGAACGTTGGGGAGCCCGCCGGGGAGCAGCGTCGCGGGGCCACAGACCCAGACCTCGGCCCCCAGCAGCGGCAGGAGTTCAGCGTTGGAGCGGGCCACTCGAGAGTGCAGGATGTCCCCCACGATGGCGATTTTCTTGCCCTCCAGGGAACCCAGACTCTCGAGCAGACTAAAGGCGTCCAGTAGCGCCTGGGTGGGGTGCGCCCGCCAGCCGTCCCCGGCGTTAATGATGGGTTTTCCCAGCCACTTCACCGCCTGGTGACAGACCCCGGCGGCGTCGGTGCGGATCACGTAAGCGTCGAGGCCCATCGCGTCGAGGGTGAGCAGGGTGTCCTTGTAGGACTCGCCTTTGGCCAAGGAGGAAGTGGCTGCGCTGAAGCTCAGCACGTCGGCGGACATTCTTCGAGCTGCCAGTTCAAACGAGAGCCGGGTGCGGGTGGAGTTCTCGAAGAACACCGTCGCGACCGTGAACCCGGTGAGGGCCGGAACCTTTTTGACCGGCCTCGAGAGCACCTCCTGCATCAGCTTGGCGGTCTCGAAGAGGTCTTCGATGTGCTTGCGGCTCCAGCCCTGGAAGTCCAGCAGGTGCTTGGGAAGGGTGGCCTGCTGGGTCAGCTCGGCGGTCATAGTTCCTCCCTAGTGGCGTCCCGGGATCGGACGGCTGTGCTCTCGAGGTCGTAAACTTGCTTGAATGCATCCATGAGAAGTGTCGAGTCCGACTTGGGGCTTACTGCCGCTCCCATAACTCAACACCATCCTCTCCGTCGGTCTCGGCGATCTTGACCTTGACCAGTTCGCTCTTGCTGGTGGGCAGGTTCTTGCCCACGAAGTCGGCCCGAATGGGCAACTCACGGTGCCCTCGGTCCACCATCACCGCCAGGTAGATGCGCTGTGGGCGGCCCAAATCCACCAGGGCGTCGAGGGCTGCCCGTACCGTGCGCCCGGTGTAGATCACGTCGTCCACCAGCACGATAGCTTTGCCGCCGATGTCGTAGGGGATACGGGTCTCGCGCACCTTGGGCTGGATGCCGATCTCCGAGAGGTCGTCGCGGTAGAGGGTGATGTCCAACACCCCCACCGGGATCTCGGCCCCTTCGAAGGTTTTGATGATCTCGGCGATGCGCTGGGCCATGGGGATGCCCCGGGTGTGGATGCCCACCAGGATCAACCCCGCGGTGCCCTTGTTCTTCTCCACGATCTCGTGGGCGATGCGGGTGAGTGCCCGGCGCACGTCGTCCGGGCTCATGATCTGGGCTTTAAAGGTCATGGGAGCCCCCTTTGGGCGGATGGCCGATGGCCGAGGCTCTTGACCTTCGACCTTCGACTTTCGACAAAAAAACAACGCCCGAAGGCGTTCTATACCTCGAGCTGTGCAGATTGAATCCCATTTTTCCTCCCTTCCTGGCCTCACGGGGCCAGACTTAAAGGTCCCCCCAGGATACGGCCCGGCTTGGCCGGGCGTCAAGGTCGGTCGTTCCGTGAAAAAAACCGCCGGGCGCGCTAGGATGAGGCAGATTCGCCTTCGCCAAGATTAAGGTTGTGCTCATTTTCGGCCATTCGCGCTTTAGGGCAAAATCCCCATTGGGGAGAAGCACCCGGTTGAAGGGTACCCCCTGGAGGTCGTTCTCTGGTTCTGCTCGTCAACGGACACCCGGTCAGCCACGGCTACCTCAAGATCCCCCGGGTGCGCCGCCCGGTAGCCGAGCTTTACCTCCTGGGGTCCGCCTCCGGGCTCCCCCCGGTGCGGGTGGGGGAGTCGGTGAGCGTGGACCTCGAGTTCGGCCCGGAGTTCCTCATGCACGTGTTTTTCGCCGAACCCCAGGGGAGTGAGTACCGGGTGCGGCTGGTGGGGGGAACCGGCGGGCTCTCTCGCGCCATCCCCGCCAAGACCTACGAGAACGTGCGGGCCTCGAGGATCATCCTGGAGATCCTGGCCGAGGTGGGCGAAGGGGCCGGGGAGATCAACCTTTCCGAGCCCCTGTGGCGCTGGGTGCGTGGCGCTGGCCCCGCCTACCAGGCCCTCGAGGCTTTGGTGCTGGCTCTCGACCACACCTGGCGGATGCTCCCCGGCGGGGAAGTCTGGGTAGGGAAGGAGCAGTGGCCGCGCTACGACCGGGTGGTGAAGGCCGCCCGGGCCTCGCACCAGAGCGGGCACTACAACTTGCCGCTCGAGCCCGAACTCCTCCCCGGGACAATGCTGATGGGCCAGTACGGGGGGATGGAAGGGGTGTTGGGGCGGGTGGAGCAGGTCATCCACCGCATCGGCAAGGAGCCGCGCACCGAGGTTTTTTGTTCCTGAAGCAGAAGGGGCGCTTAGCCGTTGGCGGTTCGCTAACCGCGGGTTATAACTGAGCACCCAAGCTCGGACATTTTGCTCCTGACAGAATAGAATAGAGCCCATGCGAATTCTGCACACCGCAGACTGGCACCTGGGCAAGCTCCTCAAGGGAACCGACCGTACCCCCGAGATCGCGGCGGCGCTCGAGGAGGTCTTGGCACTGGTCAAGTCCGAGCGGATCGAGCGGGTGCTGGTGGCGGGCGACCTCTTCGATAGGCCTCAGGTCTCCGCCGAGGCCGAGGCTGCCGCGTTCAGCTTCTTCCGCAGGCTCCACGAACTCCAGGTTCCGGCTTTGGTGATCGGCGGGAACCACGACTCCCGCGACCGGCTCGAGGCTCTCTCCCCGCTGCTCGCGCTGGCCGGGGTGACGGTGCTGGGTGAGGTTCGGCTCTTTGGTCAAGGCGGTGTGGTCCGGTTCCCCGGCGGTCAGGCCGCGCTGCTTCCCTTTCTCTCCGAGCGCCGTTTGGTCAAGGCCCAGATGCTCCTGGACGGGGAGGGAACCCAGTGGAAGGGGGTCTACGCCGACGGGATGCGCCGGGTGGTGGACAACCTCTGCGCCGGGATGAGCGGTGCGGGCGTGAACCTGATGATGGGCCACCTCACCGCGGAGGGCTCGAGGCTGGGGGGCGGGGAGTTCCAGTTTTACTGCACCAACAGCTACGCGGTCTCGCCCAGCACCTTTCCCACCAGCCTGAACTACGTGGCCCTCGGTCACATCCACCGCCAGCAGCAGGTGGGGGAAGCCCCCATCGCCTGGTATTCGGGCTCCTTGATCCAGCTCGATTTCGGGGAAGGGGAAAATGCCCCGCGCGGGGCCTTGATCGTCGAGGCCGAGCCTGGTGTCTTGCCCAAGGTTCACCCGGTCGAAGCCCGCTGGGGCAAGCCCCTCAAGACCTTCCGCATGAAGGTGGAGCACCTCGAGCGCCGCCTGGACGAACTCGCCACCTGGGGGGGCTACGCCAAGCTGGTGCTGGAGGGCCGGGGCAACGCGGCCTTGCGCGAGCGGCTTTTCAAGGAGTTTTCCGGGCTGCTCGAGGTCGAGTTCAACACCCCGGAATCCGAGGCCGTCAGGGTGGCCCCGCCCATGCCGGAAGAACTCGACTGGGCCGAGACCTATGCCAGCTATATCCGCGACACCTACGTCAGCGAGCCCGACGAAGCCCTGCTCTCGGCGTTTCGTCAGGTCTACGAGGAAGTTCACGCCGTCGAAGAGGCGGTTGGCTCTTAGCTTTTTAGCCAACCGCTCATCGCTCGTTGCTCATCGCTTTCTGGAGACCAATGCGACCACTTAGACTCCGTGTGGAAGGCTTCGGGGCTTACCTCGAGCCCCAGGAAATCCTTTTCGACGAGGTGGAGCTTTTCGCCATCACCGGCCCCACTGGCTCGGGTAAAAGCACCCTCTTGGACGCGATGACCTACGCGCTCTACAAGGAGACCCCGCGCATCGGGGCCAAGGGGCTTTCCGAGCTCAAGCACCCCGGCGCGGCCAATACCCGGGTCGAACTCGAGTTCAGCGTCGCCGAGCAGGTCTGGCGGGTGGTGCGGGTGCTGGGCAAGGAGAACCAGCACCGGCTCGAGTACCTCCAGGAGGGGGGCTGGAAGGTGCACCTCTCCTCCGAGAAGGCCAAGACCCTGGACGCCCAGATCGCCAGTTTGATCGGCATGGACTACGACACCTTCACCCGCGCGATCCTGCTACCGCAGGGCCAGTTCGACCTCTTTTTGCGCGGGGCGGCCAAGGACCGCCGCGAGACCCTGATCAAGCTCTACGGCCTCGAGCGCCTCAAGGCGATGCGCGACCGGGTGGGCGAGCACCTGCGGGATTCCCGGGAGAAGCTGAAGCTGCTCGAGGGCGAGCTTCTGGCCCTGGAAGAGGCCGAGGAAGGGCGGCTCGAGGCCCTGCGCGAAGAGGTTGAAAAGCTCAGGCGGGAAGAAAGCTCCCTCGAGGCCCAGGTGGCCCAGGCCGAGCGCGACCTCAAGAAGTGCGAGGAGTCGGCCCAGAAGTTCGAGGAGTGGGACCGCATGAAGCGCACCCTGAACCGTCTGGAGGCCGAGGCGACCGATCTCGCGCGGTTCAAGGTCCGGCTCGAGCGGGCCCTTCAGGCCGAGCGGGTGCTGCCCCAGGTGGAAGCCTTCGAGGCCGCCCAGCGCGAGGCCAGCCAGGCCCGAACCCTCGCGGATCGGGTGCGTTTTGAGGCCGAGCGTCTGGGGGCCGAGGTCAATAGCCTCAAAGCCAGCTACGACCCGGCAGCGCTCGAGGCGGCCAAGGCCGAACTGGCCCGGCTCCCGGTGCTCGAGTCGCTGGAAGTCCGGCTCACCCGCTACGGCGGGAACCTGAATCTCAAGCACCCCGAGCCCCTATCCTTCGACGAAGACCGGCTCGAAGCGTTGCGCGAAACCGAGCGCAAGTGGGCGGAGGTGAAGAAGCTCGAGGCCCAACTGGCCAAACTCGAGGGCGAACTCGCCCAGGATCAAACTCGCTTGCACAGACGCCGGGCCGAGCGAGCCGGGCTCGAGCAGGAGTTGGAGCGCCTCAAGGCCGAGGGGCAAGAAGCCGCCAAGGTCTACGAGACGGCCAAAGCCGGGCTCGAGCAGGCCCAGCAAAAAGTGGGCGTGTTGGCCCACCGGCACCTGCTCCACGCGGGGGAACCCTGCCCCTTGTGCGAGCAGCCGGTGTCGGTGCTCCCCTCCGAGGCTCCCCTCCCCGACCTGGAGCGGCTGCGGCTCGAGGTGTCCCATACCGACCAGCGGTTGCAGGAGCTGCGCAGTGCCTACCAGGAGAAGCGCGGCTCGCTCAAGGCCCTCACCGAGAGCCTGCCCGAGGAAGAGAAGCGGCTCGCGGCCCGCCAGCAGGAGCGGGACAAGTTGGCCGGTGAAGTGCAACAGATCAGAGCCGGGCTCTCCGGTTCGCCGGATTCGGTCTCGGACGAGCGGGCACGGATGCTGGCCGGGTTGGCCGCCGAGCTGAGGGCGGCGACCGGCGGGGAAGCGGTAAGCCGCTTCAAAGCTGTGTTGCAGAAAAAGGTCTCCGACCTCGAGGCCGCCCAGAGCCGCCTGGCCGAAGCCGAGCAGCGCCTGGCCGAGGCCGAGCGCAAACACCTCGCCGCCCAGGAAGCCGCCAAAGCCGCCGAAAGCGGGCTGACCCGGCTCGAGGAAAGCCTCTCGATCTCGCTGCAAAACGCCGGGTTCGCCCAGGCTGCCGAGGTGCGCTCGGCCCGGATGAGCCCGGCGGAGCGGGACTCGCTGACCCAGCGCATCAAGAGCCACCAGGAAGATAAAGATTACGTGACCAAGCGGCTCGAGGTGCTCACCGCCGAACTCATCGGACAGCCGGTGGTGGGGCCCGAGGCGGTGCAGGCGGCGAAGAACAAGCTGGCCGAACTGCGCTCGCAGGCCAAGCTGGTGCACGGGCGGCGGGTGGGGCTCGAGTCCGATTTGAACCGGCTGGAGGGGCTGCTCAAACGCAAACGCGAGGTCCAGGGCGACCAGGCCAAGCTGAACCAATCGGTGGACCTGTGGGAGCGGCTGGCCCGTGACCTTCAAGGCGACCGCTTCCAGGATTATCTGCTCGAGCGCTACCAGGCCGGGCTCTTGCAGCGGGCCACCGAACTGATGGGCGAGCTTTCCGGCGGGCGCTACCGCTTCCGGCTCCAGGAAGGGGAGTACGCCGTCGAGGACCGCTGGACCGAGGCGGTTCGCCCGGTGCGTACCCTCTCCGGCGGGGAGAGCTTCCTGGCCTCGTTGTCGCTGGCTTTGTCGCTGTCGGAGCACCTCTCGCGCGGTAAGATCGGGGCGCTCTTTCTGGACGAAGGCTTCGGGACGCTGGATGCCGAGACCCTAGAGCAAGTGGCCGGGGTTTTGGAAGCCCTGCCCACCCGGGGCCGCCTGGTGG
The DNA here is from genome assembly GCA_035760705.1 of Meiothermus sp. Taxonomy (GTDB): domain Bacteria; phylum Deinococcota; class Deinococci; order Deinococcales; family Thermaceae; genus Allomeiothermus. The sequence continues at coordinate 30,433 of DASTSL010000139.1, read as the reverse complement.
GGATCGTCACCCACGTCGAAGCCCTGGCCGAACGGCTCCCGGCCCGGCTGGTGGTGGACAAGCACCCTTCGGGGAGTCGGTTGCGCTGGCTCGAGCGGTAGGCTATCACCCAGGCGCTTCGCGCTGCTGAACGCAGAAGGCCCTAGGCTCGTGGGAAAAGCCCCAGTCGGGTAGATCCATCCGCTCCCCTTTCTCCCCTGCCAAGGCGTGGAGCGCGAGGGGGAGTGGGGCGGCGAGAGAGGCGCCGCTCTGGCGTAGGCAAACTAGGGTGAGGGTATGCTGTAGGGCGTTTGGGTTTGGCTCGATGATATGACCCGCATTTTTCGCAACTCGATCGTCGTCATGGTCGGTACGCTGGCGAGCCGACTGCTGGGGGTGTTGCGCCAGATCGTCTTCAACAACGCCTACGCCTCGGATACCCTCAAAGACGCCTTCAACGTAGCCTACCGGGTGCCCAACCTCTTCCGCGAACTGCTGGCCGAGGGCGGGGTGCAAAACGCCCTGATCCCGGTGCTCAAATCCCTGCCCGACGCGGAGGTTCCGGTGTTCGCCCGCCGTTTTGGGGCCTTGTTGCTGGGGTTGAACCTGGCGGTGATCGGGCTGTGCTGGGTGGCAGCTCCCTGGCTGGCCGGGCTCCTGATCTCGCCGGGCAGCCCCCACTTGCGGGAGCCGCAGAACTTCCAGACGGTGGTGCTCCTGATGCGGCTGGCTTTGCCCTTCCTGCTGGGCATCTCGATGTCGGCCCTTTTCACCGCGCTCCTCCAGGCCGACGAGCGCTTCGGGGCCAGCAGCTTCAGCCCTCTGGCTTTCAACCTGGGCTCGATGGCCTTGATGCTCCTATGGCCCGGCGACCCGGTGATGCTGGGGCTCTCGGTCACGGTTGGCGGGTTCTTGCAAGCTTTGGTTCAGCTTCCCTATCTGCGGGGGTTCGGCCTGGAGTTCAGACCCCACCCCGCCCTCAGGAGTGCCCTGGCCCGGATGGGGCCTTTCGTCTTCACCACCTCCACTCGGCAGATCTTGAACCTGGTGCTGGTCAACATCCTGACCTTCTACCCGCAAGCCACCGTGACCGGTTTTTACAACGCGGAGCTGGTCTACCTCACCGCTTTGGGGGTGCTGGCCGTTTCCCCGGCGATGGCCGCGTATCCCCGCATGTCCGAGCTGTACGCCAAAGGGGACCTCCCCGGCTTCAACCACCTTTTCGAAGGGATGATCGCACGGGTGGCCGTCCTCCTCGGGCTGGCCTCATCGCTGATGGGCTGGCTGGCCCCCTGGCTGACCTCGGTCTTCGCCTGGACCGCCAACTTCTCCCAGGCCAACCGCAGCCTCACCACGCTCTTCTTGCTCACCTTCAGTTTTTCGCTGGTCCCCTGGGGCCTCAACGCCCTGATGGTGCGGGGATTCTACGCGGTGGGGGAAGTCCAGCGGGCGGTGCGCATCTCGGTGCTGGTGGTGATCCTCAACACCCTCGGCTACTGGCTTCTCAAGGGGCAAAGCCTCTACTTGCTCAACGCGGCGACCGCGGTGGCCGGTCTGGTCGGGATGCTGCTTTACGCCCGCCGCCTGAAGCTCTTTGGGCACCTGCGGCTCGGTTGGCTGGCTTTCTTGCTGGCTCGAGTCGCCCTGGCGGCCCTTGTCTCGGGCGCCCCGGCCTACTTCGTGGCCCGGCTCTTCGGGCCGCCGCAGAGCTTTTTTCACGAGATCCCCACGCTGATCGTGGCCGGGGCGGTGGGGCTCTTGGTGTACGTGGGGGTGGCTCGAGCCCTGCGGCTTCCGTTGCGTTTGCGCTGATCAAGGGGTGAGCCGGTGCCGGTCCCGGGGGAAAGCCCGCGCGTAGCGCACGTTGGGCAACCCCAAGAGCTTCTGGGTAAGCCGCTCCGCCCCGATAGCGAACCCCCCGTGCGGCGGCATCCCGTACTTGAAGACTTCCAGATAGCCCGCGAAGTTCGCCGGGTCGTTGCCCTTTTTCTCGAGCTGCTCGATCAAAACCTCATATTGGTGCACTCGCTGCCCGCCCGAGGTGATCTCGAGCCCACGGAATAACAGGTCGAAGCCGCGGGTCGCCCCGTTCCCCTCGGGGTAGGCGTAGAAGGGCCGGGCCACCTCGGGGTACTTGGTGACGAAGAGGAAGTCCACCCCCCACTTCTCCTTGGCGTAAGCGCCCAAAGCCCGCTCGGCTTCCTCGTTGAAGTCCTGGCCGACCGGCATCGAAAGCTCTTCGCGCAGGATGCGCCTGGCTTCGGCGTGAGAGAGCCGGGGCATTTCCTGGGTGTTGGGCCACTCCACCTCGAGCATCTCCAACTGCTTGGGCGTAGCACGCCGGGCCTCCTCGAGCATGGCCCGTAGCAGGTTCTCCTCGAGGTCAATCACCTCGAACTCGTCTCGGATGAAGCCCATCTCCACGTCGAGCGACAGATATTCGTTCAGGTGGCGGCTGGTGGCGTGTTCTTCGGCCCGGAAGACCGGGGCTACCTCGTAGACCCGCTCGTAGACACCCACCATGATCTGCTTATAGAGCTGAGGCGATTGGGCGAGGTAGGCCCGTTTCTCGAAGTAATCAATCCCGAAGAGGTTGCTGCCCCCCTCGGCCCCCGCCGAGACGATCTTGGGGGTGTAGATCTCGGTGAACCCTTGAGCATCCAGGTAGTTGCGGAAACCCCGCACCAAGGCGGCCTGCACCTTGAGGGCGGCCCGGGCTTTCTCGCCCCGCAGGGAGACGTAGCGGTACTCGAGCAAGGTCTCCGGGTTGACCCGCCACTCTTCCTTGGGGATCTCGATGGGGGAGGGCTCGAGGGCCGCCGACACCACCTCGATCCCGTTGGCCAGCACCTCGTAGCCGCCGGGGGCTTTGGCGTTCTCGACCACCTTGCCGTTCACCCGGATGCTCGACTCGGCCAGGGGAAGATCCACCCCCTTCTCCACCACGATCTGCACGATCCCGCTCCGGTCGCGCAAGAGGGCGAACTGGATACCGCCCAGGTCGCGCTTCCAGTGCAAAAAGCCCAGCAGGTTGACTTGTTCTCCGACGTGATGGGGTACTTCGCTCGCTAGCACTCTCGACATTGATCTGCTCCTTGACGGACGACCTCTGACTAAAAACCCCCCGACCCAAAGGCGAGCCGGGGGGCGTTGGCAAACTCCCCCTCAAGAATTGTCGTCCGTACGACCTAACATCTTGCTAGAGAGTCTACGTGCAGGGTCTCACTTGGTCAAGCGCGCGGCGGGGGGCGTGCTTAAAAAGCAAAAAGCTGCTGGGCGTTTTCATCCGTAACCCGCTCCATCTCCACGACTTCTATTCCTCGTCCCTCGGCCAGCTTGGCTAGGGTGTGCTGCACCCAAGCGGGGTGGTTGCGCTTGCCCCGGTGGGGCTCGGGGGGGAGAAAGGGGCTATCGGTCTCGACCAGGAGCCTATCGAGTGGTACTTCCCGGGCGGTGTCCCGTAGGGCGTCATTCTTCTTGTAGGTGAGCGACCCAGCGAAGCTTAGGTAGCCACCGAGCTCTAAACTCACCTCCAACAGCCGCCTATGCCCCCCAAAGGCATGGAGCACGAACCTGGGCGGGCGATGGAGCAAGAGCCACTCGGCTAATTCGACCTCAGCGGTGTCGTTGGTTTTGGCGCTACGGACATGAAAGATCAACGGAAGGGCATGGGCTTGCGCGAGGTTGGCCTGGAACTCCAGGGCTCGGTACTGGGCGGGCCGGGTCTCGGGTTTCCAGTAGAAGTCCAGCCCGGTCTCGCCGATGGCCCGCACCTTGGGGTGCTTGGCAAGTTCGCTTAGGTCGGCCTCGAGTTCGGGGGAGAGCATCTCGGCCTCCGTGGGGTGCAGCCCGACAGCGGCCCAGACGTTGGGGGTTTTTTCGGCGATCTCTAGGGCTTTACGGTTTTTTACCGAGTCGGTGCCGATGGTCAGGATGGCCCGAAAGTCACGTGCTGCGTAGAGGGCGGCCTCGAGTTCGTCCGCTTCCAAATAATCGAGGTGGCAATGGGTGTCGGTCACGCCCACAGGGTATCAGGTAAAGGAGCTTTGTACCGGATGGGCAACACTTGGCCGTGAGTGGGGCGGATATCCTTATGGGTATGAGGCAAGTTGCCTTTATTGCCGTACTGCTGGTGGCCTGTGCCCCAAAGCTTTCGCTGGTGGACCCTGGCCGCCCTCCCGCCCCCGACGTTTGGGGGCCACAAGCCGCCCCGCTCGAGTGGTGGTATGTTTCGGCCTACCTGCCCGAGGAGGGGTGGGCTTTTCACTGGGCCTTCTTCAAGGCGTACACCCAGCTCCGCCCGGACATCGGCAACACCCTGCTGGGGGCCTTGAACCCCGGCCCCTTCCACGTCTCACACATCGCCGTGACCGATCTGCGCTCGGATAAAAAAGTGTTCGTCGAGCGCTCCGATGCCCCGCGGGGGGACTCCGTCGTCCGCTACCCGCCGCTGCGTTTGGAACAGGGTGACTGGAAACTCTGGCAGGAAGGGGAGGCGTACCGGCTGACGGGTGCTGGGCTCGACCTGCGGCTCACTCCGCGCAAACCCCCGGTGACCCACCCTCCCGGCTACTCCGGCACAGAGGAGACCGGGCGGATGTACTACGTCTCCTACACCCGTCTGGTCTTAGAGGGCACCTACCAGGGCCGGAGCCTGCGCGGCGAGGCCTGGATGGACCACCAGTGGGGCGGCCAGCTCGCGGGCCGCTCGGCCACCTGGGACTGGTTCGGTTTGCAGCTTTCCAATGGCGGCGAGGTAATGCTCTACCGGGTGAAGAACGCCGCAGGGGAGGTGGTGCAGCTCGCCGGGACCTGGATCGGCCCGGACGGTCAGGTCGGCGAACTCAAAAACGTGCGTATGACCCCCCACGAAGCCTGGACCTCGCCCAGCGGGCGGACCTACACCCTCTCGTGGAGCGTCGAAGGGGAGGGCTTCAGCCTGAGCCTGGACCCGCTACGCAAGGACCAAGAACTCCTGGCCGCCTCGAGCCAGGTGGCTTACTGGGAAGGCCCAGTCTTTGGGGCCGGGACCTGGCAGGGCCAGGCCATCACGGCTAAAGGCATGGGCGAGTTCGTGGCGGGGCCTTACTTCCCCGAGCGGTAGGCTTCCCGGCTATCGCCGCGAAACTACACCTCCCGGCTATCGCCGCGAGACGCCTCTTTCGCCGCTAAGCGGGGCAAATACGCCTCGCGCAAGGCCCGCTCCTCCGCCGGGATACGGATCCTCAGCAAAAGCCCGGCGTTGAGCACCGTGGCGACGAGGGCGGTCACCCAGGCCCCGAAGACGAGCGGTAGAGCGAGCAGCTCGAGCCCCACCGCCAGGTAGTTGGGGTGGGCGAGAAAGCGGTATGGCCCGGTTCTGACCCGCTTTGCCCCCCGGATCACCAGGATGCGGGTGTTCCAGTAGGGCCCCAGGCTGGCGATGGCCCAGTAACGCAGGGACTGGGCCAGGATGAAGACCGCCAGCCAGAACCCCCAGGCGGGAGCGAGGCCCCCTCGAGCCAACCCCTCGAAAAACCACCCTAGCATCCAGCCGACGTGCAGCAGGAAAAAGAGCGGGTAATGCTCCTGTCCGTACTCCCGGGCCCCCCGCTCGAGCGCCCAGACCAGGTTGCGCCGGGCCAGCCGGAGTTCCAGGAGCCGCTGGGCCGTCACGAAGAGAAGGGCGAGGTAGATCGGCCAGTCCACGAGTCACCAGCGCAGGAGGACCCCCTCGGCGGCGAACCCCGGCCCCAGGGCCAGCAACAGACCCAATTCCCCGGCCTGGCGTGGGCTACGCATCAGCCGCTCGAGCACGAACAGCACCGTGGGGCTCGACATGTTGCCACACTCCCGCAGCACCTCCCAGGAGGCCGCCAGGCTTTCCGCGCTCGAGCCCAGGGCTTCGCGGTAGGCGGCCAGCACCTTGGCCCCGCCCGGGTGGAGGACGTGCAGGTCGATCTCCTCGGGGAAGAGCCCGTACTCCTCGAGCCCCTCTGCGATCAGCGCGGGCAACTGCTGCTGGACCAGCGTGGGGATGCTCTGGGCGAAACGTACCTGGAGCCCCTGGGGGTGAAGGTCCCAGCCCATGACCCCATAGCTTTCGGGCAAGAGGCGGGTGAAACCGCCCAGGACGCTGGGAAACGAGGTGGAGACCGAGGGAGCAAGGTCATGCGGGGAGCCCGAGTCTCCGCCCAGCACCACCGCCGCCGCCCCATCCGCGAACAGGCTGGTGGCGACGATATTGCTCTTGCTGCGGTCGCCGGGGATAAAGGTCAGGCTGCACAGCTCCACCGCGACCAGCAGGATCACCCGGTCCGGGTGGAGTCGGGCCAGGTCGGCGGAGCGGGCCAGCCCGGCAGCACCCCCCGCGCAGCCCAACCCCCACAGCGGAAGACGCATCGCGGAGAGCGGAATGCCGAGCTCTTGGACCAAGTAGGCATCCGGGCTGGGGGTGGCGATCCCGGTGGTGCTCACGAACACCACCCCGGCCACGTCCTGGGGGGTTTTCCCGGCGGCCTCGAGCGCCTTGCGGCTGGCCTCCAGCGAGAGCTTCAGGGCGGCTTCGAACCAGTCCCGGTTTTTCTCCGGGAAGGGGCGCTCGAGGGTGTACCACTCGGGGGGGCGGGCCAGGTGGCGCTTGGTGATGCCGGTGTTCTCGAAGATCGCGATCAGCCGGTCTACCTGGGGCAGGTCGCGGAAAAGCTCCCGCACCAGTTCCCGCGCCTCGGCCTGGCCGATGACATATGGAGGCAACGCCGTTCCCACCCCGAGGATTCGGGCCTGCGAGCGGGATTCACCCACCGGGAGGGTTTTGGGGTTCTCAATCATCGCGCTCGGGGGTTCGGCAAGAGTCGCGGAACACGTACTGCGAGATGCGCTTGCGGTGATCGGACTTCCAGTCGATGCGGGGACGGGGTTTCTCGGGCGGGACATACCCCAGACGGTATACGGCCATGAGCTCGAGGGTGTTAGGGACCTCGAGAATCCGTTTGATCTCCTCCCAGGCCTCGGGGATCTCCATGGGGGTGCTCACGAACTGGATGCCCATGCCCAGTTCGACGGTGGTGAGCCAGATGTTCTCGATGGCCATGCCCAGCCCCAGGATGCTGTAGAAGCCGGAAAGCTCGCCGGGGCGGTACTCGGTCTTGTCCAAGAGGGCGGCCAGCAAGAGGGGAGAGCCCGCTACCAGCTTGCGGTTATCCTCCCCCAGCACCTTGGGCACGCCCAAAGTCCGCAGCAAGCCCAGTGCGCCGGGGCTCATGATCTGCCGGGTGAAAGGCCGCAGCGGCCCCGGCAACTGGTCGATGAGGATGCCGTCGCGCCGCTCCTGCATCTCCTTCGCCGAGAAACGGAAATAAGGCCGGTAGCGCTCGAAGAACTTTCCCTCGGCGATCAGGCGTTCCATGCTGCTCCCGCCCAGTTCGGCGATGCGCTCGCGCTTGGCCTGGTCCTCGATCAGCACGAAGCGCCAGGGCTGCGAGTTGAAGTGGCTGGGCGCCCGCGAGGCGGCTTCCATCAAGAGGTGTTGGTGCTCCCTCGAGACCGGCTTATCCAGGAAGGGGCCATTGGTGGTCTTGCGTTTGCGGATGACCTCGAGGAACTCCATCGCTTCACCTTCCCTAAGTCAGAACTTGAGACTGAGCAAGTATCCCACGAGCCCCAGCACCCCTAATGTGGGATGTACCCAGGTGCGGGGCCTGGCCCGGGGGAATGCCGCCAGACAGGCCACGGTGAGGATCAGCCCCGCTTCACGGGTGAAAAATAAGGCCACCGCCGCGCTCACGAAGACCGCGAAGTAAAGCAGGTGGTGCCAGACCCCGAACCGCGCCAGCCGCAACTGCGCCGCCAGGCCCACCCCCAGGTTAAGCAGGTAAAGCCCGAACGCTATGGCGAAGACGGGCGACATGGGTTTTAGCATATCCGGCAGAATTCCAAGGTCTGCGAGCTGCCTTACCTCTCGAGGGTACGCGGGGCGCCCGGGTTCGGATTCAGCTAGCGGAGCGCGGCCTGGAGCACCACGCCCACGATCGTTCCCAGCAGCCCGAAGAGCAGCGGGGTCAGCCAGCGGGCTCACCCTCCTGGGCGATGGCACGGGCGTGGAGTTCGATGGCGATCTTGGTCAGGGCCTCGAGTTCGCTGGGCTCGAGCGGGCGGCGGGAGAGGTCTTTGTACTCCTCGGACTCGAGGAGGATGTTCTGCCGCTTCTCGAAGGGAAGTTCCCGGCCCTCCCGGACGCTATACACCCGGTCGAAGCCGAACCGCAGCCGCAGACTCGCCCACTCGGCCTCCTCGGCGGAGAGCCGGAAGAACTCCGGGTGCTCGGCGAACACCGTGCGCCAGTCGGGAGCGCTTTTGGGCGGTCCCAGCCGGTCGGCCCAGTCCGGCCAGGGCAGACTGGCGTAGGGATAAGTGCCCATCAGCGTGATCGCCGCGATCACGTCGGCCAATCGCCAGTCGCGGAGGTAGGGGGAGCGCCGGGCCATTATCTCCCTACTTTAGCCGAGGACCCTGTCTTGGCGCGCTCTTCCTCGGCCAGCCGCCGGATGTAATCGGCGAAGTCGGAGTCCTCGCCGCCCAACAGGCCCGGCAAGGCGTCGCGAAAATCCTCCCTGCGGCACCACTCGCGCATGTAATCCTCCCAGGAGTTCCAGCGCCGCCGCTGCTCGAGGTTCATGCGGGGCTCGTAGACCAGCAGATAGGCCCGCTCGAACAGGGAGATCAGAATATCGAAGAGCACCAGCATCCGTTCGCGCTGCTCGGGGCTCAGCCCCTCGGTGCGCTCGGAGGAACGCAGCTTGAGGTCGGGGTTTTCCAGCACCAGCTTGAGAAAATCGGTGTACGAATCGGAGAGCAGTTGGTAGGTCTCCTGCTCCTCGTTGTCGCGCTCCTTGCGCTGCTCGTGGACGAACAAAAAAATCGCGAAGGGGAGCCCGATCACCGTGACGATGTAGCTGAGCAGTTCCCAGGTCTCGAGGCTCATCCCTCAAAGCATACCGGGATCCGGAATGGGCTTGACTCACCGGATCCGGTCATCCTGAGCGAAGGATCTCTCCTGCGCAGACACGACGGAATCATGCGGGTAAAAAGATCGGTCACTTTACCCGCATACGTTTGGGATTGACGCGCATCTAAGCAGTCAGCTTTTTCGCTTCCGCTAAGACAGCTTGGACCAGCTCCGGCGATTGCATCTCGCAGTAGATCCGCAGCACCGGCTCGGTCCCCGAGGCCCGGAAGAGGAGCCAGCCGCCATCGGCGAAGTTCCACTTGACCCCGTCCAGGGTCTCGAGGTCGGTTACCGGCTGACCGGCGATTGCCGAGGGGGTCTTTACCTTCTCCATCACGCTACGGATGTGCTCCATCGAGGGCAGGTGCAGGTCCAGCCGGTCGTAGTGGTGCCGGAACCCTACCTCGACCTCGATCTCGGCGAACTGCTGGCCTAAGCTCTTGCCGGTCTTCACCACCGACTCGAGCAAGAGCAGGGCGTTATAGATCCCGTCCCGCTCGGGGATGTGCCCGTCTACCCCGATCCCCCCGGACTCCTCCCCGCCCACCAGCACGCCCCCCTTGAGCATCTCGTCGGTGATGTACTTGAAGCCGATGGGGGTGGTGACGACCTCGAGCCCCAGCTTGTTCGCCAGCCGCTCCACCACCCGGCTCACCGAGAAGGTCTGCACCACCCGGCCCCTTTGCCCCTTGGCGACCAGATGCCGGATCAGCACGGCCAGGATCTGGTGCGAGTTGAAGTTCTGCCCCCCCGCCAGCACCGCCCCGATCCGGTCGGCGTCCCCGTCGGTCACGGCAGCGAAGGTGAGCCCTTCCTCGGCCCGCAGCACGGTCATCACCACCTGTTGGTTGGCGGGGATCGGCTCGGGGTTGACCCCGTAGAAGAGGGGGTGGGGAACCCCGTGGATCTCGCGCAGCTCGAGGTTCAGCTTGGCGTGCTTAGCAAAGCCCGAAAGCCACCCTGCCCCGGCCCCGCCCATGCTGTCGTGGTAGAGCACCCCCTCATAGGTGCGCAGGGCCTCCACCTCGAGCAGGCCCATCAGGTGGTCGTAGTAGGGTTTGCGGATATCAAAGGTTTGCACTTTGTGCCGAGCCGGGTCGAAGGGCTCGGGCTCGGCCCCCAGCTTCTTCTCTACCTCGGCCACCAGGGCCGGGGTGGCGCTTCCCCCGTAAGCCCCCTTGATCTTGAAGCCTTGGTACTGCGGGGGGTTGTGACTGGCCGAGATCATCACCCCGCCGTCAGCTTCGAGGTGCTTGACCGCGTAGGAGAGGGCCGGGGTGGGCAGATAGCTCTTGGAGAGGTGGACCTCGAGCCCGTTCGCTGAGAGCACCTCTGCAGCCTTGCGGGCGAACTTCTCGGCCATGAAGCGGGTGTCGTGGCCCACCACCACTTTTTTCCCGCCCTGCTCGAGCAGATAGCTCGCATAAGCCTGGGCCACCTTGGCCACGTTCTCGAAGGTGAAGTTGTCGGCGATCACGTCGCGCCAGCCGTCGGTGCCGAACCGTATAGTTGCCATACTCGTAACAGTTTAGCCGAACCGGCAAAGGCCAAGGCTAGAACCGGGCGGAGCGAGTCTAAGTTCGAGCAACGCAGATATAACGTCCTTCCTGTTACCTTACCCGCCAGGTTCATACCGAATCAAGGAGGCGAGAGACGCGTAGACGTTTTGCTTTGAGCTTGCTCGGCCTGGCGGGGATTTTGGCGGCTTGTGGCGGGTCCGGGGGTGGCCCGGCTCCCGGCTCGATCCGCGTCACCGCGGACCTCACCGCGCCCGCGACCTGGACCCCCATCTCGGGCGTGGACTGCGACTATGTGGTCGCCGCCGACAAGGAGATCAAGGTGCAGGCCGCCCTCGCCATCCAGCTCGGCACCAAGGTCTGTTTCGAGGCCAACTCCGGGCTCGAGGTGATGGAGACCGGCTCATTCAATGCCAAAGGTGTCGCGACCAACCGGATCATCTTCACCGGCACGGTGGCGGCCAAGGGCCACTGGAAGGGCCTGGCCTTCCGCTCCAACAACCCGGTCAACGAACTCGACTTCGTGGACATGCGGTTCGCGGGCAGCAACGACAACTTCTGTTGCGACTACTTCGAAGGCCCCAACGTGAGCGCCGCGGTGCTGGTGGGGAGTAATGCCGCCGCCACGGCTACCTCGAGCTCACCAATAGCCAGATCGCCTCCAGCGGCAACACCTACAGTAATAACGACTCCGGCAACAAGCCCGTCAGCCTGCCCTAAACGGGTGGTGGGGTGCAAGACCCCCTCGAAACCGTCTCGAGGGGGCTTCTCTTTACCCCTTGCTTGCTCCGGGTGTCACGGGTGAGGGATTGCCTATCGTTACGCTCAAAACCGAGCCGAGATGGTAGACTTCGGAGGTTCTATGTCGGACCTCCTTTCCTCCTTGAACGAAGCCCAGCAAGCCGCGGTAAAGCACTTCGAAGGCCCGGCTCTGGTGGTGGCCGGGGCCGGGTCGGGCAAGACCCGCACCGTGGTCCACCGCATCGCCTACCTTTTGCGTGAGCACCGGGTCTACGCCGGGGAGATCCTGGCCGTGACCTTCACCAACAAAGCCGCCGGGGAGATGAAAGAGCGCCTCGACAAGATGGTGGGTAGAGCGGCCCATGATCTGTGGGTTTCGACCTTCCACTCGGCGGCTTTGCGCATCCTGCGGGTGTACGGAGAATGGGTTGGGCTCAAGCCGGGTTTTGTGGTTTACGACGACGACGACCAGAACACCTTGCTCAAGGAGATCCTGAAGGATCTGGGACTCGAGGCCAAACCCGGCGCGGTGCGGGCGGTGCTGGACCGAATCAAGAATCGCCTTGGCGGGCTGCCCGAGTTTTTGCGCGATGCCCCCGATTACGTGGCCGGAATCTTGCGCGAGGACGCCGCGCAGGTCTACCAGCGCTACCAGCAAAGTTTGCGGGCCCAGGGGGCGGTGGACTTCAACGACCTGCTGCTTTTGGCTATCGAGCTGTTCGAGAAACACCCGGAGGTGCTGCACAAGGTTCGACAGCGGGCCCGCTTCATCCACGTGGACGAGTACCAGGACACCAACCCCGTGCAGTACAAGCTCACCCGGCTCCTGGCCGGGGAAAATCCCAATTTGATGGTCGTCGGGGACCCCGACCAGAGCATCTATGGCTTTCGCAACGCCGACATCAACAACATCCTGGACTTCACCAAGGACTATCCCGGGGCCAAGGTCTACCGGCTCGAGGAGAACTACCGCTCCACCAGCGCCATCCTCAGCTTGGCCAACGCGGTGATCGAGAAGAACGCCCTGCGGCTTGAGAAAACCCTGCGCCCGGTGAAGGGTGGGGGGGACCCGGTGGGCCTCTTCCGGGCCCCCAACGCCCGCGAGGAGGCGGCTTTCGTGGCCCGCGAGATCAACCGTCTCGGCAACTTCGGACAAATCGCCATCCTCTACCGCACCAACGCCCAGTCGCGGCTTTTGGAAGAGCACCTCCGACGCGCCCAGATCCCGGCCCGGCTGGTGGGGGCGGTGGGCTTCTTCGAGCGGCGCGAGGTCAAGGACATCCTGGCTTACGCCCGGCTGGCGGTGAACCCCCTGGACTCGATTAGCCTGCGCCGGATCGTGAACGTGCCGACCCGGGGGATCGGGGCCAGCACGGTGGCGAAACTCCTCGAGCACGCCCAGCAGAGCGGCATGACCGCCCTGGAGGCCTTCCGCCACGCCGAACAGATCCTCTCCAGGCCGCAGCAGGTGGGGGCTTTTGTCGAGCTGGTGGACGAACTGGCCGAAGCCGCCTTCGAGACCGGCCCGGCGGAGTTCCTCGAGCGGGTGCTGGAGGCCACCGACTACAAGACCTTCATCAAGGACGAGCCCGATGCCGAAGACCGCCTGGCCAACCTCGACGAGCTGTTGCGGGCGGCCCGCGACTGGGAGGCCGAGGTCGGCGGAACCCTGGCCGAATTCCTCGACACCATCGCCCTCACGGCCTCCGCCGAGGAACCGGCCAAGCGCGTGCAGGACGGCAAGCTCGAGGCTCGGCAGGAAAAGGCCGAGGAAGTCACCCTGATGACCCTGCATAACGCCAAGGGCCTCGAGTTTCCCATCGTCTTCTTGGTGGGGGTCGAGGAAAACCTCCTGCCCCACCGCAACAGCCTGAGCCGGCTCGAGGACTTGGAAGAGGAGCGTCGGTTGTTTTACGTGGGCATCACCCGCGCCCAGGAGCGGCTCTACCTCTCCTATGCCGAGGAGCGCGAGATCTACGGCAAGCGCGAGTCCACCCGCCCCAGCCGCTTCCTCGAGGACATCCCGGAGGGGATGCTCGCCGAGGTCAACCCCTTCGGGGAGTTCGGGCGCGGGGCCAGGCCGGTCACGGTGAGCTGGGCGGCAGCCCCCTCCCGGCCCAAGCTCTCCGAGGACTTCAAAGGCGGCGAGAAGGTCAAGCACCCCCGCTTCGGCAACGGGACGGTGGTGGCGGCCCTGGGCGGCGAGGTCACGGTGCACTTCCCCAGCGTGGGGCTCAAAAAGCTGGCGGTGAAGTTCGCCGGGCTCGAGAGGCTCGAGTGAGGGCCATTGAGGATTAATCCCGCGACGGTCTTGGGTAAACCGCGCCGTAAACCGAAAAGTGGGGCTCGAGCCCGGGTTTTTCGCGTCTGGGTCAAGGTTGAACCGATTTAATCCTCGGCTTGGCTTAGAGAATTCCCTGCCGCCCTGCCCGTAAGAATTTAGACAAGTCTCAGCAACCCGGCCGCTCCGCCGCTTAGACTCGCCTCATGAAACAACTCGCGGCGGTATTCGTCGTGGTGTGCGGTCTGGCCTTCGCGGGCGGATTGGACTTCGGGGTCTCGGTGCGCAATGGCCCCAACGGCAACTTCATGGGCCACCTGGGCCTCTACCTCGATGCCTTCCCCATCGACGTGCGGACGAACCTGCTCATCGGGGCCCCCCAGGGGCTGGTGCTCAGCGGGGAGATCCTCTACACCTTTCCCAGCCTGATTTTCATCCACCCTTACGTGGGGGCCGGGCTCGGCATGGGCCTGACCGTGTTCACCAACCCCGGCGAGCTTACCTTCCGTTTTGGAGACCGCATCTATGCCCTGCTCACTGCCGGGATCCAGTTCCCCAGCCGGGGCTACCGGCCTTACGTGGAGGTGACCCAGTATTTTGGCTCGGATACCTTTACCCGCTTCACCGTGGGGTTCATCAGCGAGATTTACTGAGGGTAAAGCAACAGCAAGTCGCCAACCGCTATCCAGCAAATGCTGTTAGCCGTTAGTGTTATAAGCTAAGCCTCGTCCATGAGCCTTCTTGCCGTCTTGTATCAGGGAGACAGTCGCTATTACCCGCTTCTGGTCGGGGCCACGGTCTCCCACCGCCTACCGCTCCAAATCCACGCTGCCCAGCCGGGGGCGCTTTTCCCGGCGGCTCTGGCCGGGCTCGCCCCTTTAGGCTTCGGGGCGGCCTTGCTCGAGGCCCCCGACTTCCAGACCCAGGCCCCCGGGCTGGCGGAGGCCCTCGAGCCCGAAGCCAAGGCGGCCAAACGGGTGGACCTGGTGGTCCCCGAGCGCAAAGGGCTACGCGGCTACTACCTCGAGCCCATCGCCCTGGGGAACCTGCTCATGCACTATGCGATGGGCTCCACCCTGCTGTGGATGGGCAAGCTGCGACCCGAGCTGATCGGGGGATTACGGGGGATCAAGCAGGTCTCGGTGATGAGCACCAGCTTCGCCGAGGGGGATAGCTTTTTGGGCAAGCTCCCCAGCTCACAGCGCGGCCATAGCACCGTGCCCGAGCGGGCCGAGGCGCTGGCCCGGCACGTGGACGTGATCCTCTATAGCGGGGGGAAGCTGCCGCTCGCGGCCCTCCAGCCCTACCACACCCTCCTGGCCCTGGCCGATCCGCCCAAGGAAGCCCTCAAACACGTGGGGCAATACCTGGGCCCGGACGAGCTGCCCCGTTTTTTCCTCTCGGCGCTGCTGGACGTATTGGGGCACGGGTTACCCCCGGACGCGTTCGCGTGAGGGCGCTCACCCTGAACCTCGTGTACATTCGGTTCGGTCCCTCTCTCGCAGCCCCGATCTCCCTAGCACGCTGCACCTTGGCAGGAGAAAGAGAGCTGATGGATCCAACCTATTGAAGAGAGGGGCTTTTCCCACAAACCACAAGCCACGCCTCGAGCTTTTGGCGTGCTGTGTTTAGCGTTCGGAGTTCAGCGGCGCTAAGCGCCAGGGCAAACAAAAATCCCCCTCAGGTCCGAGGGGGACGAACGAGCGGGGCGATTAACGCTTGCTGAACTGGGGAGCGCGGCGGGCTTTGTGCTTGCCGTACTTCTTGCGCTCGACCTCGCGGGCGTCGCGGGTGAGGAAGCCCTGCGGTTTGAGCTTGACGCGCAGGTCGCCGTTGTAGCGCACCAAAGCGCGGGCCACACCCAGCTTGATGGCGTCTACCTGACCGGCCTTGCCGCCACCCTCGACGGTGATGCTGGCGTCGAAGCGGTTCAGGGCATCCACCAGGCGCAAGGGCTCGAGGGCCGCTACGGCCTTCACCAGACCGCCGAAGTAGTCCTGGAACTCAATCCCGTTGACGGTCACCTTGCCATTACCGGGGCGCAGGAAAACCCGAGCCACGCTGGTCTTGCGCCGCCCGGTTCCGTAGAATTGCTCGGCCATTACTTAACCTCCAACTTCTCCGGGCTCTGGGCCTGGTGCGGGTGGGTCGGCCCGGCGTAGACCTTCAGGCGCGAGAAGATCTTGTAACCCAGGGGACCTTTGGGGAGCATTCCCTTGACGGCGTGCTCGATCACCCGTTCGGGGTGCTTGGCCAGCATCTCGCCCGCCGGGATCTGCTTGAGCCCGCCCTGATACCCGGTGTAGCGGGTGTAGATTTTGGTCTGGGGCTTGCCGCCGGTGAAGCGGGCCTTGGCAGCGTTGATCACGACCACGAAGTCCCCGGTCGCCATGTTGGGCGTCCAATCCGGCTTGTGCTTGCCCCGCAGGATCCGGGCGATCTGGGTAGCGAGGCGGCCCACGGTCTGCCCCTCGGCGTCCACCAGCACCCATTTGGGCTCCACCTGTTTCGGTACGAAGGTCTTAAACACACTTTCCTCCGAGCGCTCCCGCCTACCATCGGGAGCGTTCCAGATTTGCTTTTGCCGGAGGGATCGGGGGTCACCCCGTCAAAAGCGCCATCGCGGAGTATAGCACAATGTCCGGCGCAGAGCCAACTAGACTGGGTAAGGTTGGCGCACCCTCAGGGGTGGCCGGAAAAACCGTGGAGGAGAGTTCGTCATGAGCGCACTCACCCAAGCCCAGGTTCAACAGGCCCTTTCGGTCCTGCCCGGTTGGGCGCTGGCAGAGGGGCGGATTGAGAAAGCCTACCGTTTTGCCTCGTATGCCGACGGGGCGGCGTTCGCCTTCCGGGTCACGCTGCTGGCCGAGAAGACCGACCACCATCCGGACGCCCTAACCATCGCCTGGAAGGAGGTCCGGGTGGCCTACGTGACCCACTCCCAAGGAGGGGTGACCCCCAAAGACCTCGAGGCGGCAAAAGCGGTGGACGAACTGTACACCCCGTTCAAGGTTTGAGCGCTCAGATTCCGTACACCGCCCCAGGCTTTTTCAGGGTAAGCTAACTAAAAGGATATGGAGCACGCCGTGGATAGTGGAAGTCTGGCCTTTCTGGAGGCCCTCTACCAGGAGTATCAACACAACCCTTCGTCGGTGCCGCAGGAGTGGCAGAGCTATTTCTCCGGGCTCGCCTTGGCGGAACCCCAAGCCGGTCAAGCCCTCGCAGCCCCCCCAGCGGCCAGCGTCTTACCCACGGAGCTGGCCGAATTCGTGCTGCGGGTCGAGCGGTTGGTGAACGCCTACCGCAAGCGGGGCCACCTGGCCGCCCAGATTGACCCCTTAGGCCGCCCCCGCCCGGCCCCGGCGGACCTCGAGCTCGGCTACCACGGGCTAGGGCCTGCCGACCTGGACCGGCCCCTGCCCCCCGGCCTCTTTCCCGCCCCGACCCTGCGGGAAGTGATCGCCAAGCTCCAAGCCGTCTACTGTGGCAGCGTGGGTACCGAGACCGCCCATATCGAAAGCCCCGAGATCCGCCGCTGGCTCGAGAGTCGCATCGAGGCCGGGTTCCCCCAACCCGACGCCGCCACCCGCAAACGGATCCTCGAGCGCCTGATGCAAGCCTCCTTGTGGGAGGAGTTCTTGGCCAAGAAGTACCTGGGGGCCAAGACCTTCTCGCTCGAGGGCAACGAGGCCCTGATCCCGCTTCTCGACACCGCCATCGAGGAGGGGGCCCGGCACGGGGTCAGCGAGGCGGTGATGGCGATGGCCCACCGGGGCCGCCTCAACGTGCTGGTCAACGTGACCAAAAAGCCGGTGGGGGACGTGTTTCTCGAGTTCGAGGAGGTCTTCCCCGAGGGCTATGCCGGGGACGTGAAGTACCACCTGGGGTACTCCAGCGACGTGGATACCCCTCACGGCAAGGTTCACGTCTCGCTCAACTTTAACCCCTCGCACCTGGAGTTCGTCACCCCGGTAGCGATGGGCCGCCTGCGGGCCAAGCAGGACCGCTTCGGTGACCGCGAGCGCAAGAAGGGCCTGCTGATCGCCCTCCACGGCGACGCCGCCTTTATCGGGGAGGGGATCGTCCAAGAGACCCTCAACATCTCCGGCATCCCGGCCTACAACGTGGGCGGGGCCTTGCACGTGATCGTCAACAACCAGGTGGGCTTCACCACCGAGCCCCGCGAATACACCGCCGGGCGCTACTCCACCGAAGTGGCCAAGATGCTCGAATCGCCCATCTTCCACGTCAACGCCGAAGACCCCGATGCGGTATACGGGGTGGTGGTGCTGGCCATGGAGTTCCGCGCGACCTTCGCTCGGGACGTGTTCGTGGACCTGATTGGCTACCGCCGCAAGGGGCACAACGAGACCGACGAACCGGCCTTCACCCAGCCGGGGATGTACGCCATCATCGCCAAGAAGCCCCAGGCCTACAAGACCTACTTCAAGACCCTCGAGGCTGCCGGGCTGGTCAGTCAGGCCGAACTCGACTCCATGGCGGCGGCCTATAACGGCAAGCTCGAGGCGGCCTTCGACCACGTCAAGCGCGAACCCCGCCCGGTGCGACCCCACGCCGGGGGCGGGATCTGGGAGGGCTACGTGGGCGGCGCGGACAGCGACGTACCCGAGGTGGACACCGGGGTTCCCTTGGAACGCCTGCAAAGCCTGATGACGGCCCTGACCCGGCTGCCCGAGGGGTTCCGGCTCCACCCTAAGCTCTCCCGTTTCGTGGAAGGGCGCAAGGAGATGTCCGACCTCAAGCGCCCCCTGGACTGGGCCGCCGCCGAGGCCATGGCCTTCGGCTCCTTGGCGGCGGAGGGGCACCGCATCCGCATGAGCGGCCAGGACGTGGTGCGCGGGACCTTCACCCAGCGCCACGCCGGGTTCACCGACACCGAGACCGCCGCCCGCTACCTGGGCCTCAACCATTTGGTGGAGGGGCAGGCCCCGGTCGAACTTTATAACTCGGCCCTCTCCGAGGCCGGGGTGCTGGGCTTCGAGTACGGTTACAGTCTCGACTACCCCGAGGCCTTGGTGCTGTGGGAGGCCCAGTACGGCGATTTCGTCAACACCGCGCAGGTCATCATCGACCAGTTCATCGCTAGCGCCGAGGCCAAGTGGAGCCGCCTCAGCGGGCTGGTGATGCTCTTGCCGCACGGCCTCGAGGGCGGCGGCCCCGAGCACTCCTCGGCCCGACTCGAGCGCTTCCTCCAGCTCTGTGCCACCGACAACATGCAGGTGGCCTACCCCAGCACCCCCGCCCAGTACTTCCACCTCTTGCGTCGTCAGGTCAAGCGCCCCTGGCGCAAACCCCTGATCGTGATGACCCCCAAGAGCCTGCTGCGTAACCCCGACGCGGTCTCGCCGATGAGCGAGTTGGCCGAGGGGCGCTTCCAGCGGGTCATCCCCGACAAGTCGGTGAAGCCCAAGAAGGTGAGCCGTATCGTGCTGTGCTCGGGCAAGGTCTACTACGACCTGGTGACGGCCCGCAAGGCTGCCGGGCGCGATGATGTGGCTGTGGTGCGCCTCGAGCAGTTCTACCCGGTCCCCGAGGCCGAGCTGCAAGCGGCGCTCGAGGTCTACCCCAAGGAAACCCCGGTCTACTGGGTGCAGGAGGAGGCCGCCAACCAGGGGGCTTGGTGGTTCCTGCGGGCCCGCTTCGGGGTCAGCGTTTACGGTCACCCCTTCTACGGCATCGCCCGCGACGAGTCCTCGAGCCCGGCGGTGGGTTCTTCCAAGGTCCACAAGCGCGAGCAAGAAGCCCTGGTGCGCGAGGCGTTGGCCTTAGCGGAAGAAGTTCCGCAAGGCGCGGACAGTGCGGCTAGAGGGTAGGGGCTCACCTGTTCCCGACCCCCTGGCTCGAACTCGAGCGAGGGGGAGATGGGGCACGGCCCTAGCGGGGTGAGATAACTGGAAGAGGACTCGCTTCAGGTTGGCCGGGTGGGCACCGATTGAGCCCTAAGGCAGATGAGAAAAGACAAATTTACGGTAAAGTTTAGGAAGCTTACGGGGGCCGCTGGCCCCCAGTTTCGAGTGGGTTAGGTGACGTAATTTCGCTGAGCGAAGCGAAGGGAGGATGGCATGGCGACTGAACTCAAGGTTCCCGCGGTGGGCGAATCCATCGTGGAAGTGGAGATCGGCCAGTGGCTCAAGAAAGAGGGCGACCCCATCAAGCGGGACGAGGCCCTGGTGGAGCTGGTCACGGACAAAGCGACCTTAGAACTGCCCAGCCCGGTAGACGGGGTGCTGGGCAAGATCCTCAAGAAAGCCGGGGACATAGTGGCGGTGGGGGAGACGGTGGCGACGCTCGAGGAGGGGGCCGCCGCACCTGCCCCCCAGGCCGCCGCGACCCAGCCCCCCGCTCCTCAGGCGACCGCCGGGGCCGATCCCGGCGGCCAGGTCAAGGCCCCCGCTCCTGGGGCTGCGGTTGCAGAGCCCCGTACCATGCCCGCCGCCGAGCGGATGATGGCCCAGACCGGCATCACCCCCGCGCAAGTCGAGCCGACCGGCCCTGGAGGGAGAATCCTCAAGGAAGACGTCCAGCGGGCTGCACAAGCCGCCTCCGTCCCGGCTCCCCAAGCGGTTCAGCCCTCTACTCCGGCCCCTGCAATTGCCCAACCGACCGGTGAACGCCGCGACGACGTGGTGCCGATGACCCCCATCCGCCGCCGCATCGCCGAGCGCTTGCTGGCCGCCAAGCAGAACACCGCCATGCTCACTACCTTCAACGAGGCCGACATGTCGGCGGTGATGGACCTGCGCAAGGAGTATGGCGAAGCCTTCCAGAAGAAGTACGGCCTCAAACTCGGTTTCATGAGCTTCTTCGTCAAGGCGGCGGTGCAGGCTTTGCAGGAGATCCCCCAGCTCAACGCCGAGATCCAGGGCACCAACATCGTCTACCACCGCTACTACGACATCGGGATTGCGGTGGGGGGCGGCGAGGGGTTGGTGGTGGTGATCGTCCGCGACGCCGACAAAAAGAGCATGGCCCAGATCGAGGCCGAGATCGCCGACATGGCCGAGCGGGTCAAGACCAAGCGGATCAAGCCGGAGGAGTTGATGGGCGGAACCTTCACCATCACCAACGGAGGGATCTATGGCTCCTTGAACTCGACCCCCATCCTTAACTCGCCCCAGGTGGGCATCCTGGGGATGCACGCCATCAACGAGCGCCCGGTGGTGCGCGGCGGCCAGATCGTGATCCGCCCGATGATGAACCTGGCCATGAGCTACGACCACCGCATCGTGGACGGGCGCGAAGCCGTGACCTTCCTCAAGCGGATCAAGGAATTGATCGAGAATCCGGTACGGCTAGCGCTAGAAGTGTAGTCGTACGCCCTACGTCGTAGGCTAAAGATTTTTCTGACGTAGGACGTATAGCGGATGAGGTGTGACGTTCGCGGAGCAAACATATGCCAAAACATCAAGTCGTCGTGATCGGGGCGGGGCCGGGGGGGTACGTGGCTGCGATCCGGGCCGCCCAGCTCGGGTTGGACGTGGCCTGTGTGGAGCGGGAGCAGGCTTTGGGGGGAACCTGTCTGCGGGTGGGGTGTATCCCCAGCAAGGCGCTGCTGGATGCCTCGGAGAAGTTTTACCAGGCCAAGGAGGGCAAGCTCATCGGGGCCAAGCTGGGCAAGGTGCAACTCGACCTGGGTGCGATGATGGCCCACAAGGACAAGGTGGTGAAGGCCAACACCGATGGGGTGAGCTTCTTATTCAAGAAGAACAAGGTTACCCGCTACCTAGGCCACGGGCGGATCGCCGGGCCGAACCGGGTGGCGGTGGAGGGACCCGAGGGGACGACCGAACTCGAGACCACCTACATCATCATCGCCACCGGCTCCAAGGTCGCCATGCTGCCCGGCGTGGAGGTGGACTATCAGACCATCGTGACCTCCGACCAGGCCATCGCCTTCGACCAGGTTCCCGAGCATCTGGTGGTGATCGGGGGCGGGGTGATCGGCCTCGAGCTGGGTTCGGTGTGGAACCGGCTGGGGGCTAAGGTGACGGTGCTCGAATACCTCCCCCGCATCCTGGGCGGGATGGACGGCGAACTCTCCAAAGCCGCCGAGCGCATCTTCAAGAAGCAGGGTCTGGATATCCGCACCGGCATGAAGGTGACCAAAGGCTACGTCAAGGACGGCAAGGGCGTGGTCGAGGTGGAGGGTGGGGAGACCTTCGTGGCCGACAAGGTGTTGCTTGCCGCGAGCCGGATTCCCAATACCGATGGGTTGGGGCTCGAGAGCGTAGGGATCACCCTCGAGCGGGGCCGAGTCCCTATCAACGCCCACTGGCAGACCCAGCTTCCCAACATCTACGCCATCGGGGACGTGGTGGTGGGGCCAATGCTGGCCCACAAGGCCGAGGAGGAGGGGGTAGCGGTGGCCGAGTACATCGCCACCGGGTATGGGCACGTGGACTACAACTCCATCCCCAACGTGGTCTACACCCACCCCGAGATAGCCTCGGTGGGGAAGAGCGAAGAGGAGCTTAAGGCCGAGGGCATCCCCTTCAAAAAAGGCAGCTTCCCCTTCTCGGCCAACGGGCGGGCCCGGGCCATCGCTGACACCGAAGGCTTCGTCAAGGTGCTGGCCCACGCCGAGACCGACCGGGTGCTGGGGGTTCACATCATCGGGCCGCACGCGGGTGACCTGATCGCCGAGGCCGCGGTGGCGATGGCCTTCAAGGCTTCCGCCGAGGACATCGGGCGGGCCTCGCACGCCCACCCCACGCTGGCCGAAGCTCTCAAAGAGGCCGCCCTAGCCGCTTGGGATAAACCCCTCCACATCTGAGCCTAGTGCTTTTTTGTCTTTCGTAGGGGCAATCCCTTGTGGTTGCCCTTGTTTTTTTGTCGAGAGGTATGGCTATGCGTCCTAGTCCAGGTGGGCGGCGGATGGTGGATAACGTCGCCGGGACTGCTCCGCCGTCAGGGGTGTAGGGTGGAGACAGGCTGTCCCCAAAAGCCCAGGATCGCTGACGCCATGCGCCCTATCGTCCCCCACGTTGGCTTGCCAGCCAGACACCCCCATCACTCTCCGAAACATAACTATCGCTGTCGCGATGAGCCGCAACGCGAGATTCACCTCCGGCTGGCTTAATCACCCGATATCCTTTTGCTTACGGGTGCCCCGGCGCATAGGGGTTTAAGGGAGGTTGGGGCGGCTCGAGTCCAGTCCTTCGACCATCTGGGTTTTGAGGGTCCAGAGTTTTTGCGAGAGGGAGACGTGGTATTCGTGGGGGTTGACCAGACGGCGGACGCCGGGGTCGAGGCGTTCGACGTCAGCCTTGCGGCGAAGGCGCAGGGTCTCGAGGGGCAAGGAGTCGAAGAGGCGCTTGCCCCGGAAAACCTCTTCGTGGAGGGGCTCGAGGTTACACCGGCTCTGGCTCAGCCGCCGCTGTTTGCCGGGGTCGGTGGGGTGGCGGAGGATGATCACCGGCTCGGTGCAGGGGTCCTCGTCGGCCAGAGTCAGGTAGTCGGCGCTGGCCAGTCCGCGGTCATCGTAGATGCGCCAGGCCCGTTTCTGGCCGGGGTTGAGGATCTTCTCGATGGACTCCGAGACCTTGATGGCGGGTTTCCAGGTTCCCCCGTCATACATGGCGACCAGCTTGTAGACCCCGCCCAGGGCGGGTTGGCCCCAGCTCGTCACCATCCGGGTGCCCACGCCGAAGACCAGCCGGTTGATGAGGTGGTCGGCGTCTACCCCGTAGCGCCGGGCCTCCTGGCGGATCTGGGTATAGATCTGCCAGATCACCAGCTCGTCGAGGTCGCTGGAGAGCACGATGGAGACGTCCTCCATACCGGATTTGTTGAGCATCTGGGCGGCCCGGATCGAGAGGTAGGCCAGATCGCCCGAGTCCAGCCGGATCCCTACCGGCTTGTGCCCCTTGCGCTTTAGCTCCTCGAAGACCTGGATGGCGTTGGGGATGCCCGACTCGAGCGTATCCACCGTGTCCACCAGCAGCACCGTATCGTCGGGGTAGACCTCGGCAAAGGCCCGGAAGGCTTCCAGCTCGCTCATCCCCAGGGCCATAAAGGCCTGCACCAGGCTGTGGGCGTGGGTCCCGGCAGCCTGGAGGCCCAGGGCGTGGGACATCCCCACGTTCGAGCTGCGGTCCGCTCCGCCTACCAGACAGGCCCGGGTCGCGGCATTTCCGGCCTCCCCCGCCGCCCGGCGGATCCCGAAGTCCAGCACGGTGCTCTCGCCCACCGCCTCGCGCACACGGCTGGCCTTGGTGGCGATCAGGGTCTCGAAGTTGAGCCGGTTGAGCAGGATGGTCTCGAGCAATTGAGCCTGCAAGAGCGGCCCCTCGATCATCACCAAGGGGACGTGGGGGTGGACCACCCGGCCCTCGCCGATCGCTTTGAGGGTCAACCCCTCGAAGGAGCCGTGCCGGCTCAGATACTCGAGAAAATCCCCGTCGAAGAGCGGTTTCCCCGAGCGGCTCTTCTGGTTGCGGAGGACCTCGAGTTCGTCCGCGTCGAAATGCTCCTCCTGCATCCAAGAAAGCAGGGGATCTAAGCCCGCGAAGATGCAGTACCCCGCCTGATGTTGGCCGTAATCGGGGTTGCGGCGGTAGAAGTGCTCGAAGAGGGCGGGTTTTTCCGCCAAGCCCAGCCGATAGTAGACCTGGGCCATCGTCAGTTGGTACTCGTCGGTGAAGAGGATACCCCGGGTGAGGTCGCTACGCTTGACATCGGACATGCCCTAACGATAGCAGAGCCCTCGCCCAGACCCCCCTAGGCCTGCTCGAGCGGGATCACCCGGTAGCGGGCCTGGGCGACCACGAAGAGGCCGTAGGCCAGCAGCCCCAGCGCCACCAGGCCGAGCAGCCAGGGGCCCGCCGGTCGGCTCTCCAGCATCACCAGCGCATCGGCGATGCCCCCGGCCCGCTGGGGGTTGTCGGTCCAGGCGGCCTCGAGCAAAAACCCCCCGATGACGCCCAGCACCACCCCGCGGGCGGCGAACCCGATCTGCCCCAGACAAGTCAGCAACCGACACAGCGGCTCGGGGAGCTGTCCGAAGTGTAGGCGCCGCAGGAAGGCCTTGCGCCAGGCGAGGTAGAACTGGTTCAGCGCCAGCGCCAAAATCCCTACCCCCGCCAGGGCCACGATCCACCCTCCGGCCTCGACTTGCAGCACCCGAGCGGTCCAGCCCTCCTCGCTGTTGCCGCCCCGCACCGCGTAGCCGCGCAGGGCGTAGGTCAGCGCGAACCAGGCCAGGCTGAGGTGGGCTCCCGCGCTGATGGCATAGCCGACTCGCTTGGCCCAGCCCTTCAGGTTCGGTTTGTGGTGTTCGGGATCAACCAGCGCCCGTACCAGGTGCCACAGGGCATACCCGGCCAGGCCCAGCGCCAAGAGGCCCAGGATCACCTGCCCGAAAGGCTGCTCGCCCACCCGCTCGAGCGCGCTTTTGGGGTCGCCCTCCCCGGCGCTGTGGCCGGTCTCGAGGGCTGCCCGGCCCGCGAACAGCCCCATCAGGACATAAACCGTTCCCTTGGCGAAGTAACCGGCCCGGGCCAGGGCTTCGATGCCGGGGGCGGCGCGGCGAACGGTCTGGCGCACTTCCTGCTTGACCTCGGCCTTCTCCACGGTTTCTAAGATGCCGAGCCAACCTGATCGCAAGCTGATGTCTGCTGGGGGGCCAGCTTGGCCGTACTGCAAGGGTTTTCGTAGCCGAGACCAGCCAGATCACGGCGCGTAACGTGGAAACACTCTTTCCAATTTATGCCGCGGCTCCCTAGACTGGGGGGTATGCCTTCTACCTCCGCCGATCACGTCTGCGGCCCGGGCTGTCCTCACCTGCAAGGCCAGGGCTGGGGTGTCGAACCCCTGACCTATCTGGGCTACCAGCGAGAGGCTAGGGCTAAAGTCTTCCCCTACTTGAAAGCCCTCTCCGAGCGGGTTTTGATCTACGACGGGGCGATGGGCACCGAGATCTTCAAATATGACCTCGGCGCAGCCGACCATGGCGGCGAGCAATACAACGGCTGCCCGGAGATCCTCAACCGCACTCGCCCGGACGTGATCGAGGCAATCCACCGTAGCTACTTAGAGGCCGGTGCCGACGTAGTGGAGACCAACACCTTCGGCTCTTTCCCCCACGTGCTGGTGGAATATGGCCTCGAGGCCGAGGCCTACGAGCTGGCCTTCGCCGGGGCCCACCTGGCCCGAAAAGTCGCCGATGAACACAGCACCCCCGACCAGCCCCGCTTCGTGGCGGGTTCCATCGGGCCGGGGACCAAGCTAATTTCCCTGGGGCAGATCACCTGGGACGAACTGCTCGAGTCCTACCGGGTCTGCGCCCGGGGCCTTCTCGAGGGCGGTGTGGACCTGATCCTGATCGAGACCTGCCAAGATATCTTGCAGGTACGCTGTGCCGTGCTGGCGACCCGCTCGGCGATGGAGGATGTGGGCCGGGAGGTTCCCATCCAAGTCCAGGTCACGATGGAGACCACCGGTACGATGCTGGTCGGCACTGACGACGCGGCGGCCCTGACCGCGCTCGAGGCGTTGCCCATCGACGTGGTGGGGTTCAACTGCGCCACCGGCCCCGACCTGATGGACACCCATGTCCGTTTCTTTTGCGAGAACGCCACCCGCTGGGTCTCGTGTTTGCCCAACGCCGGTCTGCCCCGCAATGAGGGGGGCCGGGTGGTCTACGACCTCACCCCCGCCGAACTCGCCCGCTGGCAGCAGAAGTTCGTGAAGGAGTACGGCCTGAACGTGGTGGGGGGCTGTTGTGGAACCGGGCCTGAACACATCCGCGCCCTTTCCCAGGTCCTCAGCGGCCATCCGCAACCCGCCATGCGCAATAGGCAATTCCCGGCTCAGGTCGCCAGCTTGTATCAGGCCATCCCGATCAGACAGGACACCGGCATCCTGATCGTGGGGGAGCGGACCAACGCGACGGGATCGAAGAAGTTCCGCGAGATGCTGTTCGCCGAGGACTGGGAGGGGATGCTCGAGCTGGCCCAGGAACAAGCCGCGGAGGGCTCTCACGTCCTCGACGTCTCGGTGGCCTGGACAGGCCGTGACGAGGTGCGCGACATGCGCGAGGTCTTGAAGCGCTTCGCCACCTCGGTTCAAATCCCCATCATGATTGACTCCACCCAGGTGGACGTGATGGAAGAAGCCCTCGAGCACCTAGGGGGGCGGGCCATCCTGAACTCGGTGAACCTCGAGGATGGGCTCGAGAAGTTCGACAAGGTGGCGTCGCTCGCGCGTCGCCACGGGGCGGCCCTGGTCGCGCTCACCATCGACGAGGACAAAGAAGCGGGAATGGCCAAAACGCCCGAGCGCAAGGTGGAGATCGCCCTGCGCATGTACGAGCGCTTGACCCAAGTCCACAGCATCCCCGGAAGCTCGATCCTCTTCGACTTGCTCACCTTCCCCATCACCCAGGGCGACGAGGACACCCGCAAGCTGGCGATGTGGACCATCGAGGGCATCCGCCGGGTGCGCGAGCTGCTGCCCGAGGTGGGCTTCATCTTGGGGGTTTCCAACGTCTCCTTCGGGGTCGCACCGCAGGCCAGGGTGGTCCTCAACTCGGTCTTCCTCGATGAGTGCATCAAAGCCGGGCTCACCGCCGCCATCCTCAACGCCGGGAAGATTCTCCCCATCAACCAGATCCCCCAGGAGCAGTACCGGCTCGCCCTCGACCTGATCTACGACCGCCGCCAGTTCGGGCACGGCGGGGTGGTGGAGTACGACCCACTCTTTGCCTTCGTGGACTACTTTGCCAAGAACAAAGTCGAGAAATCTGCCGCCGCCGACCCCTTCGCCGGACTAACGTTGGAGGAGCGGCTGCAAAAACGCATTATCGAGGGGCGCAAGGTGGGCCTCGAAGCCGACCTCGAGGCCGCCCTCTCTTCCGGCTACACCCCGGTATCGGTCATCAACGACGTGCTCTTGGAGGGCATGAAGGTGGTGGGGGATCTCTTCGGCGCGGGCAAGATGCAGCTTCCGTTCGTGCTCCAGGCCGCCGAAACCATGAAAACCGCCGTGCGCTACCTCGAGCCCAAGATGGACCGGCTCGAGGGGGTCCACAAGGGCACGATGGTGCTGGCTACCGTCAAGGGCGACGTGCACGACATCGGCAAGAACCTGGTGGACATCATCCTCTCGAATAACGGCTACAAGGTGGTCAACCTGGGCATCAAAAAGCCCATCGAGGAGATCCTGGCCGCGGTGGAGGAGCACCAACCGCAGGCCGTGGGCATGAGCGGCTTGCTGGTCAAGAGCACCGTGGTGATGAAGGAAAACCTCGAGTACATGCGTGAGCGGGGCGTCCGCATCCCGGTGGTGCTGGGCGGGGCGGCGCTCAACCGCCACTATGTCGAGCACGATCTGCGCCAGGTCTACCAGGGCGGCTCGGTCTACTACGCCTCAGACGCCTTCGACGGCCTGCAACTGATGGAGGAGATCGCCGGTCACGCCCCGCCCAAGCTCACCAGCCGCTTTCAGAGCGGGCACAAGTACAAAACCGCCTACGAGATCCTGATGGAGAAGCTCGAGGCCGGTTCGGAGTACATCCCGGCCAATATCCCTGCCGCGAACCGCATCCCCCGGCCTCCCTTCTGGGGCCGCAAGGTCGTGCGGGCGGAAGGGGAGACCGTGCAGAGAAGAGCCGGGAAGCTCGAGACCACCGAAGGCGAACTCGACCTGGCGACCATCGCCCGCTACGTCAACAAAAACGCCCTCTTCCGCGGCCAGTGGGGCTTCCGCCGGGGCGAGATGGATAAAGCCGAGTACGCCCAGAAGCTCGAGCGCGAGGCCGAGCCGATCTTCCGCGAGCTGCTGGACCAGGCCATCAAGGAGGGAACCTTGGAGCCCGCCGTGGTCTACGGCTTCTGGCCGGTGGCCTCGGACAAAAATAACCTCATCGTCTTCGACCCCCAGACCGGGGCCGAGCTTTTCACCTTCAACTTCCCCCGCCAGATGGGTGAAAACAGCCGCCACCTCTGCATCTCGGACTTCTTCCGCCCGCGCTATGCCGAGCCGGTGGGTGACGAGCGGGGCTGGATGCCCCAGACGGCTTGGGAGAATGGTGCTCGAGATGTGCTGGGCTGCCAGATCGTCACGATGGGCCGTGTGGCCTCCGAGCACGCCGCCAAGCTCTTCGGCTCCGATCGCTACCAGGATTACCTCTACTGGCACGGCTTCTCGGTGGAGATGGCCGAGGCGTTGGCCGAATACTGGCACAAGCGCGTGCGCCAGCAACTCGGCATCGCCCAGGACGACGCCATGGACCTGCAGTCCCTCTTCCAGCAGGGCTACCAGGGCAGCCGCTACAGCTTCGGTTACCCGGCCTGTCCGCGCCTGGAAGACCAGAGATATCTGCAAGAGCTGCTGCGCTGGCAGGAGATTGGCGTTGAGCTATCCGAGGAGTTCCAGCTTCACCCGGAGCAGTCTACGAGCGCGATTGTGGTGCATCACCCGTCGGCGAAATATTTCAACTTGTGAGTTCATGCTTGCTCCTTCAGCGGCAGGCGGCACAGGCTCCACACCAGCTCCTGGATGGCCGGGCGGTCCTCCGGGCGCACCTGGGTGGTGTAGCGCACCTCCACCTGGGCGGCGACGATGAGAATTTCTCCGTACTGCTCGTCTTGCAGGGTCATGTCCTGCACCTCGGCCAGCCAGGCGTGCTCGATGCCTTTGGCGGGGTCGCCCACGCTGGGCAGGATGCCCAGCAGGGCGTCCTCGATGAGCAGGTATTCGCTTTCGTAGGCGAACTGCTCCATGCTGGCGAACTACACGCTCAGGGTGAGCCGAGCCAGGTCCTGGTAGCCGTTCAACTGCTTGTTGAGGTCCGGTTCATCCCTGCATGTGCGGGGAATACTCGCCCAGGTAGGGGCGATTCCCTGGGAACGCTTCGGTTCATCCCCGCGTGTGCGGGGAATACTGAATCGAATTTCGTTAACCCGCTTTGGGTCTCTTAAGGAACTCGTCAATTATGCAACCGCTCAGGCCCACACCCCTGCCCGCCCGCACCGCCTGGCCTGGGCCGAGGCCCTGGTGGCTGCACTCAAGCGCCACCATAACCCTGGCGCCCGGGAGAAGCTTTACTGGAAGGTGGCCCTCACCTGACTGCGAGGGCTGGTGTATGGCAGCGGTGAAGAGCGCTTCACCCCTTTGCTTCTACTTCGCCAGGCCCTTGCCCGCAGCATGGAGGCCCAGCTCGGCGGCAAGCTCTACAACGTAGGGGCCTTCTTCAGCAAAAAACTGCGCGAGCTGGGCTTCTTTGATCTGGCCAGCTTCTATGCAGCGCGGAAAGTGGCCTGAGCCTGGTTCCGGGATCTATCATGGTTAACGTCATGAAAGGCAGGTTTTCCCTGAGCCCAGAGCGGCTGGCTTACTGGTACTTTCGTCTCAACGGTTTCCTGCTTCTCGAGAACTTTCGCCTCCACCCGGATAGGGGTTCCAATGCGGTTTCGGATGTGGATCTCCTGGCTGTTCGTTTTCTCCACAGAAAAGAACTCTTTGAGGATTCTATGGAGGACGACCCCAGAACCTACGATGAATCAGCCTATGTCACGGCTCACCTGGTTGAAGTCAAGGCCGGCCTGGGCAGGCTTAACCAAAGCTGGTTGTGTAGTGACGCCATCGAGCGTGCGCTCAGAGCTCTTGGCGTTTGTCCCGAGGATGTGGTTCCAAAACTGGCCGAACAGCTCAGAGAAGAGGGTACCGCTCGCAGGAAAAACGCATTCATCCAGATAACGGTGGTGGCAAATCAATGTTTGGACGACTTGAAATACAGGTTCATTTCTTTTGATGACATGATCGAGTTGCTCTGTTGCAAAGTTCCCTCGATGTAGCAAGCCGACTAACGGTAGGCGTTGTAGACCAACGCCTTGACCCGGCACTCCCGCATCTGCAGGCGGGGTTTGCGAGAACGCACCCCCTCGCCGAACTTGCGTTTGAGCAGGG
>DASTSL010000138.1:0-25376 GCA_035760705.1 Meiothermus sp. | reverse complement strand
GGAGTGCTGGGGACGGGCTCTTGCTGGTGTTCGTAGTCGAAAACATTGACGCCGAGTACGAGCGCTTGATTGCTGAGGGCGTTCGGGTGGTCACGCCCATCGAGACCGAGCCCTGGGGCGAGCGCTATTTTCAAGTCGAAGACCCCAACGGGGTCATCTTCCAGCTCGTGCAGTGGATGGTAGAACCCTCAAACTGAAAACGCTCCTTCCCAGGATGAGAGGACAGATGACCCAAAGCGAAATCGCCTACCGACGCCTCCACAACCAGCTCGTCACCCGGCAGGTTTTCGACAAGCCGGGTGACGGGGTGCGTCACCTCGGCGCGGTGCAAGCCCAGGACTACCTGGCCTCGCTGTGGGCGGTCGGGCTGCGATTGCCCCAGGCTACCGTGGCCGATATCGAGCAGGCCATCGCTGACCGGGCCATGGTGCGCACCTGGCCGATGCGCGGGACGATCCACTACGTGGCCCCCGAGGACGTGCGCTGGATGCCCTCACTGCTCACCCCCAGGGTCATCACCCGGAGCGCGGGGCGCTATCGGCAGCTCGAGCTGGACGAAGCGGTCTTCTCGCGCAGCTGTGAAGTGTTCATCCGGGTCTTGCAGGGCGGCAAAGCATTGACGCGAAACGCGCTCTACGAGCGGCTCGAGGAGGCTGGGATCAACCCCAAAGGCGGGCGCGGTCTGCACATCCTGGGCCACCTGGCCCAGCAAAGGCTGATCTGTTTCGGGCCTCGGGCCGCTAAACAGCCCACCTTCGTGCTGCTGGACGAGTGGGTTCCCGAATCGCGCACCCTGGGGCGCGACGAAGCCCTAGCCGAACTCGCCCGGCGCTACTTCAGCAGCCACGGCCCCGCCACCTTGCAAGACTTCACCTGGTGGTCGGGTCTGACGGTGGCGGATGCGAAGGTGGGGCTCGAGGCGACCCAAGCCGAGTTGACTTCCACGACCGTAGAGGGCGCGACCTACTGGTTTGCTGAGGGCTCCTGGACGAAAGAAAAGTCACCTTCCGTCCACCTCTTGCCTTTCTTCGACGAGTTTCTGGTGGCCTACAAAGACCGCAGTGCCGCGCTCGAGCCCGCCCGTGTCAAACAGGTCAACGCCGGGGGCGGGCTGCTCAACCCAACCATCGTGCTGGATGGCCGGGTGGTGGGAACCTGGAAGCGCACCCTCGGGAAAAATTCGGTATCGCTGACCCTGAGCTTGTTCGCCCTGCTCGATAAAGCCCAGATCCGCACGGTGCACGAAGCGGCAGAGTGCTACGGTGAGTTTCTAGGCTTACCTGTGGGGCTCGAGATCACCTAAGCTATTGAAGAACTAGCTGAAAGGAGGATTTATCCAACTCCGTTACGTCACCCTCATCGTTCGAGACCAGGATGAAGCCCTGAGCTGGTATACCGAAAAACTCGGCTTAGAAAAGCGTTGGAAAAGCGTATGGACCGGCCCGTGGGCTCGAGCCGTTGGCTCACCATCGGGATCAAAGGCCAGCCCTACCTCGAGATCATCCTGCAAAAGCCCGACTCGGAGCAGTACAGCCCCGAGGTCCTCGAGCGGAAACGGCGGCAGATTGGTGAGACCCGACCTGGATTTGGGTCGTACACGATTGCCGAGCGACGGTGGAAACTTTGCGGGGTAAAGGGGTGAAGATCCTCGAGGCGTGTGTTTCGCTGCGCGAAAGCAGCGAGGCGTGTGTTTCGCTGCGCGAAAGCAGCGAGGCGCCCCACGATGCGGGCTAGGCATTCTCCGCGCCGATCGAGGATTTATACGCCCAAGTAGAACGGCGGGCGACCTCTTTGGTTGGGCGTTCACGCTTTGTTCACTGGAGCTGACCTAGAATGCCTAGGATGAATCCCCCTAAAGCGCCAAAGCCGCGTCGCGACCTGGGCCAGTTGCGCCGCCTGCTGGCCTACACCCGGCCTTACCGCGCGGGGCTGATCCTGGCTATCATCGCCACGCTCATCGGCAGCGCCTTCGGCCTGCTCTTCCCGCTGGTCATCGGGCGACTGGTGGACGCTTCCTTTTTGCGGATCGGGTCCGCCGATACCACGGTTCTTGACCGCACCGTGCTGATCCTGATCGGGGTCTTTGCCCTGCAAGCTTTCTTCTCGGCGGTGCAGAGCTACTTGCTCTCGAGGGTCGGCGAGGGCGTGGTGGCCGATCTGCGGCGCACCGTCTACCGCCACCTGCTCACCCTCTCGCCCCGCTTCTTCGAGGCCCGTAAGACCGGTGAGATCACCAGCCGCCTCACCTCGGACATCTCCACCGTACAGGGGGTGGTCTCGAGCGCGTTGGTGCAGATCTTCAGCCAGACCCTCACACTGGTGGGCACGATTATCATCCTGTTCGTCACCAACTGGCAGCTCTCGCTCCTCATGCTCTCGATCGTGCCGGTGGTGGTGCTGGCCGCCTTCTACTTCGGGCGGCTGCTGCGCAAGGTCTCCAAGGAGTTCCAAGACCGCGTGGCCGATGCCAACGCCCGCGCCGAGGAGGCCATCGGGGGGATTCGGGTAGTACAGGCCTTTACCGCCGAGCCGCTCGAGGCCCGCACCTACGCCGACCTGATCGGGGCCTCGTTCCAGGTCGCGCTGCGCCGGGCGCGGATCCGGGCCACCTTCAACCCGGTGGTCTTCTTCGCCATGTTCAGCGCCATCGGGATTGTGTTGTGGTTCGGCGGGCGGCTGGTGATCGCGGGGGAACTCACGCCGGGGCAACTGGTGGCTTTTCTGGTCTATACCTTCAGCGTGGCTGGGGCGGTCGGCGCGTTCTCGGGCCTTTTCAGCCAGTTCCAGGAGGCCCTGGGAGCCAGCAGCCGCATCTTCGAATTGCTCGATGAAAAAAGCGATTTGCCCGAGCCTGCAAACCCCGTCAAGCTAGGTGCCGTGCGCGGTGAGGTGCGGCTCGAGCACGTGAGCTTCGGTTACGGCGAGCGCGGGGCGGTGCTCGAGGACGTGAGCCTGACGGCCAAACCCGGTGAGGTGGTAGCGTTGGTCGGTCCCAGTGGGGCGGGGAAAAGCACCCTGATCTCGCTCATCCCGCGTTTTTACGATCCCACCAGAGGGAGAATCCTCCTCGACGGGGTGGATATCCGCGACCTGACCCTGCACGACCTACGCTCGAATATTGCGCTGGTTCCTCAGGAGACCCAGCTTTTCTCCGGTACGATTGCCGAGAATATCCGCTACGGCAAGCCCGGCGCGAGCGACGCCGAGGTGATCGAAGCGGCCAAGGCCGCCAACGCGCACGAGTTCATCACCAGCTTCCCCGACGGTTACGCTACCATCGTGGGCGAGCGCGGGATCAAGCTTTCGGGCGGGCAGCGCCAGCGGGTGGCGATCGCCCGGGCCCTCCTCAAAAACCCCCGCATCCTGATCCTCGACGAGGCCACCAGCTCCCTCGACTCCGAGTCCGAGGCCTTGGTGCAAGAAGCCCTTGAGGTGCTGATGCAAGGCCGCACCACCTTCGTGATCGCCCACCGGCTCTCCACCATTCGGGGCGCGGACAAGATCGTGGTGCTCGAGGCCGGGAGGATCGTTCAGCAGGGAACTCACCAGGAACTTCTGGCCGCGGGCGGGCTCTACAAGGAGCTTTACGAGCTTCAGTTTCGCGAGGATGTCGAGCTACCTCGGGCGTGAAGCCCGTATCGTAGAGTGCCCTGGGCGCCCTACCGATCTCTGTCATCCTGAGGGGGGCGATAGCTAAGTCGAAGGATCTCCGGATGCACGTCAACCCAATACGGCTTGGGGTAAAGTGACCATCTTTGTACCCCGGTGGTGTCCACCCGCAGGAGAGCCTTTTACCGTGGAGTGACAACGGTTGAGCGTTATTGAGCTTCCTGTAGAGCTTCCTCGAGCGTGTTCCAGGCAAGGGTAGCGCACTTGACCCGGGCGTGTAGCTTGTGAACCCCGGCCAACGCCTTGAGGTCGCCCAACTCCGGGGCGGGTTGGGCCCCGTCCACGATCATGGCTTTGAACTTTTCCACCAACGCCAAGGCTTCAGGGATCGTCTTTCCCCGGATGAGCCCGGTCATCATCGAGGCCGAGGCCATGCTGATGGCGCAGCCCTGGCCCTGCCACATGGCCGCGGTGATCTTGCCGTCCTCGAGCCGCAGGTGTAGCTCGAGCTGATCCCCACAGGCTGGGTTCACGCCCGGCGTAGAGATAACCGGCGGGGGCAGCACCCCGAAGTTCTGCGGGCGCTTGTAGTGCTCGAGGATGGTTTGTTTGTAGATTTCGTCGAGCAAGCTCATCGCTCGTTCCTCGCCATCCTACGTGATACGCTGTACGGCTTAGGTCAAAAAGAAGGGGCGTACGATCTCTTCACAGCCAGTCCTTGAAAAACCCCCGCACTTCCTTCATCGCCTCGAGAAAGCGGTCTACGTCTTCTTTGGTGGTGTAGAGATAGAAGCTGGCCCTGGCGGTGGCGGGAACGCCCAGCTTGCGGTGCAGGGGTTGGGCGCAGTGGTGTCCGGCCCGCACCGCGATCCCGTGCTGATCGAGGGCACAGGCCACGTCGTGGGCATGGACGCCGCCCAGGGCGAAGGCGATCACGCCGCCCCGGTCGGGGCCGCGGGGGCCGAAGGTTTTCACCTCGGGCAACTCTTCGTCGAGGCGATTCAGGGCGTACTCGAGGAGTTCCCGGTCGTGCTTCCAGATGTTCTCCATCCCCACGCCCAGCAGATACTCGGCGGCAGCTCCCAAGGCCACGGCTTCGGCAATGGCCGGGGTTCCGGCCTCGAAGCGTTGGGGGGGCTTGGTATAGGTGGAGCGGTCCACGTACACTTCGCGGATCATCTCCCCACCGCCTAGGAAGGGCTCCATGTGCTCGAGCACCTCGTACCTTCCCCACAGCACACCGATCCCGGTCGGTCCGCACATCTTGTGCCCGGAGAAGGCGAAGAAATCCGCCCTCAACTCCTTGACGTCCACCGGCAAATGGGGGGCGCTCTGGGCTCCATCCACCACCATCAACGCGCCCTTCTCCTTGGCCGCTTTGGCGATCTCGGCGACCGGGTTAAGCGTGCCCAGCACGTTCGACATGTGCGCCACGCTGACCAGGCGGGTACGGTTGGTGAGGAGGGTCTCGAGCGCGTCCAGATCCAGCCTACCCTCCGCGGTGATCGGAATCGCGCTGATCTTCGCTCCGGTCTGCTTGGCTACGAAGTGCCAGGGCACCAGGTTGGCGTGGTGCTCCATCTCCGTAAGCAGAATCTCGTCGCCTTGGCGCAGGTTTTTCATGGCCCAGGCGTAGGCCACCAGGTTCAGGGCCTCGGTGGCGTTGCGCACGAAGATGATCTCGCGCTCGTCGGCTCCCACCAAGCGGGCCAGGGTTTTGCGGGCGTTCTCGTAGGCTTGGGTGGCCTCGAGCGAGAGGGTGTAGGCTCCCCGATGGACGTTGGCGTAGTGCTCGCGGTAGAAGCGGCTCAGCGTTTCGATCACCACCTGCGGCTTCTGAGCGCTGGCGGTGGAGTCGAGGTAAACCTGATCGGGTCTTGCCACGATCAGGGGGAAGTCTCGGCGGATGTCTTGAGTCGTGACCATACAGGCCTCGGATAGCCTAATTTAACCGATCCGAATAGGGACTTCTGCCACCTAGCTCACCGGGGAGTTCATCAGAAGCAGGGAGTCATCCCGAACACAGTTAGGTACCAAGATAGCTGTACCCTATCTCGGTGGGCGGAGGCGGTCATCCCGAACACAGTTGGGTGCCAAGCACTCGGTGTCAAGCACTCGGCGCCGAGCGCTGGGGACCGCTCCTGCAGGTGAACACCACAGGGTCATGCCAGTACAAAGACCGGTCGGTTTACCCGCGCAGTCCTCGAGGGATGTGCGTGAGCCGTCCAAAAAAGCGACGTCGGCTTGACCCCATACCGGCTTGGTGGCAAACCGGCTGAGTCACCCCGCTCTCCTTCACTCAGGAGGACAACCGCTCACCGGTTTGGGTGGTGCAAATTTAAGCCTCGATAGTCCGCTGGGGGTCGCCGGTGATGGTGAAGGCCGCCCAGTAGTAGGGGTTGGGGTGGCGCTCCTTGAGGGCCAGTTGGGCTTCGCGCAGAGCGGCGGCCACCGGGGTGCCCTGGCGGAGGCGGGTGTAGAACTCGGCCATCAGTTCGGCGGTGTGCTCGTCGTGCACCGGCCACAGGCTGGTGACCAGGCTGGGAGCCCCGGCGTAGAGGAATCCCCGGGCCAGCCCCAGCACCTCGTCGCCGCTGCCCTGGCCAAAGAGCCCGGTCTCGCAGGCCGAGAGCACCACCAAGGCGGCTTGCAGGCGCATCCCGTAGAGGTCGCGGGCGGCCAGCCATCCATCCGAGAGGCGCAGCCCGGAGAACATCGGGTTGTCCGGGCGGAAGGCCCCGTGGGTGGCGATGTGGAGCACCTGAGCCTTGGGGGCGTTCTGGAAAAAAGCCTCGAGCGAAGCCTCCCCGCCCACCAGCTTTTGCGCCCCGGGGAAGAGGTCGGCCACGGTCTGGGCCTCGCGCAGGGTCTGGGGGATGTCCTCCACCGGGACGCCAAAAGCCACCAGGGGGCCGCCGGGCCGGGTGGGCTTCTGAGTGCAGAAGGCGTATACGGCCAGGCTGGGGGCCAGCGAGACCTGGGTGCGGTCGAGCAGATGGCGCTGTCCATCGAAAAGGGCGGCGAAGGGGATGGCGTGCAGCGGGCCATGGGGGACGATCACCAGCTTGCGGCCCTCGAGGCTCAGCCCCAGTGGGGCCAAGAGCCGCCGGTAGAGGGTCTGGAGCTGTTGGTTGACTTGCCGCAGCAGGGCTTCGGGGGTGTAGATATGCTGGTAAGCTTCGCCCTGGGCCACCCGCGTGAGCAAGAACGAAAGCCGGTCCATCTGCTCCTTGACTTCGGTGAGGGAGGCGAGCCGGGGAAAGACCTGCACCTGGCCCCGGTCCAGCACGAAAGCCAAAAGCTGGTCGTCGGCGGCGAAGTACTCGAGCAGCAGGGTATCTTCGCCCAGTTCGTCTAGCAGAGCCTCCAGGGGCAAGTCGCTCACCGTCTCCAGCAGGGCCGAACCGGGTTGCAGCCGCTCGAGTTCGCGGATCAGGCGGCTCACCTCGTGTTCGCACTCCTTCACCCGGGCCCGGTGCGTCCCGCCGGGCCCCTCGGCCTCGGCGGCCAGGAAATTCCAGTTGAGTTCCTGGCGGGCCTCCTGCAAAGCCTGGGCGATGCGAGCCACCTCGGGGTCGTCGGCGGGGGGGCGGGTGTCCACCGCGGAGAGCAGGTCCAAGAGCGCCCGCGACTTGGCCCGCTCGGCGTACTCCAGGGCCTCGCGGGGTTCCCCCAGCGAGAGGAGCAACTCCACCAAATCGCCGTACACCGCCAGCTTGTCGCCCAGGTAAGCTGCTTTGAACTCGTCCACGGTGAGCGAGGCCCGCACCCCCTCGAGCCGTTCGATAGCCCGCTTGAAGTGTTCCAGGCCCTCCTGAGGGAACCCTTGCTGCACCGCCACCTGACCCAGCAGGCGGTGTAGGGAGATGGTCAGGTCGGGGATGTCCAGACCGGCGGCGACCTGCTGGGCCTCAAGCAGCCGTTCCTGGGCGAACTCGAGCTGCCCCATCAGCAAGGCGGCCTCGGCCACCACGCTCAGGGCCAGGGCCTGGGCTGAGCGGACCCTGGCCTCGCCCAGGGTCCGGGCGGCTTGCTCGGCCAGTTCCCAGGCCGACTCGGTCATCGGCCAGTCGCCCTGCCGCCCCTGTTCTACTCGCACCCGGGCCAGCGCCAGGTCTGCCCAGGCGGCCTGGACCGGGATACCTAGCTCGAGCCAGGCCTGGCGGGCCTGCCCCAAGGTGGCCTGGGCTTTCTCCCACTGCCCGGCCTTGGCCTGGGCGGTGCCCAAAACGGTCAGGGCCTCGCTGCGCTCGAGCTGCATACCCCGCTCGGCGAAGACCTGTACCAGCTCCTGGGCCAACTGCTCGGTCTCTTCCAGGAGATTCAGGTCCAGGTGGACTCGGGCCTCCTCGAGCTGGGCCAGGGCCGCCCCGGGGCTGCCCCCCAGGCGCCCATAGAGGGCCCGGACCCGGCTCAGCAGGCTCAGGGCCTGGGTCAGTCGGCCTTCCTTGCGGTACAGGAGGGCCAGCGGGCGTACTGCCCCGGCAGGGCTTCGTAGCCCGGCCTTCCTTGCGGTACAGGAGGGCCATGTCCAGGCTGGTTCCGGCGGTGGCCTCGGTCTGCCCGCGTTTTTGGAAGATGTCCAGGGCGGCTTGGAAGTGCTCGAGGGCTTCGCGGAAGCGGTCTTGCTCCTGTAAGGCGTAGCCCAGGTTCAAGTGGGCCTTGGCCATGTTGATCTCGTCGCCCAGTTCGCGCGAGAGCTCCAGGGCCTGGCGCAGCACCGCCTCGGACTCGGCGCTCCGCCCCAGCCGGTAGAGGATGATCCCCTGGTTGATCCGGGCCGAAGCCGCGTCGCGCTGGGCGCCCGCCTGGGTGAAGAGGCCATACACCTCCTCGGCTCGAACGAGGGCTTCTTCTAAGCTCCCGGTCATGGCCAGGGCCTGGATCTGCCGCTGGGTGACGCGGGCGGCCTCCTCGGCTCGGCCCAGCCGGACGTAGAGGGTGCGGGCCTCCTCGAGCACCGGCAAGGCTTCTTGGAAACGGCCCTGCACGGTGAGCCCCAAGGCGTAGGCCCATAGCCCCAGGGGCCGGGCCAGCGGGTCCGCCGCCTGCTGGGCGGCTTCCAAGGCGCGCTCCCCGGCCAGCAGGGCCCTCGCCCCGTCGGCGTCCTTGTGGCGGTCTACCTCTGCCTTGAGGGCTTGCACCAGCTCGAGGCCGGCTGACCCGGGGTCGGCCTGCCGCAGATAAGCCTCGCGCCGGGCCTTCTCGGGCTCGTCCAGCAGGAGCTGAGCGAGCTGTACCGGGGAGACGCCGGAAGCTTCGGCCATGAGCAGATCGCCCAATATCATACCGGCCCGGGGTTTAGCGATCGGGGGGAGTCCCTACGATCTGGGCCAGAAGTTGGACCAGGCGGGGGTCATAGGCTTTCCTAGCCTCAGCTCGGAGGGCGGCCAGGGCCACAGCGGATCCCCCCAACCGCAGGTAATCGCGGGCCACCTGCAAAACCCGCACCGCCAGCGGGATGGACTCACCCGCGAGCCCCTGGGGCAGCCCCTTCCCGTCCCAGCGCTCGTACTGGGCACCCAGCAGGGCCATGGCCTCGCGCAAGACGGCCTGGGGCAACGTGACGACCTCGCCGGAAGCCTCCGCCGGGCCTACCGCCCAGGCCAGGGCTTGGAGTTCGGCGGGGCCCAGCCCAGCGGCCTGACCCAAGCGGGTGGTGAGGCGGCTGAGGGGTGTGGAGGGTTCGGGGCTGAGAGGCTCTTTCGAGGAGTTCCGGCGGGCCTCCTGGGGGCTCGAGGCGGCACCCCCCAGCAGCCGGCGCAGGGCCTTGTCGTCGTACATGCGGTCGTCGGCCACCCGCCACAAATCGGCCAGGTCTTGGGCATCGCCAGGCAGCACCGCGTAGCCCAGGCTGGCCTTGAGGTACTCGCCGTCGGCTACCTTGATCTCTTCGATCAGAAAGCGATAGCGCTCGGCGGTACGGCTCACGTCCAGCGAGGCCGAACCCTCGATGATCAGGGCGAACTCGTCGCCGCCCAGCCGGTAGGCCCGGTCTCCGGCCCTGGCCCGGGCTTTGAGGGTGGCCCCGAGCCGCACCAGCACGTGGTCGGCGTGGACGTGGCCGTGGGTGTCGTTGATGGCCTTGAAACCGTCCAGGTCCAGCAGGGCCAGCATCAAGAGCCGGCCCGAATCCAGTCGGTGCAGGTTTTCCAGGTCGCGCTCGAAAGCCCGGCGGTTGCCCAGCCCGGTGAGCGGGTCGGTGTAGGCCGCCCAGGACAGCTCTTCTTGCAGCAAGCGCTCGTGCCGCACGATCCCGATGGCGGCGGCCATGTCCTGCAAGAGTTCACGGGTTTGCAGGTCGGGGAGCCAGTGCGATTGGGTCTTGAAGAGGAGCAAGGCACCCCCTTCCACCCCCGGGCGTTGCACCGGCAGGGCCACCAGGCTCGAGAGCCCGGCCTCGGCCAGTTCGGGGCGGTGGTCGGGGTAGAGGTCGTAGCGGGGAATGCTGATCTGCTCGCCCCGCGAGAGCTTGAACCGCACCGTGCGGGTCAGGGCGGCTTCGACCTCCAGCGCCCGCACCGGGCGGCCTCGCTCGGGGGTCTCGAGGCCTACCCCCCAGCCGGCTTGGGCCAGGGTGCGTACCTCGTCCCCCTCGAAGCTCACCAGCCGGGCCCCGTCAGCCTCGGAGAGCCGCAGAGCCTCCTCCAGGGCGTCTTGCAGCGCGGTTTCCAGGGGGTGTTCGCGGGGCAGGCGTAACAGGCTGTTGATCGCCCCCAGCCACAGCGAACGACGTTTGCTCTGCTGGTACTCGTGCACCTGGCGGACGATGCCGATGACCCGCTCAAGGTAAGCGTATACGGCTTCGCGGTGATCGGGTTTCAGTTCGCAGCCGTGCAGGTTGAGGAGCGCCCAGACCTGGCCCTGGGCCAGAAGCGGGAGGGTCAGGGTCTGCGAGACCGGGGCGGGGAGCAGGGCTTGGAGGTCGTTCACCAGTTCGAAGGTGCTCAAACCCGGCAGGTGGTAGCCCGTCTCCAGGTGGCTTTCGCCACGGTACCAGGCGGTTTCACCAGGGGGAAAGTCGGCGCGGATATGGGCCTCGGGGAGCCCCTCCAGGCCCCGCCAGAGTTCGCCGGGGATGCCGTAAGCTCCCAGGTACTGGAAGTAGCCGTTGGCGTCCTTGACCAGCACCAAGGCGTGCTGGATGGCGGGCACCGCCTCGGAGAGCCCCAACAGGAACTGGTGGTAAAGCTGCTCGGGGTTTTGGGCCTGGAGCAGCCGTTCCAACAGGGCCGGTGAAGGCCCGCCCGGTGCGGCGCCGATTTCGGCACGGGAGCGTTCGTGCGGGCCTTCGTTCCCGGTGGGCAGATGGCGTTTGGGGTCGGCCATGGCTCGCCCTAGGCGGTGAGGTCGCTGATCCTCACGGTGAGACCGCTCAGGCGGACCTCGAGGTGGTGGGTGACCCCCCGCGGCAGATCCAGCCGGAAGCCGCCGGATTCGTCCAGATCCACCTGAGCCGCCACGGTGTCGGAAAGGGTCTTGAGCCGGGCCTGGCCTTTGAGGGTGGACTCCACCGGTTCCGGCTTGGCGTCGGTAGGCCGGCTCTCTAAAGGCTTGGCCTCGATAACCTGGCCCATCAGCACGGCGGAACCCCTTTCCACCTTGAGGCTCAGGTCCAGGTAAAGCTGATTGGCCTTATACAGCCGCGACCAGTTCCCGGCGAGGTCTTGGTTGCGCAGCCCGGCCCTCACCGAGCGGGTGTCCATGATCAGGATAGCTTCGACGTGGGCGGTTTTAGTCTCGTACATGGTTCACCCTTAATTCCCGGTAACCGCCCAGGTCACCGCAGCCTCGAAGAGCTGAGCGCCTTGCGTGGTCCACTTGCTGGCCCCCAGGTCGCGCAAGAAGAAGCCGACCCGGCGGGCCGGGGCCGTCATCCCGACCATCGCGGCCCCCTGGTTGTAGCCGAAGATGACCGCCTTGCTCGAGTCCGAAGTCAGCGTGGCCGCCCGGACCGCACCGCTGCTGGGTCGGCCCCAGGCCATGTCATCGTTGCTGGTATAGACCGCGAGTTTATCGGTCAGGCCCGCCGCCAGCGGGTGGGTGCTGCTGATGCTGAGCTGGCTGACCCCGGTGGCAACGAACTCGTCGCCGGTGTCGGCTTCGACCGTCCCGGTCATCTTCATGTCGTCGTAGAGGCTGTTCTCCCACATCACCACGGGAACCGCCACGTCACGGAACTTGCTGCCCACGTTGGTGGAGCCGACCGTCGAGGAGATCACCACCAGCTCCTTGCCCGCGGCGTCGGCGCTGCTCGAGGCCAGGTCGCCCACCACGCTTACGGTGTAGCCCAGGCTCTCCAGGCGGCTTTTGACCACGCTGTCGGCGCTGCTCAGGGTAGGGTTGCCCACCACCAAGAGGGCCATGCGGTGCCG
This sequence comes from Meiothermus sp., assembly GCA_035760705.1. Taxonomy (GTDB): domain Bacteria; phylum Deinococcota; class Deinococci; order Deinococcales; family Thermaceae; genus Allomeiothermus. Next base: position 13,392 of record DASTSL010000138.1, on the reverse strand, counting down.
GGCGCCGGGTGCTTTCTGCGAGGCCGCGAGCAGGTTCATGATGCCGTAGGCGTTGTCCTTGCCACTCCGCAGGCCCTGCGCGGTCTGGGTGAGGTAGCCCTCGACCGAGCCGGGGTTGGCGCCATCGCCTAGCATCAGGGCCACCCCGCCCGTCACCAGCGGTGCCGCGAAGGAGGTTCCGGTAAAGCGGGCCACCTGGCCGCCCGGATAGGCGCTATAAAGCTGCTCGCCGGGGGCGTACAGCTCGAGGCCCTTCCCTTCACAGGAGAAGATGGATTTGTCGTCGTCTTTGGTGATGCTGCCGACGCTGATCACGTACTGCGAGTTGTTGGCGGTCTTGGCCAGCGCTGCCGGGTAGGACATGCTGCTATCCCCAGTGTTCCCGGCGGAGGCGATCACGAAAACAGAATTGCTGGTGGCGTAGTTGAGCATGGTCTGGAGCGCGCTGCTGCTGATCTTGGTCCCCAAAGAGAGGTTGATGACCCTGGCACCTTGGGATACCGCATAGCTGATCGCCGAGATCACGTTGGACATGTTCCCCGAGCCGGTAGGACGTAGCACCCGGATGGGCAGGATCTTGGCCTTGGGGGCCACCTGGAGGATCAGCCCGGCGACCGCTGTACCGTGGCCGTAACGGCTCCCCGAGACTTCCTGTGGGTAGTTATCCCCATCCACGTAGTCTTTCCACTGGGCCGAGGGGGCCAGCCGGCCCTGGAAGGCGGGGTGGTTGAGGTCGAGGCCGGTATCGATCACGGCCACCGTCACGCCCAGCCCGTAGTTCCACGACATAGCCTGGGCCTGCGGCAGCTTGATCTGCATGAAAGCAGGACGGTTCGTGCTGGGCAAAACCGGCAGCGAGCCCGTTCCGTCGGCCCACGCCGAATATCCATCCGCCCAGGCCGAGTACCCCAGCGCTTCGGTGTCGGGGGCCTCGACCTCGGTGTTCGGCTCGAGCGTGGTGCTTTGCAGGGCGACCGTGGGGCTCGAGCGCAGGCTCTGGGCTTCCACGGTGCTGAGCTGGAGGATGGCGAAACCGGCTTTGGGCTGCCAGGCGATCACCTTCCCGCCGAACTTGTGGGTGAGGGCTTCGGCGGTGTCGGTGCTGCTCACCGGCACGGTGAGCAGATAACCGTTATCGCCCTGGGCGGCGGGATCGGGGGGTGGGGTGATCCCGCAGGCGGCGAGGAGGAAGGCCAAGAGCAACACGAGCCCCCACCTCCCTTTGTATAGTTGATGCTGCACCCTGCTCAACTCCCTTCTCCATGCCATTAGCCAGACGTATGCTCAAAAAGTAGAGACTGTGTCAATAGAAGGGTAGGAGCAAAGAATAAACAAAATATAAAGTTCTACCGTTACAGACAGCGTTACGTGCTCGGCCTAGGCCAAGCAAAAATTACCCCCCGAGGGTGTCGGGGGGGTAATTTTTAGGGGTGTTTCCTGGGGAGTTTATATTTGTTTCGCTTATACCTCGAGCCAGACTTGCCCGCCCTCCAGCTTGGCCTTATAGGCTTTCACGGGCCGGGGGGCCGGTAGGGTGGCCTTGCCGGTGCGCAGGTTGAACCGGGCCCCGTGCCGGGTGCATTTGATGAATTCCCCCTCCACCGGCCCGTCCGAGAGCGGGTTGCGGTCGTGGGTGCAGATGTCCGAGATGGCGAAGACCTCGTCCCCGGCCAAAAGGAGCAGGATCGGGGTTTTCTCCCCGGCCACCTCGACTACCTTGCGTCCGTTTTCGAACTCTTCGATGTTTGCGACGGGAATCCAGGGCATAAGAGTGCTAAACGCTAGACGCATAACGCCAAACGCATACAGCCGGGGTGGGGCGTTTGGCGTTATGCGTTCGGCGTTGGGCGATCAAAGACGAACCTTTTCCTCGATCACCCGCTCGATGTGCTCGCGCAGGGCTTCGAGCGGGATCCGGGTCAGCACGTCGTAGAGGTGGGCCTTCACCAGCACCTGTTGGGCCACGTGCTTGGGCACGCCCCGGCTCATCAGGTAGAAAAGCTGCGCCTCGTCCACCGGCGAAGTGGTGCTGCCGTGGGTGCAGCGCACCTCGTTGGCGGCGATCTCGAGCTGGGGGATAGAGTCCACCCGCGCCTCGCTGGAAAGGAGCAGGTTGCGGTTCGACTGATAGGCGTCGGCTTTTTGTGCGGCCTCCTCGAGCTTGATGAGCCCCGAGTAGACGGTGTGGGCCTGGTCCTTTACCGCGCCCTTGTAGAGCAAATCGCTCTTGGTGTGGTGCTGGGCATGGTGCTGGAGGGTGTAGTGGTCGAGGTGCTGGTCGCCGTGGGCGAAGTACAGGCCCAGCATCTCGCTGTCGGCCCCCGGCCCGGCCAGTTCGGACTGGGTTTCCGCACGAGCCAGCGTGCCGCCGAAGGTCGCGGTGAGGTCGTTGAGACGGGCGTCGCGCTCCAAGACCGCCCGGGTGCGGTGGAAGTGGTAGAAGCCCAGGGCCAGCGTCTGCACGTGCGAATGCCGGAGCTGGGCTCCCTGCCCCAAGATCAGCTCGCTCACCGAGAGGTTCACCCCCTCTTTCACCTGGGCGGGGGAGACGTACTCCTCGATGTAGACGGCCTTGCTGTTGGCCTCCGCGACGATCAGGGTGCGCCCGATGGAAAGCTGGCCGCCCCCCAGGTAGTTGAACACCCCGATCGGGGTATCGAACTCCACGCCTTTGGGCACGAAGAGGAAGGCCCCGTGGGTGAAAAGCGCGGCAGTGTAGGCCTGTAACTTTTCGTTCCAACCCACCGCGCGGAATAGGGCTTCTTGGATTTGGGCTTCGTGGGTTTTTAGCGCCTCGGCGATCGTGGTGAGCACCACGCCCTTAGCCCTCAGCTCCTCGGGAAGCTCGAGGTAAACCAAGTCCGAGCCCACGAACACCGCGAACCCTGAGAGATGGGACTGCTCGAGGCGGGCTTTGACCTCGGCGGGCAGGGCTTCTCGGCTGAGCTTTTTGCCGCTGGGGCGCTCGAGGGCGAGCGTCTCGAAGGGCACCTTGGCGAGGTCGGTGTAGCGCCACTCCTCGGTCTTGAGGGTGGGGTAGGGGAGCTGGGTGAAGGCTTCCCAGGCGGCGAGGCGCTTTTCCAGCAGCCACTGGGGCTCTTGCAGCTTCTTGGAGACCTCGAGCACGAGATCGCGGGAGAGTTCGCTCACGGTCTGCATTATCCCACCGAGCCTTCCATCTCGAGCTCGATCAGCCGGTTCAGCTCCACGGCGTACTCCAAGGGCAACTCCTTGGCGATGGGCTCGATAAAGCCGCGCACGATCAGGGCCGCCGCCTCGTCTTCCTTCAGCCCCCGGCTCTGGAGGTAGAAGATCTGCTCGTCGTTGAGCTTGGAGACGGTGGCTTCGTGGCCGACGTGGGCGGTGTCCTCCTCGATCTCGATGTAGGGATAAGTATCGGTGCGGGACTCGGGGTTGATGAGGAGAGCGTCGCACTCCACGTTCACCCGGGCGTGCTTGGCCCCCTCGTAGACCTTGACCAGACCGCGGTAGCTGGCCCGCCCCTCGCCCTTGGAGATGCTCTTCGAGACGATGGTTCCGCTGGTGTGGGGGGCCGCCAGGATCAGCTTGCCGCCGGTGTCCTGGTGCTGGCCGGTGTTGGCGAAGGCGATGCTCATGATCTCGGAGCGGGCTCCCGGCTCCATCAGGTACGAGGAGGGGTACTTCATGGTGAGCTTGGAGCCCAGGTTGCCGTCCAGCCACTCGTGGTAGGCGTCGCCGTAGACCACCGCCCGCTGGGTCACCAGGTTGTACATGTTGTGCGACCAGTTCTGGATGGTGGTGTAGCGGCTCCTGGCCCCCTTATTGACCACGATCTCGATCACGCCGGAGTGGAAGGAGTCGGTGGAGTAGGTGGGGGCGGTGCAGCCTTCGATGTAGTGCATCTCCGCGCCCTCGTCCACGATGATGATGGTCCGCTCGAACTGACCCAGCTCGGCGGTGTTGACCCGGAAATAAGCTTGCAGCGGCAGGTCCACCTTCACGCCCTTGGGCACGTACACGAAGCTCCCACCCGACCACACGGCGGAGTTCAGCGCGGCGAACTTGTTGTCCTCCGGCGGGATCACCGTGGCGAAGTATTCGCGGAAGAGGTCTTCGTGGTGCTTGAGCCCCTCCTCGATGCTCACGAAGATCACGCCCAGCCGGGCCAGCTCCTCCTTGACCTGGTGGTAGACCATCTCCGAGTCGTACTGGGCCCCCACCCCGGCCAGCACCTTGCGCTCGGCCTCGGGGATACCCAGCTTCTCATAGGTGCGCCGAATCTCCTCAGGAACCTCGTCCCAGCTCCGGGCGTCGCGTTGCTCGGTAGGCTTGGAGTAGAAGTAGATCTCGTCGAAGTTGAGCCCCGAGAGGTCGCCGCCCCACTTAGGCATGGGTTTGGAGTTGAAGATTTCCAGGGCCTTGAGGCGGAAGTCCAGCATCCACTGGGGCTCGCCCTTGTGGTAACTGATGGCCTCCACCACGCGCCGGGAGAGCCCCTTCTCGCTCTTGAAAACCGGCTTCACCTCGTCTACAAAGCCGTATTTGTATTCGCTGCCGATGGTACTGACATCGAAATCGCTCATGATTCCTCCGCTGATAGCTGATGGCTATCGGCTATCAGCTATTGGCTAGGCGGTAGCCTTCAGCCAGTCGTAGCCCTTGGCCTCGAGTTCCAGGGCCAGTTCTTTGTCGCCCGACATCACGATCTTGCCGTCCAGCATGACGTGGACCCGGTCGGGGATGATGTAGTTCAAGAGGCGCTGGTAGTGGGTGATCACCAACGCGCCGAAGTCGGGGCCGCGCATGGCGTTCACGCCCTTGGCGACCACCTTGAGGGCGTCGATGTCGAGGCCGGAGTCGGTCTCGTCCATGATGGCGTAGGTGGGTTCCAGCACCATCAGTTGCAGGATCTCGGCGCGTTTCTTCTCGCCGCCCGAGAAGCCTTCGTTGAGGTAGCGGGTGAGGTAGTCCTCGCTCCACTCGAGGGTCTGGATGGCCTTGGTCACCTTGCCGTAGAACTCGCTCACGCTGATGTCCTCGCCGCGCTTGGCGTTGAGGCAGAGCCTGAGGAAGTTGGCGATGGTCACGCCGGGCACTTCCACCGGGTACTGGAAGGCCAGGAAAAGCCCCAGCTTGGCCCGTTCGTCGGGTTCTAGCTCGAGGATGTTCTGCCCGTCTACCAGCACCTCGCCTTTATCCACGGTGTACTCGGGGTCCCCGGCCATCACTTTGCCCAAAGTGGACTTGCCGGTGCCGTTCGGCCCCATCAGGGCGTGGACTTCTCCTTTGGGCACCACCAGGTTCACGCCCTTGAGAATCGGCTGGCCTTCGATGGATACCCATAAATCTCTGATCTCGAGCTGGTTCGCCATTCACATCCCTCCGGAAGATTGTCCCTTGTCCTTCGCGCAGAAACCGTAGCGGGTGGCTTATTGCAACCCATTACCAATAAGAGTATAGGCAGCAAACCCTATAAAGTCTAGTAATTTAGTCGGGATTTGTATAGCTGATGGCGAAGGGGTTTGTCGGGTAGGGAGTGGGGAGGTCTGGTTGGAATGCTGAAGGCAGAACGTCTGATGCAGGACGCTAAAAAAACACCTCAAGAACCGGACTTCTGCACCAGCGGCGAGTTCGGAAGGCCCTCTGGCGGGAGGACCGAGCCGTGCTCAAAGAGCCAGCCGCGGAAGGTTTCCAGCAGCATGGGTTTGCCGATCAAGTAGCCCTGGGCGTAGTCGCAACCGTGGGCCTTGAGCCACTCGAGCTGTTCGGGATGTTCGATCCCCTCAGCGATCACCTCCAGGTCCAGGCTGTGCCCCAAAGCGATACAGGCCAGGGCCAGCTTTTCGTCTTGCAGGTGTCTGCCCAGGTTGGCGGTGAGCGAGCGGTCCAGCTTGATCCGGTCTACCGAGAGTTGACGCAGGTAGGCCACCGAGGCATAACCGTTCCCGAAATCGTCCAGGATGAGCCGTACCCCCAAAGCCCGCAGATCGGCCAGTACCCGCTGGGCCACTTCCGGGTGCTGCACTAGGGCCGTCTCGGTGATCTCGAGGTTGAGCAGGTTGGGGGGCAACTGGGTCTTCTGCAACAGCGCCTCTACGGTGTGGGCCAGCGAGCGGTAGCTCAGCGACGCCGCCGAGAGGTTGAGCGAGAGTTGCAGCGGCCAGCCGCCGGAGCGGGCCTGTTGCCACTGCCCTAGGGCCTGCTCGATCACGTAGCGGTCGAGGTCGAAGATGAGCCCGGACTCCTCGGCCATCAGGATAAAGGACCAAGGCGGTACCCAACTGCCCTTGGAGTGCCAGCGGGCCAGACCCTCGCAGTCTTCGACCTGGCCGTTGCGCAGGTTCAGCACCGGCTGGTAGTGCAGTTGGATCTGGCCTTCTTCGAGCGCCTGGCGGAAGCGGCTCTCCAGCTCGAGCCGCTCGCGGGTGTAGGGGTTGCGCTTGGGATCGAAAAAGCTCATCCCGCTACCGGCCCGCTTGGCCTCGTACATGGCGATGTCGGCGGACTTCAGCAATTCCACCAGGTTGCCGCCGTGCTCGGGGTAGCAGGCCACCCCGATGCTGGCCCCGATCTGTACCCGGTGGCTGCCCAGCAAAAAAGGCTGGTGCAGGCTCTCCAGGATGCGCTCGGCGATGGCCTGGGCCTGTTCGCGGGTAGCCTGGTACAAGAGCACCCCGAACTCGTCGCCGCCCAGCCGGGCCAGGGTATCGCCCTGGCGGACGCACTCGGTCAGGCGCTGGGCCACCTGGGCCAGCAACATGTCGCCGAAGTCGTGGCCCAGGGTGTCGTTGACCCCCTTGAAGCGGTCTAGGTCTAAATACAGGAAGGCCACCGGCCACTTCATCCGCTCGGCCACCGCCAGGGTATGGCCGGTGCGCTCCTGCAAAAAGCGACGGTTGGCCAGCCCGGTGAGGCCGTCCTGGTAGGCCATGCGCTCGATCTGGGCCTGTTGTTCGCGCCGCGAGGTGGCGTCGCGCAGCACCACCAGCACGAACTCCCGCTCGCCGTGGCTGATGCGGCTGCCGCTGATCTCGATCTCGAGTTCTTGACCGCTGGGCTGTCGGTAGCGGCGCTCCCCCAGGCTGGCCTGGCCCTCTTTCCGCACCTGCTCGATCCACCCGGTGACCTCCGGGGCTGGGACCGCCAGCAACTCTGGCAGCGGGGTCTGGCTGAAGTCGGCGTCGCCCAGGCCCAAGATCCAGCGCAAGGAGGCGTTGGCCTCGAGGATGCGCAGGTGTTCGCTATCCACCAGAGCCATCCCCTCGGAGGCCTGCTCCACCACCGCCCGGTAGCGCTGCTCGAGGGCCAGCCGCTCGCGCTGCATCCGGGCCTGCCGGTTGATGAGGGCTTGCAAGATGCTGGTGCCGATCAGGGCTAGCACCACCAAGGCGACCGACGCGTAGATCAGGCTGCGCCGCCCCTGGAGGTAAACCTCTCGGCCTTGGACCAGGCTGAGGGTGGTCAGGGGGTGGCCGTAGAGGTCGAACAGGTGATAGTGGCCACTCACTCGGGTGCGGTCCAGCGGCTTGACCCCGCTGGTGTGGTCGGCGTACTCGCCCGGCTCGAGGTGGAGTTTGAACCCCATCAACTGGCTGATCTCCTCCAGCAGCCCCTCATCCAGCGGACGGGCCATGATCAAGAACCCCTTGGCCGGGCCGGTGTAATTGGTCTTGAGCACCGGCTTGACCGCGACCAGCCAGGGGGTACCGCCCACGTTCAAGAGCCCCGAAGTTCCCTTGGTCTTGTCCAGGAACAGCGGGCCATCGCGCTTCAGGTGGGCGACGAAACCCGCCGGTAGAGCGGTAAACTTATCTTCCGTACCCGCGCTATAGCCTTCGAAGAGGATCTTTCCCTCAAGGCTCAGGTAGGCCACCAGGCTGATTCCCAGGTTCTTGAGGGCGCTGGGGACCAGGTTGGCCTCCTCGAACGCGCGGGTGGGGTGCTGCATGTAGGCGTAACTGTCGTCCCAAAAGGCGTAGTCCTGGGTGTTCGACTCGAGCGAGCGCAGTTTCTGGTTGAGCAGGTCGTTGGCCCGGACCAGGTCGCCGGTCACTTGCTGGCGCTCGAGCTGACGGTAGGTGGGCTCTAAGACCAGCCAAAGGCTGAGGTGCGCGGCCACGATAAAGGCCAGCGCCCCAAACCAAAGCACGAAGGAGAACCGTCGCGTGGTCAAGTCGAGAACCTCAGAAAGAGAACCATGACCTTACCTCTAAAGTGTATCGGGCCCTATAAATGCGGGCGCTTTAATTTATTGCTAACTTTTATCTGGCCCCGCTGGAATACTGGCCCCGCTGGAATAGAGGATGAATTACCCAACAGTTTACGCGATCGAGGGCGAGATCCCTGTGCGGGTTTACGCTTCGGTCTATCGGAGCGCTGCCGATGGAATCATTTTGTCCTTCTAGCTCAGCGCACCCAGCTAAGTACGCCCGCGATAGATTGGCGGTGTGGGCGCAGCGGAATCTTTAAGGGGCAAAGTACGGTTTGCCCGCATGACTTATGAGGGGCCAGCGCTTGCGGGAATTTTCCGGCGCATTATCGCAGGGCTGCTTTAGCCCAACCAGATCGCTAAGGCATCCGCCGGGGTCAGCGGGGCGACCGCTCCGATCCAGGCCTCGAGCCCTTCGATCGGCCATAACGCACCCAGCAACCGCCCGACCTGGACGCGAAAGGGCTCCGGCAGCGCACGGGCGTTCAGGGTTCGCTGTCGGGCGGCCTCCTCCTGGCCCAGCCCCAACAGGGCTTGGGCCTCGAGCGCGATCCGCCAGGCCCGCAGACCGGGGTCGGGCAGGTTGGCAGTCGGGTCAATCTGGACCAGTTGAGCCAGCACCTCGCCCCACTTTCCCGCCCGGCAGAGGGCCTCGGCGTAGGAGAGCCGGGCCTGGGTGCGGTGGTAGGGGTCGCTGAGTCCCAAAAAGGGCTGCAATAAGCGTTGCGCTTCGGCGGCGGGCTTGAGCAGGGCCAGCATCTGCGCGGTGTCGAGCCGGAGGGCGGTGTAGCGGTCGCTGCTGGCGGCCTCCCCCTGCAACTCGGCCCAGAGGGCTTCCAACAGCTCGAGCGCCTTGGGGGCCTTGCCCTCGCCGCGGAAAGGAGCCCGGTAGGGGTCATTGGTCTGGGCGACCCAATAGGCGGTGGCGAGCCGCAGCCGGGTGCGCAGGTGGCGGTAGCGGGCCTCGCTGGGGCGTTCGGGGGTAGTGCGCAGATACCGCTCGGCCTCGGCGGCCAGCCGCAGGGCCTCCCAGGGGTGGCCCCGGGCCGACTCCAGGATGCTGGCCTCGCTCTGGGCCCGGGTGCGGGTGAAGGGGTCGGGGGCTTCCTGGATGGCCTGGTATAAGAGCCCGGCGGCCTCCTCGTACTGCCCCAGGCGGCGGTAAGCCGTGCCCAGCCGGGCCCGTACCCGGGCGATCTCCTCTTGGGGAGCGTGATGGGTCTCGAGGTTTTCCAGGGCCTCCCGGATGTGGCGGGCGGCCTCCCCGGCCTTTCCGGTCCGCATCAGCAGGTCGCCCATCTGGTAGCGGGCCCGCCCCACCAGCAGCGGTTCGTGACCCACCCGGGAGAGGGCCTCGAGCGCCTCCTCGAAGCGCCCGGCATCCTTGGCCACCAGGCCCTGCCACAGCCATACCCGATCCGACAGGAAGGGTGGGGTGGGCAACTCCAAGGCCCGCCGCACGTATCCCTCGGCCCGGGCATAGTCGCCGCGCCAGCGCTCGAGCGCGGCCCGCACCAAGAGCCCCTCGGCCTCTACCTCCCCCCGCAGCTCGTGCTCGAGAGGGGCTTCCTGCAGGGCCCGGGCGTAGTCCCCCGCGTCGATCTGGGCTTCGGCGGCCTTCACCCTCGCCCACACCCGAAGCTCGGGGTCCGGCGATTCGGCTAACAGCTCGAGGGCTTCCAAGGCTTCCGGGTGGGCATACTGCCCCAACACCGCCCGGTAGCGCACCAGGACGGTCGCCAGCCGCTCGCGCAGAGAAGGGCCGTCAAGCCCTCGGCGTTGTCGGTCAGCAACTCGGCTCCATCCTGCCGACTCAGCCCATAGCCCAGGCATCAGTGAAAGCCGCGAAGGATCTTGGGCTAAGAGTTCAAGCAAAAATTCCAGCTCGTTCGCGCCCCGCGCATGATACAGCTGGCGAAAAAGGTTGCCTCCGGAAAAGTACCTTAGCGCCAGCCGATGTAACCTTTGCGCTTCTTTCTCCGGGATGTGGGTGGGGAGTAAATTGCGCAGCGTGGGCCGCACCTGCCCTTCGCCCACGGGCTGAAAAAGGGCCCGCTCGGCTTGGGAGAGCTGTTCGAGCCGTCGCCCCAGAGCTTGTTCCAAAAGGGGGATGGGCACCGCAGGATCGGCTTCTGGCGAGAGCACCGCTAGGGCTTGCAGAATCGGCCTCAGCTTAGGGTCTTGGCTCAGGTCAGCGGACTGGTTCTTGGCCTGTGGGCGGGTGTGGGCAGCCGCCATTGCGATTTCCAACAGTACTAGCCGCTGTAGCTCTCCGAAGTTGCGTCCCGCTTGATTCACCAGGGCGTCTACCCGCTCGGCGGGCAGGTCGGGGAGCTGATCCTTGACGAAACGCCGGGATTCCTCGCGGGTGGGGGGCGAGAGTGTCTGGTAGGGGAGCGCGGGCGGGGGTTCGGTCAGGGCGGCCAGATAGGGCACCCGGAGCGCCTCCAGCAAAGGCTCGAGCCAGACCGAGAGGCCCACCCGTTCCCCCTCGAGGTTGCGCAGCGGCAGTCCGGAAAGCTGTCCGTCGGCCTCGGCCCGCAGCAGGAGGGGCAGGCCCTGCTGGTTGATGGCCTCCGCCAGTGCCCGGCGCAATTCGTCTTGCAGGGCGGCTTTGAGCGCGTAGGGCTGGGTGGGGGAGAGCTGGGCCAGGAGAGCCTCGAGCCTTTCTTGCACCCCCAGCCGCTCCGAGAGCGGGTAGAGCTGTTGCGCCAGCTCGCCGCCCAGGTTGACCATCAGGCTCTCGGGCACCGCCTTCTGCACCGCCGAGAGCAGTACCCCTTTGCCGGTGGCGGGGCCCCCCACGACCACCATCTGGGGGGATTCGCCCTGGTGCAGGGCTTTGGTAAAAAGCCGTAAAAGACGCCGCTTATCCCGCCCCAACGATCGCCGCGCCGACTCCACCCCCAGCTCGGCAGGCGGAGCCGGGGCCTCGAGCCCGGCTTCCTGGTACAGCTCGGCCACCACCTCGAAGAGCCGCAACTTCTCGTCGGGTGCTCCCAGGTCCTTGTACAGGATGTTTCGCACCGTCCCGGCTTTGCCCCCGCGCTCGGCGATGGCCGCCTCGAGCCAGCGCAAGGACCCCTTCTTCCCCCGGTGGTCGCGCCCGGCTAGGTGTGGGCGCAGGGTCTCGAGGTGCAGGAGCCAGTGTGTAGTGGGTTGGGTCATGATAGATACACCAAAGCTTATAGCAAATAGCGCATAGCTGATAGCCAGAGATAAAAGCTATCAGCCATGAGCTATGTGCGCTCAGCGCGTCAATGAAACTGTGCCTCTTCCGTCGAGCCCACCAAAGCCGCGGTCGAGGCCTGCCCGCCGGTGATCGCCAGGAGCACTTCGTCGAAGTAACCCGCCCCCACCTCGCGCTGGTGCTTGACCGCGGTGAAGCCGTCCTTCTCGGCGGCGAACTCGAGGCCCTGCAACTCCACGAAGGCGCTCATGCCGCGCTCCTTGTAGCCTTTGGCCAGCTCGAAGGTGCGGTAGTTGAGGTTATGCCACCCCGCCAGGGTGATGAACTGGAACTTGTAGCCCATCGCGCCCAGCTCGCGCTGGAACTTGGCGATGGTGGCCTCGTCGAGGTACTTCTGCCAGTTGAAGCTGGGCGAGCAGTTGTAGGCCAGCATCTTGCCGGGGAACTTGGCGTGCACTGCCTCAGCGAACTCGCGGGCCACCTCCAGGTCGGGCGTGGAAGTCTCCATCCACAAGAGGTCGGCATAGGGGGCGTAGGCCAGGGCCCGGGCGATGCAGGGCTCGAGCCCATTCTTGACCCGGTAGAAGCCCTCGGGGGTGCGCTCGCCGGTCACGAAGGGCTGGTCGCGCTCGTCCACGTCGGAGGTAAGCAGGGTAGCAGCCTCGGCGTCGGTGCGGGCGATGATCAAGGTGGGGACGCCCATCACGTCCGCGGCCAGCCGAGCTGCGTTCAGGGTGCGGATGTGAGACTGGGTGGGGATCAGCACCTTGCCCCCCAGGTGGCCGCACTTCTTCTCGCTGGAGAGTTGGTCTTCCCAGTGAACCCCCGCCGCCCCCGATTCGATCATCCCCTTCATCAGCTCGAAGGCGTTCAAGGGGCCGCCAAACCCGGCCTCAGCGTCGGCCACGATGGGGGCATACCAGTAGCGCCCGCTTTTGCCCTCAGCCCGCTCGATCTGGTCGGCTCGCATCAGGGCGTTGTTGATCCGCCGCACCACCTGCGGCACCGAGTTGGCCGGGTACAGCGATTGATCGGGGTAGGTGTGTCCGGCGAGGTTGGCGTCGGCGGCCACCTGCCAGCCCGAGAGGTAGATGGCCTCGAGCCCGGCTCGCACCATCTGCACCGCCTGGGCTCCGGTGTAGGCCCCGAAGGTATTGATGTAAGGACGCTGGTGCAGCAGCTCCCACAGCCGCTCAGCGCCTTTCTTGGCCAGGGTGTGCTCGACCTGGAGCGAGGGGCGCAGCCGCACCACCTCTTCGGCGGTGTAGTCCCGCTCGATCCCCTGCCAGCGGGGATCGGTCTGCCATTCCTTACGGAGTTTTTCGGCTTCCAGCTTCATCTCTGGGGTCAGGTTCATGGCTTTCCTCCTGGCGAACGCCGCGAAAATACCTCGCCGGTACTTCCAAGTTTGGAGGAACAGGCTCCACCCGGCTCGGTGTAGCCTAAAGCTCGAGACACCCTTTGCATGGTGTACTGACTTCTTTTTTACACCAAACAGCAATTACACCATTCGTTCAACTGTCGATTAACGCGAACTGAGGAATTGCTCGAGCGCTTGCCCCGCCCGCTGCACGTGCTCGCGCATGGCCGCTTCGGCGGAATCGGGGTCGTGGGCGGCGATGGCCTCGAGCACCGCCTCGTGCTCGGCCAGCGACGAAGGCAACCGGCCCGGAATGGCCGCCGAGGAGTTGATGAGCAGGCGAATCTGCCCGTCAATGGTCTCGGCCACGGCTAGCAATCGCTTGTTGCTGGCGGCTTCCCAGAGCGTGCGGTGGAAGGTCAGGTCGAGGTCGCCGTAGCTCTCGATATCGCCCCGCTCGGCGGCCTTGCGCTGCCGCTCGAGGATTTTCTCGAGTTTCCCCGGCAGGGGTTTGCCGTTCTTCTCCACCGCCAGCCGTGCGGCCAGGCCCTCCAGCACCTCGCGCAAGCGGTAGATCTCCTGCACGTCCTCCAGGGTGGGTTCCAGCACGAAGTAACCCCGGTGGGGCACCGCGACCACCAAGCCCTCGCG
>DASTSL010000137.1:0-24487 GCA_035760705.1 Meiothermus sp. | reverse complement strand
CGCGAGTTGCCCAGGTTCAGATTGACCGTGATCACGATGCCGATGATCACCAACACCAGCAGATAGAAGAAGAGCTGGTAATCGGTCTTGGCGTCGAGCTGGATCCCGATAGAACTCATCAGGCTGCGGAACCAGTCGATGCCGGGGCGCTCGACCGGGGTGATCCCCTGGGGGCCGTTGGTGAGGTTTACCGGGTGGTCGAGGTTGTTGGCCAGCACCCGCACCACCTCGCCCAGCCCCAACGTCACGATGGCCAGGTAATCACCCCGCAGCCGCAGGGCGGGCAGGCCGATCAGCAGACCGGTGATGGCGGTGGTCACGACCGCTATCGCCATGAACAAGTAGAAGAAGTTCCCGTTGAGCGGGAAGCCCCCAGCGGTGAACTGGTTGGCCTGCGGCGAGCCGAAGATGGCCCAGGTGTAGGCCCCGATGGCGAAGAAGGCCGCGTAGCCTAGGTCGAGCAGCCCAGCCATCCCCACCACCACGTTGAGACCCAAGGCCATCGCGGCGTAGATGCCGATCTGGATGCCCAGCTCGAAGAGGAAGGAGTTGGCGAACCCGGCGATGGGGATCGAGATGAGCAGGATCGCCGCTCCCAGCAGCCCTTTGATCCAGCCGGGAACGTGGGGAATGGTGATGAGCGAGACCAGCACCGCTACCAGGCCGATAAAGAGGATATCCCCCCCGGCTCCCCGGGCCAGGGCCAGGGTCAAGCCCAGGGTGAGTAGGGCCAGTGCGAGGGCTCGCACCGGCATGGACGCCCGCAGATAGGCGGTGAGCCCCACCGCGGCGATGGCGATGAGCCCGGTCAGCATGCCGGGGGCCAGGAGCAACAGCAGCAAGGAAACCACCGCCGCTCCCAGCACCAGGCCGTTGGCAAGGTTTTTGCTCATACTTTCTCCTTGACCACTTGGCCCAAGAGCCCTTGGGGCCTGAAGAGCAGCAGCAGGATCAGGATCAAGAAGGCGATCACGTCCTTGTACTCGGTGCCGAAGTTGCCATTGGTGAGGGTGGGCATGTAGGTCCCGGCCAACGTCTCGAGCTGCCCCAGCACCAACCCGCCCACCATCGCGCCGGGGATGTTCCCAATCCCGCCCAGTACGGCGGCAGTAAAGGCCTTGAGCCCGGGCAAAAAGCCTACGTAGGGCGAGATGGTGGTGTACTGCACTGCGAAGAGCACCCCCGCCACCCCGGCCAGGGCTCCGCCGATCAAGAAGGTGCGCGAGATGATCTGGTCGGGGCTGATCCCCATCAAAGCGGCGGTGTTCATGTCCTGCGCCACCGCGCGGATGGCGGTTCCCAGCTTGGTGCGGTTGACCAGGTAGCTGAGCCCCAGGAGCATCAGGATCGAGACCACCACTAAGATGATGGACTTGAGCTGGATGAAGATGCCCAGGAGAGAAAAGGACTGCTCGAGCGCGGGCAGGCTGTTGATGCGCAGAAAGAACTCGTTGTGCCAGATGGCTTCGATCAGCCGCACCAGGTCTTGCAGCACGAAAGAGACCCCGATGGCGGTGATCAGCGGCACCAGCCGGTTGACCGCGCCCCGCTTGCGCAGGGGCCGGTAAGCCAGCCGTTCGACCCACACCGCCACGGTCCCGGAGATGGCGGCTCCCATGACCAAGGCGATCAAGAGGAGCAGCAGGGCGTTGGGGATCACCGGAGCCAGGTAACGGAAGACTTCCACCCCGGTCACCGCCCCGATCATGAAGATCTCCGAGTGGGCGAAGTTGATCAGCTCGAGCACCCCGTAAACCATGGTGTAACCCAGCGCGATCATGGCGTACACGAACCCGAGCAGCAGCCCCTCGAAGAACACCTGTGGTAAGAGCTGCAACAGAGCATCTAGCAAGCGAGGCCTCCTTTAAAACGGGTCAGACCAGCGAGCTTCATCTTAATCACCGGATGATAAACGATTTTCTGGCGATGCGACAATCCAAACCACTATATCCTGGTTTGATACGCCGGGTAAGCCAGATAGGGATTCCCAGGCCGGACACTTCAAAGGGGTGGCCCGGAGGCCACCCCTTGGGATTTGCTCGAAGCTAGCGCAGAGCCGGAGCCGGGACCGCCACCTTCTTCAGCAGCTTGGCTTGGGCGTAGACCCCGTTCTCCATGTAGAGCACGAAGTAATCGGCGACCTTAATGTCACCCTTGCTGTCAAACTCGATATCCCCGGTGAGACCCGAGAGCTTGACCTTGCGGACTTCCTGGGCCACTTGTTTGACATCGGGTTTCTTGCCGCCGTTGGCCTTGATGGCCGCCTCGAGGGCCGCGATGATCACGTTGGCCGAGTCGTAAGCGTAGATGCCGAAGCCTTCGATCTTCTTGTTGAACTTCTGCTCGAAGACCTTGGCCAAAGCCGCGGCCTTGGGGAACTGGCTCACCGGACCGGCGACGGTGGTGAAGTAGGTGTTCTTGGCCGCCGCGGTCCCGGCCAGGCGCTCGTATTCGGAGGAGTCGAGGCCGTCACCGCCCATGATGGGGGTGGTGATGCCACGCTCGCGGAGCTGCTTGGCGAAGGGGCCGATCTGGTCGTAGATGCCGCCGAAGTAGATCAAGTCAGGCTTGGCGGCTTGGATTTGCAGGATCAGCGAGGCGAAGTTGCTCTTCTCCTCGGTGCCTACGAGTTGCTGCACGGTCCCGCCGAGGGCCTTGAAGCGGGCGGCGAAATTCTCTGCCAAGCCCTGCCCGTAGGCGGTTTTGTCGTGGAGCACGAAGGCCTTGGTCAGCTTGAGGTCGCGGTAAGCGTACTCGGCCCCCGCCGGGCCCTGCACGTCGTCGCGCCCGCAGATGCGGTTGACGTTGGGCAGGTTACGGTCGGTGATGCGGGGGTTGGTGTTGGCCGGAGAGACCATTACCAGCCCGGTGCGGGCGTAGACCTCAGAGGAGGGGATAGCCACGCCGGAGTTGAGGTGGCCCACCACGCCCAAAATATCCTTATCGTTGATGATGCGGTTGGCGTTGGCCACGCCGGTGTCGGGGTTGGCCTGGTCATCATAGGGGGCCAGTTGCAGGTCGAAGCCCAGGGCTTTGAACCGGGCCTGGGCCTCCTCCACGGCCACCTGGGCACCCAGCTTGATCTGCTCGCCCAAGGCCGCCTGCCCGCCCGACAGCGGCGACTGGGTGGCGATCTTGATCACGTTGGACTGGGCCGAGGCCAGCCCCAGGGCCAGTGCGCCAATTGCGACAATAAGGGTTTTCTTCATGCTGACTCCTCCACCAACTTTGGACGCGCCGCCACTTCTCTGACCATACACGGGTACGACGAAAGGAAGTTCTCGGTCAAAGAAGTTACTCGCCGCGCTCTTGTTGCGGGCTCATTCTATACAGGTTGTCCGGCCTCTTGTCAACGGCGTTAAGCGTCTTCACGCCATCGAAACGTTTCCTTGGCTGACCGGTCAGTTTTATGCGATGCGAAACCTCGAGCCCACCTTGGTAAAAGCTCGCTACCCAAGGACTTCTCTCGAGTCGACCCAAGTGGCCGGGCTCGCTCTTAATGCTTCGCTTTAGACGATCAGCGTTTCGTGCACTGCGTCGAGTCGCTCAATACTCCGCCAGGTACTGATCCAGCTCCCATTTGTGCACAGCGATGCGATAAGAGTCCCACTCGACGCGCTTGGCCCTGAGGAAGTGTTCGTAGGCGTGTTCGCCCAGGGCGCTTCTCACCACCCGGTCTTTTTGCAGGGCCTCGAGCGCCTCCCTCAGCGTCCCGGGCAGCTCGCGCACCCGATGCTTGCGCCGGTCACGCACCGACATCTGGTAGATGTTGCGCTGGATGGGCGGGGGCGGTTCCAGGCGCCCTTCGATGCCGTCCAGACCGGCCCCGATCATCACCGCCAGGGCCAAATAGGGATTGCAGGAGGGGTCGGGCATCCGTAGCTCGGCCCGGGTTCCTACCCCGCGCCGGGCCGGAACCCGGATCATGGCCGAGCGGTTGGAGGCCGACCAGGCGATGTTGGTGGGGGCCTCGTAGCCGGGGGTGAGGCGTTTGTAGGAGTTCACCAGGGGATTGGTGATGGCCACCATGCCGTCGGCGTGCTCCAAGAGCCCCCCGATAAAGTGCAGCGCGGTCTTGGAGAGCTGGTGCTGCCCTTTGGGGTCGTAGAAGGCGTTCTCCCCCTTCTTGAAGAGCGAGAGGTGCATGTGCATCCCCGAGCCGCTGATCCCGGCGATGGGCTTGGGCATGAAGGTCGCGTGCAGCCCATGGTTGAGCGCCACCCGCTTGACCACGAACTTGAAGGTGGTGATGTTGTCGGCTGCCTTGAGGGCGTCGGTGTACTTGAAGTCGATCTCGTGCTGCCCCGGAGCGACCTCGTGGTGAGAGGCCTCGATCTCGAAGCCCATCGCCACCAGCACGTTGACCATGTCCCGCCTGGCCTCCTCGCCCTTGTCGATGGGGGCCAGGTCAAAGTAGCCTGCCGCGTCGTGGGTCTCGACGGTGGGCAGGCCGTCGGCGGTGCGGGTAAAGAGGAAAAACTCCGGCTCCGGCCCGGCGTAGAGGTTATCGAAGCCCAGCTTTTGCAACCGCTCGATCTGCCGCCTGAGGATTCCCCGGGGGTCGCCTTCGAAGGGTTTGCCGTCGGGCTTGGCGACGTCGCAGATGATCCGGGCCACCCGGCCCCGGTGGGGGTCTTCTAGCTCGTCGGGGAAGACCACGAAGGTATCGTAGTCGGGTTTGAGGAGCATGTCGGACTCCTCGATCCGGGTGAAGCCCTCGATGGAGGAGCCATCGAACATGATCTCGCCGTCCAGGGCCTTCTCGAACTGCGAGGCCGGGACCTCCACGTTCTTGTTGAGCCCCAGGATGTCGGTGAACTGGAGCCGCAGGAAGCGCACGTGCTCCCCGCGCAAGATGCTCAAGATGTCGGGTTTAGTCTGCGGCATGGCAGCCCCAGTATAAGGGCCGACTGTGCGACTTCAAGCGGACGGATGCTCGAGTTTCCCGCTACACCCTGTAACTTCCGAACATGCTTTGCCGGGTTTATACGGGGCTTTGAACCGAGCGTTCCATAAAATATCCGTTCTCATGGATGTATGCTGAGCCGGTTGTCCGGCCCCTAAATCGGGGCCGACCGTACCGGTTCTACGGCACCTCCAGGGGAAAAGGTCTTTTTGTAGGAGCGATCCTGGTGATTGCCCTTCGTCCCGCGATGGCGGATATAGGATGCGGTGCTCGTCTTGGATGGGCGGGCCGGGGTGGCGTAGCGCTAGGGTAGACCCAAGGTCTGTGGGGTGATTTTGAAGAACGCTGTAGGTATTCTGTGCCGTAGCGGCCCGCCCCTACCAGAGAAGGTCTACCTCGAGCCCATCCGGTAGATCGTCCCGCGGTAGTCCACCACGTACAACTCCCCATTGGGGTCCTCACCGAAGGAGCTGATGTTGTACTCGGTGTTGGCGATCACCTGGGCGGTCCATTTGCCGTTTTGCTCGCGCCCCGCCCAGATCCGCCCGCTGCCAAAGTCGCCGTAGAGGTAGGCTCCCTTGAGGGCCGCCATGGCGTTGCCCCGGTAACGGTAGCCGCCGGTGATCGAGTTGCCCTGGGAGTGGTCGTACTCGAGCACCGGATCCACCAACCCCTCCCGCTCGCAGCCGGATTGGGGGTTGTAGCACTGGCTACCCTCTTTGAGCCGCCAGCCGTAATTCTCCCCGCCCTTGCTGGAAGCGGGCTGGAAGTCCACCTCTTCGATGCGCCCCTGCCCCACGTCCCCCATCCACAGGTCGCCGGTCTCGCGGTCGAAGGAGAAACGCCAGGGGTTTCTCACCCCGTAGGCCCAGATCTCCGGGCGGGCTCCCTGGCGGCCCACCAAGGGGTTGCCCTGGGGGATGCCGTAAGCGCGGTTGCCCTCGGACTTGTTGACATCGATCCGGAGGATCTTGCCCAGCAGGCTTCCCAGGTTCTGGGCGTTGTTCTGCGGGTCGCCACCAGAGCCGCCGTCGCCCATGCCGATGTACAGGTAACCGTCCGGCCCGAAGGCGATCATGCCGCCGTTGTGGTTGGCGTAGGGCTGCTCGATGGTGAGCAGGATTTGGGCGCTTCTGGGGTCGGCCCGGTTGGGGTTGTCGGAGACCTTGTAGCGGGCGATCACCGTGGCCCCGTCGCTGCGCCGGGTGTAGTTGATAAAAAACTGCCCGTTCTGCCGGTAGTTGGGATGGAAGGCCAGCCCTAAGAGTCCGCGTTCGCCACAGCAGGAGATCAGGTTGCTCACGTCGAGGAAGGGTTCTTGCACCAGCTTGCCGTCCTGGACGATGCGCACCCGCCCGGCCTGCTCGAGGACGAACATCCGGCTTCCGTCGCCGGGGGCATAGGTCAGCCAGAGTGGCTGCTGGAGATCCTGGACCACCGGGGTAAAGGTCAGCGATTGCGCCTGCGCCACGCCGGCCAGGGCCAGGAACGTAAACAGGAGTTGTTTCATACGGCCAGTCTAGCCAAACTCTCTGAAGCGATACTGAGGGCAAAACCCCTTTTCCGGCCTGACCGATCGCTGAACGCCGACCCGATATGATAGGGCACAAGGAGGATCTATGCGTCGGAGAGACTTGCTCAAAGCGGGATTCGTCACGGGACTGACGGCAGCCGGTGTGGTGCGGGCCCAGGGGGCCACGGGGGGGAACTTCTCGCTCACCATCGTCCACACCAACGACACCCACGCCCACCTCGAGCCCACCCTGCTCACCCTGGGGGGCAAGCAGAATCAGCCCCTGGGCGGCTTCCCCAGGGTGATCTCGCTCTTCGACCGCTTCCGCGCCTCGGAGCGCAACGTGCTCTTTTTGCACGCCGGTGACGTGTTCCAGGGCACCCTCTACTTCAACCAGTACCGGGGCCTGGCCGACCGCTACTTCCTGCACCGCATGGGCGTGCGGGTGATGGCCATCGGCAACCACGAGTTCGACAACGGGCCGGAGGGCCTCCAACCCTTCGTGGACGGGGCTCGCTTCCCCATCCTCTCGGCCAACACCGACGTCTCCAAAGAACCCAAGCTGGCCGGGAAGATCAAGCCCTACGCGGTGGTGCGGGTGGGCGGGGAGAACATCGGGATCATCGGCCTGACCACCCCTGATACCTCGCTCATCGCCAACCCCGGCCCCACCGTGACCTTCACCGACCCGGCCCAGGCCGCCCAAAAAGCGATCATGGAACTGATGAGCCGGGGGGTCAAGAAGATCGTGATCCTCTCGCACCTGGGCTATTTGCCCGACCAGGAACTGGCCAAGAAGGTGGTGGGGGCACAAGTCATCGTGGGCGGCCACTCGCACACCCTCTTGGGCAGCTTCCCCGATTTTAAGGAGCTTCAGCCCGGCGGTCCTTACCCCACCGTGGTCAAAAACCCCGAGGGCAAGGACGTGCTGATCGTGCAGGCCTGGGAGTGGGCCAAGGTGGTGGGCCAGCTCAAGGTGGAGTGGAACCAGGCTGGGGAACTGGTCAAGTACGAAGGCCGCCCGATCCTGGTCACCGCCCAGATCCCCGACGAGCGCTTTGCCCTCGAGGCCCTCAAGGTTTACGCCATGCCCATCGCTGCCCTGCAAACCCAAGTAGTGGCCCAGGCCCGGGTGGACCTCAACGGCGACCGCACCGTGGTGCGCCGCCGCGAGAGCAACCTCTCCAACCTCATCGCCGACGCCATGCTGTGGAAGACCCGCGCCGCGGGCAGCGTGATCGCCCTGCAAAACGGCGGTGGGGTGCGGGCCACCATCCCCGCCGGGCCGATCAGCGTGGGCAAGGTCTACGAGGTGCTGCCCTTCGGGAACACCCTGGTGGTGATGGACCTGACCGGGGCCGAGATTCAGGCCGCGCTCGAGAACAGCGTCTCCCAGTGGGACCAGGGCGCCGGTCGCTTCCTCTCCGGGGTGGCCGGGCTGCGCTACACCTTCGACCTCTCCAAGCCGGTCGGGAGCCGGGTTACCAAGGTCGAGGTGCTCCAGGGCGGGCAGTACGTGCCCCTCAACCCCACCGCTACCTACCGCACCGTGGTCAACAACTTCATCGCTACTGGCGGCGACGGGTTCGACAGCCTCAAAGCCGCCAAGGGCTACCGGGTGGACACCGGCTTCTCCGACGCCGAAAGCTTTCTCGAGTACCTGCGCACCCAGCCCGCCTGGGAACCCAAGGTCGAAGGTCGCATCACCATCCTCAACGAGCCGCGCACCGGGGTTGAACGCCCGGCCTACGTGGCGAACCCCCGCGACCTCGTTCGTTCATAGACGGCGATAAACACGTAGGGGTGTATTGCAATACGCCCCTACGTCCAATTAAACGTCGTTTTGCGGATACGTCTTATTCCACCACGGCCTTTTCCGCCAAGGCCGTAACGTGGTCGGCCTTCTCCGAAGAGTGCCCGGGGTTCACCTTGAGGGCCGGGTTGGCATAGGCGGCGGCGTGGTTGGCGGCGATGGAGGCTTCCCCGAAGCCCAAGGCGATCAGCGGGAGCTTGCCGGGGTAGGTCACGATGTCCCCGCAGCCGAAGATGCCCGGGCGGCTGGTCTCCATCTTGGAGTTGACCTTGATCTTGTTGCCCTCGAGCTCGAGTCCCCAACCGGCCAGCGGCCCCAGCTTAGAGAGGTAACCGGCCAGGATGATCACCGCGTCCAGCTCGAGCACGGTCTCTTCTTTGGTCTGGTTGTGGAAGATGGTGGCCCGCCGCACCTGTCCATCCCCCTCGATGCTCTTGACCTCGTAGGGGGTGAGGAGCCGGATCTCCCCGGCCTCGGCGGCGGCCCGCATCTGATTGACCGTGGCTCCGTGAGCGCGGAAGGCGTCGCGGCGGTGGATGGTGGTGACCTGAGCCCGGTCCTTGAGCCCCAGGGTCCAGTCCACCGCGCTGTCCCCACCGCCTACGATCAGCACCCGCTTGCCGCGGAATTCCTCGGGACTCTTGACCGCGTAGTAAACCCCGTGTCCCACGAAATCGCCCTCGCCGGGGCAGCCGATCTTGCGCGGCTCGAAGGCCCCCACCCCGGCGGCGATCACGATGGAGCCGGTGCGGTAGCTGTGGCCCGCCGAAGTCTGGATCACGAAGTCGCCGTTGTCCTCCTCGAGCTTCTCGGCCCGCTCACCCAGGTTGTAGACCGGCTTGAAGGGCTCGAGCTGTTCCACCAAGTTGGCGACGATATCCTTGGCCAGCACCTTGGGGAACCCGGCGATGTCGTAGATGTACTTCTCGGGGTAGAGGGCGGAGAGCTGACCACCGGGCTCGGGGAGGGGGTCGATGATGCGCACGCTGAGGTTGCGCATCCCCACGTAAAAAGCCGCAAAAAGACCCGCTGGACCAGCGCCGATGATGGTCACGTCCGTCCGCATAATAGGAACACAATAACATACGAAGGGCTTAGCATAAATATGCTCGCCCGGAGAACGGTCGGCAGGTTGTGCTTGCTCAGCTTACTCTGGGCTCGAGGAAAAGAGAAGCCTAATGTAAACGGTACTGAGTTCTCCATCTCAGTACCGTTTACATTTTACTTTTTATAGCCAAAGCAGCCACCTATCGCTATTACGCCACCTTTGCCCTTGGGCCTCATATAAAAAGCTCGCCGTATCTCCACAGACGTTTAGGGGATATAACGCTTACAATCATGTGGGCGATTCCCAACCCTAGCAGCAAAAACCTGTCCCAGCTAGTCATTGGGAGAGAATTGTCCACTAGGCGGTATCTCTGGAAACAGCAAGCCAACCAGCACAGTTTGTCTCACCGTACCCTTCAGCGTAGTATGTACCCCTTGGGAGTTGAGAAATATTGCGAACAACAGTAATCTAGCAAGTCCCGTAGTTAGAGTTGAATCCTGGAGCTGGACCTGTGATGTTAATTGTGCCGTCATTTTCTGGTGATCCCATATTAATTAGGTGCGCTCTGTGCACCACATCCCGCTAAGCGAAAATAAGAAAACCCTCGAGCACCGGCTCGAGGGTCAAAACCGCGCTAAAGTTTAGGCGGCCTGTTGGGCCAGGTCCTCGAGGCCTTCCACATCCTGGAGCATCAGCTTGCCGTAGCCGCTACGGATATAGCCCTCACGGGAAAGCTCGCCGATGACCTTGGTGACGGTCTCGCGCACCGAGCCGACTGCCGAGGCGATCTCGTCGTGGGTAGCGCGAACGCCCATGCGACCGCTGGGCTCCTTGAAGGCAGCGGGGGTCTGGGAAAGCTCGAGGAGAGCCGCCGCGATGCGGTTCTTGAGGCGCTGACCGGTCAGGCGTTGGATGGTCTTGTAGGTCTGAGCCAGGGCCGTGACCAGGTGCATGGTGAGCTGCTGGGTCTCCTCGGGGGAGAGCAGGGCAGGGGAGAGGGTGTCGATGCGGGTGTCGGTGGCGGCTTCGGCAAAGTAGGTCCGTTCGGTGCCGGATAGGGTTTCCTCACCAAAAAACTCGCCGGGGCGCACAAAGCGCAAGGTGAGCGCGTTGCCTTCCTCATCTACGCTCTGGAGGCGCACCAGCCCCGACCGTACCCGGTAGAGCTGATCCTTGGGGCCGGGTATGCCCGGATACAGGATGATCTCGCCCGCGCGGTAATTTACGGTGTCTAGGACGCTGGTAGACATGCTTATTCCTCCTAGGTAAAGAATATCACAATTCGGCTATTTTGTAAACCAAAAAGTTTAGATAATCGTGAGGAAGATAAGAAGTTTGAGATACATTCTCTGTATAGCAATACGCCCCGGAGGCTGGGTTGGATGCCTCACAAGAGGTCGTACGTCGTACGAAGTTTCGTGGGCTGTTGGGTAAAGCTTTTCTCCACAAGCTACAAGCCCGCTTTGGGCCTATAGCAGCGCTTCGCGCTCTACCACCAGCCTTGCCGCTTCATCCACCAAGCTAGCCCACTCCCGATGATCAGCAATCCGCTCCATAAGAAGAGCGCTCCGAAAGGTTCGGGCCAGGTATATTCATGCAGCTTGACGTTGGTTCCGTAGATCCCGGCCCAGAGGGTGAGCGGGAGAAACAAGGTCGAGATCACGGTGAGGCGCTGCACCACCTGGTTGAGCTTGTTGTTTTGCGCCGAGAGGTGGACCTCGAGCGCCCCGGCCAGGCTTTCGCGGGCGGCATCCAAGCCTTCGTAGACCCGCACCATGCGGTCGGTGAGGTCGCGGAAAAGGTAGGCTTCGGGGCCGATCTCGGGGAGGCGCTCGAGGTGACCCAGGGCTTCGCGGGCCTGCGAGGCCAAGCGCCGGGTCGCCAACACCTCGCGCCGCACTTCGAAGACCGTACGGGGCAGGGACTGCGTGTCGCCCGGGAGCGATTCCTCTTCCATCTCCTCGACCCGGTCCGACAGGTTATCCACATACTCGAAAAACGTCTCCACTCCGCGGTCCAACAACCGCTGCCAAAGCACGATGGGAGAGCAGGGGTAGAAGGATTTCCATTCCTGCTCGAGGTACTCCACCGGCTCGTTGCGGAAGGTGAGCAGTACCTGGCTCTGTGGGAAGTAGAAGTACGAAACCCGCTCGGTGCGGCTTTTGGGGCGGTGGGGGGTTTCGAGGGTGCGCAGAATCAGAAACAGATGCTCAGGGTAGCGCTCGAAGCGGCTCCAGTGCCCGATCTCGCGGGCGTCCTCAAGGGCTAAGGCGTTGAGCGGGTAGCGCTCTTTGAGCGTAGCGAGCTCTTGATCGGTGGGGGACTCGACGTCCACCCACACCCCTTCCGCTAAGGGGCCGCACGGGGAGCCGTCGGAAAGGCGTTTGACGCGGATCATACGGGGAGGGTTCGAGGCTCGTCGCGCGTAGCCGGTGGAAAATGCTCCACGAGCCTTTCAGCGTTTGGCGTTTGCTGTTGAGCGTTGTGCATCCGACTCATTCCAGCGCGTCCACGCTCGCGGCGATCCAGCGCAGGTAATCCACCGAGCCATTGTAAACCTGAAGGGCCAGCACCTCGGGTACGGTGTAGGGGTGGAGTTGCTTGATGCGGGCCTCGAGCGCCTCGTAGCGTTCGCTGCGGGTTTTGATGAGCAACAATAGCTCGTCGTCCTCGGCTACTTCGCCCTCCCAGCGATAGAGCGAGATCAGCCCTGGCACGAGGTTGGCGCAGGCGGCCAGCCTCTCCTCGACCAGGGTGCGTCCGATGCGGCGGGCGGTCTCGAGGTCGGGGACGGTGACCAAAACGACCAGGCTCATCTCTCGCCCCTGGCGGCTTGGTCGGCTAATACGATGACCTCGTCTGCTTGAACTCGGTTGGGGGGGATATCCTCACCGGCCAGCAACCTTCGCAGGGGTTCTTGTTTTTCCGCGCCGGTAACCAAGTAGATGGCGGTACGGGTCTGCGAGAGCGCGGCCAGCCCCAGGCTGACCCGCTCGGGGGGTGCTTTGGGGGCATCGTGGACCGGGACTACCCAGCGGGGGGACTCGAGGGCCAAGTTCCCGGGGAACAGGCTCGCGGTGTGCCCATCCTCGCCCAGGCCCAACAAGGCCAAGTCGAAAGGCAGCAGTTCGCGCACGGTCTCTTCCATCTGCTCGGCGGCTTTTTCCGGGCCTAGCTCTGCCGGGAAGCGGTGCAGGGTATAGCTTTGCGGCCCCAGGGCTGCGGCAATGGCCTGGTCGTTGCGCTCGGGATGCTCCGCGGGTAGGCAGCGCTCGTCGGAAGGGATCAGTTGTAGCCGATACCACAAAAGGTCGGCCTTCCCGAAGAGCCGGTAGGCCAGGAGCGGGGTGCGCCCACCCGCCAGCACCGCCCGACCTCCCGCAGAGAGGCGTTCGGCCAGGAGGTCGGCGGCGGCCCTGGCGGCGGCTTCGGAGGTGTCGAAAACTTCTAGGCGTACTTTCGCCGAACGAAGTGAGGGGTGGTTCATACGCCTGAGTTTACCCTTACCCCGCCAGCGATTTAGCGTGGTTGAGTAGGGCGTCTCATGACTCGAGCCGGAATTGTCTCCTGTTTCCCGCCTCCAGCCTAGAAACTACCCCAGCTTGCGCCAGCGGTGGCCGTCTTCGAGCAGATCGGACTGATTTTGGGGGCCCGAGCTGCCGGGAGAATAGATCTCCGGTGGTTCCACCGGCCTCAACACCGAGTCCAGCACCCGCCAGGCCCACTCCACCTCGTCGAAGCGGAGGAAAAGCGAGCGGTCGCCGGAGAGGGCATCCAGGATCAAGGTGGCGTAGGCTGAAAGCTCGCCATCCTCCTTCGAGCGGTAGGAGGCTCGCAGCGAGGTGCGGCGGGAGGAGAGCTGCAGCCCTGGCGTCTTGACCTCCACGTCGAGGTGCATCCCCTCATGCGGTTGGACCTCGAGCACCAGCCAGCCGGGTTCGGGGTTGCAGTCGGTGTCCTCGAAGAGCCGTTGGGGCGGGCCCTTGAACTGGAGAGCCACCTCGGTGTGCTTCTTGGCCAGCTTCTTGCCGGTGCGGAGATAGAAGGGAACCCCTTTCCAGCGCCAGTTATCCAGGTAGAGCTTGAGCGCGGCGAAGGTCTCGGTGGAGGAGGACTCGAGTTCGGCCTCCTCCAGATAACCTCGGTACTGGCCCCGCACCAGGTTCTCGCTGCTCAGGGGGCGGATCGAACGCAGCACCTTGACCTTCTCGTTGTGCAGGAGGTCGGCCTCGATCTTGGGGGGTGGCTCGAGGGCGGAGAGCGTCAGGAGCTGCATCATGTGGTTTTGCACGATGTCCCGTACTGCCCCCACCCCGTCGTAGAAGTTGCCCCGCCCCTCCACCCCGATCTCCTCGGCCACGGTGATCTGGACCTGGGCGATGTGCTGGTTGTTCCACAAAGGCTCGAGCCAGGCGTTGGCGAAACGGAACACCAGCACGTTTTGCACGGTCTCCTTGCCCAGATAGTGGTCGATACGCAGGATCTGGGTTTCGTTCCAGTGCTGGAGGAGTTGGTTTTGTAGCTCGAGGGCGCTTTGCAGGTCGTGGCCGAAGGGTTTCTCGATCACCAGCCGACGGAACCCCCCGTTTTCCTTGGAAAGCCCGGCCTGACCCAGGTTGGCGGCCACCGTGGGGAAGACGTCGGGGGGCAGGGCCAGGTAGAACAGCACCGAGGGAGCTAGCCGCTGGCCCATGGCCCGTAGGCTCTCCGCCGAGTAATCCGAGTCCTCGTAGCCGAGCCGCCCCGAGAGCCGGTCCCACACCCCTGGCTCGATCTCCCCCTCGAACTTGTCCAGGCTCTCCCGGGCCTGTTCGCGGAATAGCCCAGGCTCCACCGGCCTGCGCCCCACCCCGATGATCCGCAGCCCCTCGGGGAGTTTGTGGACGGCCTCGAGCTGGTACAAAGCGGGCAACAACTTGCGCCGGGTAAGATCCCCGGTCGCGCCAAAGATGACTAAATCAATCATAGGAAGCCCTCCGGGCTTCGCAAAACGCCAGACGCCGCACGCTAAACGCCATAATCCAGTCCGGGAAGCCACTCGGCGCCCGGCGGATCATTTTGGGCCTTGCGTTCGGCGTTTCGCATATCGTGTTCAGCCTTCTACTTTCTGTACCGCGTGCCCGCCGAAGCCCTTGCGCATCATTGCCAGGAGCTTGTGGGCGTACCCCACCTGGTCTTGGCTGCTGAAGCGGGCGTAGAGGGCCTCGGTGATGACCGGGGCCGCCACGCCGAGTTCGACCGCCTCCAACACTGTCCAGCGCCCTTCGCCCGAATCCGCCACCACCGGGGCGATGCCCTCCAAATCTTGATCCTCGGCCAATGCCGCCGCGGTGAGGTCCAAGAGCCAACTGCGAATCACCGTGCCGTAACGCCAAGCCTCGGTGAGTTCGGCCAGGTTGGTGCTGAACTCCTCCTTCTTGCGGATGATCGCTAGGCCCTCGGCCAAGGCTTGCATCATCCCGTACTCGATGCCGTTGTGCACCATCTTGGCGAAGTGCCCGGCTCCCACCGGCCCCGCCCAGACCCAGCCCTTGTCCGGCGCGGGGGCCAGGAGCTTGAGGAAGGGCTCGAGGCGCTCCTTGGCCTGAGGGCTACCCCCAGCCATCAGGCCGTAGCCGTTCTGGAGCCCCCACACCCCGCCCGAGACCCCCACATCGGCGAAGAGGAAACCCTGTTGCTCAAGCCACTTCCCGCGCCGTTGGGAGTCCTTGTAGTTAGCGTTCCCCCCGTCCACGATGAGGTCGCCGGGGGAGAGGATTTCGGCCAGCCGCTCCAGGGTTTGCTCGGTCACGTCCCCCGCCGGGAGCATCACCCAGACCAGGCGGGGGGCTTTTAGGAGCGCCGGTAGCGCTTCCAAGTTCTCGGCAGGCATCATGCCTTCCGCGGCGATTTCGCGTACTACGTCTTGGCTGCGGTTCCAGCCCACCACCCGCACCCCCGAACGCACCAGGCGGCGGGCCATGTTCCCGCCCATCCGCCCCAGACCGATGATCGCCAGTTCCATCGCCGCTTCTGCTCGTTCCATGCCCTCGAGTCTAAGGCAAAACCGTGAAAGGCTAAAGGAAGGGTTAATGAGAACGGCCCGGGGGTGGCATAACTTGGGGTGTTGTATGGCCGGTTTTTGTTAGGCTGTGTTGATAGGCGAATCTGTGCAACCCACCCATGGAGGCACCCGGCATGAGGGGAATGTTCAAAGCGTTAGCCTTGGGTTTCCTGGTTTTGGCTTTTGTGGCCTGTAGCCAAATACCGAAGAATCAAGATCCGCTCATCCACAGCTTCAGCGCTGATCCAGCTTCGGGGGTGGCCCCCCTTTCTACCACCTTCAAGTGGGACATCTCTGATCCCGATGATATCCGGGTCGGCGGGGGCAACGTAGCGATAGACACCCTGACCTGTAAGCTCGACGTCAACAACGATGGAAAGCCCGAATACACCGTCCAGCCCTGCACTTCGAGCAAAACCCAGGGGCATACCTATACCAGCCCTGGCACCTACGTCGCCAAGCTCATCGTAGAGGATGGCAAAGGGGGAAGGGCCGAGAGGATCTTCTCAGTTACTGCAAACTCCACCCCCCCCACCAACCAGGACCCTGCCATTGCTAGCTTCACCGCCACCCCCAGTGGGCTCACCGGGGTGTTTGGCTGGCAGATCTCCGACCCCGATGGCGATACTCTTACTTGTAAGCTCGACGTGAACAACGATGGCACCGTGGACTATACCCTCTCTGGATGCGACTCGAGCAAATCGCAGAACCACCTCTACGCGAGCGCTGGAACCTACACCGCGAAGCTCACGGTGGAGGACGGGAAGGGCGGTAAGGCGGAGAAAACCGCTACCATCACCGTCACCAACCCTCCACCCACCAACCAAAACCCCACCATCGCCAGCTTCGCAGCGACCCCTAACGGCGGCAGCGCACCGCTCGACGTGAGCTTCGGATGGGGTATCGCCGATCCCAACAACGACCCCCTGACCTGTAAGCTCGACGTGGACAACAACGGAACCACCGATTACTCCGTCTCTAATTGCACCAGCTCGAGCAAGCAGCCCCACAAGTACCCCAATCCCGGCACCTATACCGCTAAGCTCACTGTCGAGGACGGTAAGGGGGGAAGCGCCAGCCAGACCACCACGGTCACGGTATCCGCGCCCAATAACCCCCCCGTGATCAACAGCTTCACCGCCAACATCAGCACCGTGGCCGCCGACAACAAACGCAAGGCCAACTTCGCCTGGAACGTTTCGGACCCCGACGGCAACTCGATGACCTGCACGGTGGATTACGGGGATGGTAAGTCCTCCGGGGCGATCAGTAGCTGCACCTCGAGCAGCAGCGCCTCCAACACCTACCCTCCCTTCGTCAACACCTACACCGCCAAGCTCACCGTGAACGACGGCAAAGGCGGCCAGGTCGAGAAAACGACTACGGTCTCGATCGTGCCGCAAACCCTGACCTATGATTTCTCGCTGAGCTTCAAGAATAACGGCAGCCCCATCACCTTCTCGAATACCCTCAGCCTCACCCTGCAAACCAACCAGGGGGGTGTGCAGACCTACACCGGCAGCTTCCTCTACGGGAGCGGCGCGGACGCGGTGACCTATACCGGCACCCTCACCATCGGCGGCACTACCTACACCCTCAAAATCACCGCCCCCGATGTCACCGTAGACGGTACGGGAACCCGCGACTCGAGCGGCAAAGTCACCGGCACCTTCACCGGCACCGGGGTAGACGCCGGAACCGGCACCTGGTCGGCGACCCCCAAATAAGCCGTGAGCGAGAGGCGGGAGAGGCCAACCCCTCCCGCTTTTTCCTTTAAGCCAGGGGCTATGCGCCTGGTTTGGATGGCTTTACTGCTGGCGCTTTCGGCCTGTGTGGTCACCACCCGGACCCAGCCCATCACCCCGATTTCTGCCCCTCAGCCCAGCCCCGCTCTCACGGTCAATGCCCAAATCGGATTACCGGCCTACCCCGGCAGCCGAATCCTCCAGCGCGACGAGGAGCGGGACGGCTCGAGCCGGGTGGAATTCGAAAGCGCCGACCCCCTCGAGCGGATCTACGGCTTCTTCCACAACGAGCTGAGCGCTCGAGGCTGGCAGCGCACCCAGCTCGAGCGCAAGGGACCCGCCACCAAGATCGAGGCCGACTATGTGCGCGGGGGTGTGCGCATCGAGTTCAAGCTCGATCAGCAGGGAAGAAGCGAGAGATACAAGCTCGAGATCGAGTTTTAAAGTCATACGTCGAATGTCTCACGTCGTATGCCAGGTGCCTTTGGCGTGTGAAATAAAGCGTAAGACGCTCGATCAGCCTTTCTTCCGCATGGCCT
Source organism: Meiothermus sp. (assembly GCA_035760705.1). Lineage (GTDB taxonomy): Bacteria > Deinococcota > Deinococci > Deinococcales > Thermaceae > Allomeiothermus. The sequence continues at coordinate 6,880 of DASTSL010000137.1, read as the reverse complement.
CGAGCGCGTCCCACTGTTCGGGCGTCACCGCGTCCAGCACGTTGAACTCGCCGGCGTTCCAAGCACTCTCGCCGCCGTCAATGTAGATCAAGTCGCCGGTGATAAAGCCCGCGTAGTCGGAAACTAGGTAGGCCGCGAGGTTCGCCAGCTCGAGGTGCTGACCCATCCGCCTGAGCGGGATCCGCTGCTCGAACAGGCGCTCGATCTCCTTAGTGGGTATCAGTCGCGTCCAGGCTCCCTCGGTGGGGAAGGGGCCGGGGGCGATGGCGTTGAGGCGAATCCCGTACTTGCCCCACTCGGCGGCCAGCGAGCGGGTCATGGCGACGACCCCGGCCTTGGCGACCGCCGAGGGCACCACGTAGCCCGAACCCCGCTCGGCGTAGGTGGTGGCGATATTCAAGACGGTGCCCTTTTGGTGCTGGGCGATCCAGCGTTTCCCCAGCTCGAGCGTGCAGTACAAGGTCCCGTGGAGCACGATGCCCAGCACCGCGTCCACCGCCCGGTGCGAGAGGCGCTCGGTGGGGGAGATGAAGTTCCCGGCAGCGTTGTTGACCAGCACGTCCACCCGGCCAAAGTGCCCCTCCACCGCGTCCATCATGCGCGTTACCCCCTCCGGGTCGCGCACGTCCACCCTCGTGGCGAAGACCTCGCCGCCGGTCTCGGCCATCATCTCCTGGGCGGCTTGCTCGATCACCTCGGCTCGGCGGCTGGTGATGGCGACCTTGGCCCCGAGCTGCAAAAACCGCGTGCTCATCGAGCGGCCCAGCCCGGTGCCGCCGCCCGTCACGAGGATCACCTTGTCTTTGAGTAAACCCGGCTCGAACATATAGACCTCCCCGCTATCGCCGCGAAACAACGCCTCACAGCATTGCTGAAAAACATCAACATGCCTAGCCTACCCTGTTGCAGCTAGCCATGGCTTGCCCAAGGGGATAGCGCCTCCTGTGCATAGGTCATATTGAATGAAGCGAATGAGGCGCGAGGATATGCTTTCTTCCATCTCCGAAGTTGGCACTCAACGCTCGGGCAAAAAGATGGTCTTTCGTACTCGCATACCTTGGTAGTGTCGGTGCGCATCGGGTGACCCCCAAGGCGGCTAGCCTGGGGGCTGAGTCGGAGCCTGCCCGGAGCAACGCCCAGGAGACAGTGCTATGCACATCGAGTCCTCGAGCCTCATGCGAGGCCGAGTCGAGCCAGATCGCTTTATCGCTTTCAGATAGGTCGAATCCTCAAGACTCGACAATTAGCCGCGATTTGCAGACGCCTGGATCGTTGCAGAAAAAATCACGGTCCCCGCCAGACACACCATGAGAGCGAAAGGGGAGCGCGTGGAGAGACGACTGCGCGAAGACGAAGGGGCGGCGGGAACCGCTACGAGCACAATAGGCTCGAGGTATAAACAGCTTTTAAACAAAAGAGGCCGGGGAGACACCCCGGCCTTAATCTATGGCGGCTTAGTCTTGCGGCCTGATCACGAAGGCCGAGACCACCTCGTCGTCTTCGGCCAGGTTCATGATCTTGACCCCGCTGGTGGGCCGTCCGTAGAGCGAGATGCTGCTGACCTTGGTGCGAATGGCGATCCCCCGGCGCGAAAGCACCAGCAGGTCTTCGTCGCCCGCCACCCGCATCAGTGCGGCGAGCTTGCCCACCTTGTCGGTGGTCTTGAAGGTGATCACGCCCTGCCCACCCCGACCTTGCACCGGGTACTCGGCCACGCTGGTGCGCTTGCCGTAGCCCTTGGTGCCCACCGCCAACACCTCACCCTCGTAGCCTTTGGGCAGGATCACCAGCGAGACCACCTGGTCGCCCTCGTCCTTGAAGCGGATGCCGGTCACGCCCTGGCTGGCTCGCCCGGTGGAGCGCACGTCCTCGAGGTCGAAGCGGATGGCCTGGCCGCACTCGGTGGCCAGCATGATCTGCTCGCCGTCTTGGGCGATCCCCACCCCGATCAGGGCGTCGTTCTCCAGCAGATTGATGGCGATCAACCCCGCCGAAGAGAGGTTCTGGTACTCCTGGATCTCGGTGCGCTTGATGAGCCCCTGGCGGGTGGCGAAGACGAAGTAACCGGCCTCGGTCAGGCTGCGCACGTTGAGGAGCGCCGCCACCTCCTCGCCCTCGACCAAGGGCAGCATGCTGACCACGTGGGTCCCCCGGGCCTGGCGGCTGGCCTCGGGCAGCTCGAAGACCTTCTCGCGGTAGACCCGGCCCCGGTTGGTGAAGAAGAGCAGGTCGTCGTGCATCGAGGCCACGAAGACCTGCACGGCTTCGTCTTCCTCCTTGGTCTTCCCAGCTTGGGCGCCCACGCCGCCGCGGCCCTGGGCGCGGTACATCTCCAGCGAGGTGCGTTTCAAGAAGCCCTGGCTGGTCAGGGTGATCACCATCGGCTCGTCCTCGATGAGGTCTTCGGGGTTGAAGCCCTCCTCGAACTCGGTGAGCTGGGTGCGCCGGGCGTCGCCGTACTTGTTCTTGATCTCCAGGAGTTCTTCCTTGACTACCCCCCACAGCCGTTGCTCGTCTTCCAGGATGGCGGTGAGGTAGGCGATGGTCTCCTGAAGCTCGCGGTACTCCTCTTGCAGCTTCTCGCGCTCGAGGCCTACCAGCCGCTGGAGCCGCATGTCCAAGATAGCCTGGGCCTGGATGTCGCTCAGGGCGTAGCGGGCGATGAGCCCGGCCCGGGCCTCGTTGGCGTCCGCCGAACCGCGGATCAGCGCGATTACCTCGTCGATGTGGTCGAGCGCGATCAGCAACCCTTCCAGGACGTGGGCCCGTTTCTTGGCCTCGTTCAGCTCGTACTGGGTGCGCCGGTAAACCACCTCGCGGCGGTGGTTGAGGTAGTGGCGCAGCAGCTCGGGCAGACCCAGCACCTTAGGCTCGCCGTTCACGATGGCGAGCAGGTTCACCGTGAAGCTGGCCTGGAGGCGGCTATGTTTGTAGAGCTTGTTGAGCACCACCTGGGGGTTGGCTCCGCGCTTCAGCTCGACCGCGATGCGCATTCCCTGGCGGTCGGACTCGTCGCGCAGGGCGGCGATCTCCTCGATCACCTTGTTCTTGACCAGCCCGGCGATCTGGGCGATCAGGTCGGCCTTGTTCACCTGGTAGGGGATCTCGGTGAAGACCAGCATGGCCCGCCCGTTCTTGTCCTCGTTGCGCACCTTGGCCCGGGCCTTGAGGCTGCCCCGCCCGCTGGCGTAAGCCTCGCGGATGCCCTTGCGGGAGAGTCGAGCCCCGGTGGGGAAGTCCGGCCCCGGCAGCATCTTCATGATCTCGTCGAGGGAGAGCCCGGGTTGGTCGATGAGGGCCACCAGCGCATCGATGACTTCGCTCAGGTTGTGCGGGGGGATGCTGGTCGCCATGCCCACCGCGATCCCCGTCGAGCCGTTCACCAGCAGGTTGGGGATGGCCGCCGGCAGCACCTCGGGTTGCTCGGTGGTGCCGTCGTAGTTGGGGTAGAAGTTGACGGTTTCCTTGTCGATGTCTCGCAACATCTCGTAGCCGATGCTCGAGAGCCGGGCCTCGGTGTAGCGCTGGGCTGCGGGCGGGTCACCGTCCACCGAGCCGAAGTTCCCCTGGCCGTCAATGAGGGGGTAGCGCTGGTTCCAGGGCTGGGCCAGCCGGGCCAGGGTATCGTAGATGGCAGCGTCGCCGTGGGGGTGGTATTTTTTCATCACCTCGCCGACGATACCGGCGCTCTTGGAGTGTTTGCGGGTGGGAACCAGACCCTCTTGCTGGGCGGCGTATAGGATGCGCCGCTGCACCGGCTTGAGGCCGTCGCGCACGTCGGGCAAGGCCCGGTCCACTATGGTGGACATGGCGTAGTTGATGAAGCTCTGTTTGACTTCGTCGGTGATTTCGATGGGTAGGACTTGGGACATTCGCTCTCCTGTGGGTTAAGGTCGTTCCTGCTTTCCTCGAGTGTTCGTCAGGCGCAGAAAAAAAGCGCTAGGACGCGCTTACTCTCTAACTGAACCATTATACAGTAAGAGGATCTTTACGTCAAAAACATAATGAAATGGTTCGCGAGGTCCCTTCGGTTGGTCAAAGCGAATGCCCGGCGATGGCCGAGTCGGGGGTTGGGGGTGAGGGGCTCGAGCCCGGCCAAGCAAAAAGGGCGCACCGGGTGCGCCCTCGGGGTGGGGTTGGCTTTCAGATCAAGCCCAGGGGCTGGAAATTAGCGCCCAACACCTTCTGCACGTCGGCCTGGATCCAGCGGAGCGAGGCGGCGTACACGTTGCGGAAATCGGTTTTGTACTTGAGGGCGTTCAGCTCGAGGTCCTCCAGGTCGGGCTCGGAGCCGTAGAGCCCGCCCTTCACCCCCCCGCCCGTGACCAGCATCAACCCGCCCTGTCCGTGGTCGGTGCCGAAGGAGGCGTTCTCCGCTACCTGCCGCCCGAACTCGCTAAAGACCATGATCAGCACGTCCTGGTCGCGGCCCAGGGCTTTCATATCCTGGCGGAAAGCGCTCAGGGTCTGGGCCAGATAGCCCAGCAACTCCTGCTGGCGCACCGGCTGCGCCGCGTGGGTGTCCCAGCCGCCCAGGGTGGTGTAGTAGACCGAAGAACCTAACCCGCCGGCGATCATCCGGGCCACGTCGGCCATGGCCTTGCCGAAGTTGTTGTCGGGGTACTGGGCCTTGTTGGTGTAGGCCCGAATCCTGCCGATCTTGTCCAGCGCCCCTCGCAAGCTGAGCATGGCCTGGCGCACCTGCTCGGCGGGGCCTTGGCGCACTTGGGCCATCTCCTTCTCCATGGCCTCCTCGAAGGGCTTGGGCATGCGGATGGTGAAGCTGTCCACCCCGGAGATCGCGGGGGCGGCCCGCTTGTCGCCGGTGACCGCCTGGGGTGAGGCTCCGCCGATAAAGGTGTCGCAGAAGGGGTCGGCCTGCTCATCGCCCCAGCGCCCCAGCCAGCCGGTCTCCTCCTTGCGGGTGGGGTCGGCGGTGTGCCAGATCGAGGTGGAGATGAAGTGGCTGCGGTTGGGGTTGGGGTAGCCGACCTGGGGGATCAGCGCCAGGTTCCCCTGGTCCCACATGTTCATCAAGGGGCGAAGCTCGGGGTGGAGGCCCAGGTTCTGGCCGTTTTGCCCCAGGTCGAGCACGGTTTCGCGCTTGACGGCGATATTGGGCCGCAGCCGGTAGTAGAGGTCGTTTTTGAAGGGCACCAGCGTGTTGAGCTGGTCGTTGCCGCCGAACAGGTTGACCACCACCAGGATCTTGTCTTTGGACTGGGCGGCCAACGCGCTGCGCGAGAGCAGCGAGGGCGCAGCCTGGCCCAAAGCCAGCGTGAGCAGGGATTTTTTGATGAAGTCGCGTCTATCCATGTCGAACCTCCGGTTCACGTCTAGGGTCAAGGGTTTAGGGTCGAGAGACGAAAAAATTCTTTAGCCCTAGACGCTTGACGCTCATAGCAACTGCGCCTCCGGCTTGACCAGCGAGAGCGGGCCGGAAGCGCCGTCCATGAAGACCTCGAGGTCCAGCTTCTTCTCGCGCCCGGCAAAGGCGCTGATCAGGTTGAGCCGCACCAACAGCGGCGACTCGGCCAGCCAGCTCATCCCGCCGTCCCAGCCTTTGACGTTGGGTGGGTCGAAGGGGATCTGGCCCATCGCGGCGAAAGCGTTGACCACCCGCGCGGCTGTCTTGTCATCGTCTTTTTGGCCCAAGGTAACCTTGCCCTCGAGCGCCGCATAGTGCAGGCCCACCAGGTACTCGATGGGACTCTTGATGATGGAAGCCCGGTTCTGAGGCGCGTAAAACTCGTCGCGGGTGAAGAGCCAGCGCAGCATCTCGCGGGTTCCCCCGTCCCGGAAGACCTTGGCGGCCTCTTCCACGAGGGGTTGGGGTGGGTTCGGATTGAGGTAAAAGGTCAGCAGTTTGCGCCCCACAAAACGGTAGGTCTCGGGATGGGCGATCAGAATCTCCAGCACCTCGTCGCCAGTCTTGATCTGCTGGCCCATGAAGGTCTTGTCCCCCGGGTCATGCCAACGGGGGTTGAACACGTACTCGAGCCCCACGTTGGGGTCGCGGTCTTTTCCCCGGGGAGCCCCCTGGGGCATCCGTACCGTCCAGCCGGTGAAGGCCCGGGCCGATTCCCGGATGTCCTGCTCGGTATAGTTGCCGGGGCCAATGGTGTAGAGTTCCATCAGCTCACGGGCCCAGTTCTCGTTGGGGTGCTCCTTCTTGCTCTCGGCGTTGTTGAGGTAGAGGAGCATCACCGGGTTTTTGGCGATGGCCTTGAGCAACTCGCCATAAGGGCCATAAGCGAACTGCCGGAAGGTGGCGAACTGGTTCCAGAAGTCGATGGCTTGGGCGCCCTGGGTCTCGCGGAATTCCGAGGTGAGGTGGCCGTGCCAGAAGAGCACCAGCCGCTCGGCGGCGGGGGTGGGGGTGGTGAGCCAGTGGGAGAGCCACAGCTGGGTGATCTCCCGGTGCTGTAGCCCTTTCTCGTTGGTGGTGGCGGCGGTGCGATAGGGGGGAGCGGGCACAGGGTTTTGCAGGAGCGAGTCCACAGCGGCCTCGAGCCCCATCTCGGTCAGCTTTTGCGCCTCCTCTTTGCGCCCGCGGGCCGCCGCCCGGCGGAGCAGGTGGGTTGCATCTTGATAACTGAGTTGTCGGGCCATGCCGATACTCCTTTCTGCCTAGCAGAATCCGGGTGGTCCCTGAACCAAGCTAGGCCTCTTTGCTGAAGCCAAACTTAAGCCACAACGGCTTGCTGCGAATACGCCCTGTCTTTTGGTTTTTTTAGGATGCTCTGTTGCAAAGTTCCCTCGATGTAGCAAGCCGACTAACGGTAGGCGTTGTAGACCAACGCCTTGACCCGGCACTCCCGCATCTGCAGGCGGGGTTTGCGAGAACGCACCCCCTCGCCGAACTTGCGTTTGAGCAGGG
>DASTSL010000136.1:0-3930 GCA_035760705.1 Meiothermus sp. | reverse complement strand
ACCCAGAAAAAACAGGGCGACAAGGTGGTGCCATGGGGCTTCGCAGTGCCGAGCTCGGCCAACTGGCACCTGCTGCCCTGGATTTGGTCCAACGGCGGCTCGGTCACCGATGCCCGGGTCACCAAAGCTACCGGCTACCTCAACAGCCCCCGCACCGTCGCGGCCATCCAGATGCTCTACGACTGGTACAAGGCCGGGTTGATCGCCCCTACCGTCGCCGGGGCCGGGCTGGGCACCTGGGAGGGGCTGGGCGGCGGGCAGTACGTAGCCACCCAGGACGGCCCCTGGGCCTTCTCCGCGCTCAAGAAGCAGTATCCGAATCTCAACATCGCCCACGCCCTGTTCCCTGCCGGGCCGGGCGGCTCAATCAGCGTGGTGGGTGGCGAGAACATCGTGATCTTCAAGGACTCCAAGAACAAGCAAGCGGCCTGGAAGTTCGTGCAGTTCATGCTCTCGCCCCAGGCCCAGCTCATGATGGCCCCCACCGGGCAGATCCCGGTGATCAAAGCTGCCCTCGAGGACCCCTACATCAAGGGGCATCCTTACTTCGGGCTCTACCTCGAGCAACTCAAGACCGCTCGAGCCCGCACCGTGACCCCGGTCTACCCCAAGATGGAAGAGATCATGCAGGCCGCCACCCAGGACATCTTCGCCGGTAAGAAGGGTGTGCAGGCCGCCCTCGACGAGGCCGCGGCCAAGATTGACGAACTCCTCAAGCAGTGAGGCCGGTATGACCGTTCGTCGCCCCACCTCTCTCCCCGCCCGCCGCCGACGCCTGCGGGGGGAGGTGGCTTTCGCCCTGGCTCTGGTGCTGCCGGGGCTGGTCTGGTTTTTGATCTTCAACGCCTACCCGGCGGTGTTCTCCTTCTGGATCTCCTTTCGGCACTGGAACGTCACCGGCGAGAGCACCTTCGTGGGCTTGGAGAACTACCTGCGGGTCTTCCGCGACCCGGTGACGCTCATCGCCTTGCGGAATACGTTGGTCTACGCCCTCATCACCGTGGTTGGGCAGATGGCCGCAGGGCTGGGGCTGGCCTTGCTGGTGAACCAGAAGATCCGCTTCGCCGGATTTTTCCGGCTGGTTTACTACTTCCCGGTGATTGCCAGCTGGGTGGTGGTGGCGCTTATCTTTTCGTTCCTGTTCCACTCCGAGGGGCTCATCAACTACATCTTCTCGGACTTGCTGCACCTCTACCCGCCGCACCGGGCCTGGCTCAACGACCCCGCTACCGCGCTGGTAGCGATCTCCATCCTGGGCATCTGGAAGGGAGCGGGCTGGACCATGCTGATTTACCTGGCGGCCCTCCAGAACATCCCGGCGGAACTCGAGGAGGCCGCCCGGGTGGACGGGGCGGGCCCCTGGCAGGTTCGCCGCTTCGTGACCATCCCCCTGCTGCGCCCGGCCAGCGCCTTTATCGCGGTGATGCTGACCATCGGGGCCTTCCAGAGCTTTATTCAGTTCTACATCATGACCCGCGGTGGACCTAACCACCAGACCGAAGTCTTTCTCTCCTACATGTACAACCAGGCTTTCGCCTTCCTGGACTTCGGTTATGCCTCGGCCATCGCCTTCGTGCTGGCCTTGATCATCGTCTTCATCAGCGCGGTTCAGCTTCGCTACTTCCGCCGGGAGGCCCGATGAGAGCCCGGACGCTGGGTGTCTATGTCCTGATGGGCCTGATCGCCCTCTTGATGGCCCTGCCGATCCTCTACACCATCTCCACGGCTTTCAAGCCGATCTCCTACGTGCTCGAGACCCCGCCGCGCTTCATCCCCAGCCACCCCACCCTGCAAAACTTCGTCAACGCCTGGAACTCCAACAACTTCGGGCTGTACTTCATGAACAGCCTCGAGGTGGCGCTGCTTTCCACGATTGGCACGGTGCTGGTGGCCTCCTCGGGGGCCTACGCCTTCGCCCGGCTCGAGTTTCCTTTCAAGAACCTGGTCTTCCGGCTCTACCTGCTTTTCCTGATGATCCCCAGCATCCTCTACATCATCCCCCAGTTCATCCTGGCCAAGAACTTGGGACTTTTGGACAAACTCTTGGGGCTGGTGGTCTTCTACATCGCTGGGAACGTCGCCTTCCACACCTTCTTCCTGCGCAGCTTCTTCGAAGGTATCCCCAAGGAGGTCGAGGAGGCCGCCCAGATCGACGGGGCCAGCCGGGTCCAGTCCTTCTTCCGTATCGCTCTGCCGCTCGCGGCCCCGGCCATCGGGACCAGCGCCATCTTTGCCTTCTTGGGCTCTTGGGACGAGTTCACGTTGGCCCTGACCTTTCTTAACGACGGCCACCTGCGCACCCTGCCCATCGCCATCCGGCTCTTTCAGGGCCAGCACGCCAGCCAGTGGGGGCTGGTCTTCGCTGCCTCGCTCATCGCCATGGTCCCGGTGGTGCTGGTCTACGTGTTCTTCCAGCAGGCCTTCGTGCGCCCGGTAGATACTGGGGGGCTCAAGGGATGAGGCATTTTCTCGCGCTGGTGACCTTGGTTTTTTGTGGAGGAGTATCCGTGGCTGTGACCCTCGAGCTATCCCCCGACCGAGCCCTCTACCGCCCCGGCGAGACCGTGACGTTGCGTCTGGAAGCCTCCGGGTTCCCGCCGGGCGCTCGAGCCCACCTGCGCATCTACCACCTGGCCCAGCGGGTGTTCGAGGCCACGCTGCCGCTGGGGGACTTCGTCAGCGAGTTTCGCTGGACCCCACCCCCGGAACCGGCGGGCTACGGGGTGGAGGTCAACCTCACCGATGCCAGCGGGCTCACCCTGGACTCGGCCTCCACCGCCTTCGACGTGCACCGAAGCTGGCTGGAGATGCCCCGCTACGGCTTCCTCAGCGACTTCAGCCCCGGCGAGGCCGATCCCGAGCAGATGGACACGCTGCTCAAACACCACGTCAACGCCCTCCAGTTCTACGACTGGATGTACCGCCACGACCGGCACCTCCCCCCCGATCCCGAGTTCACCGACCCCCTGGGGCGCAGGCTCTCGCTCGCCACCGTGCGACAGCGCATCGAGCAGGCGCACCAGCGGGGCATGGCGGCGATGCCCTACACCACCATCTATGCGGGCTCATCCGGCTACTACGCCCACCACCCTGAACAGGCGCTCTACAAGAGCCAGGGTGTGCCCTGGACGCTGGGCGAGGATTTTCTCTACATCTTCGACCCCTCGGCGGGGTCAGCCTGGCGGGAGCACATTCTGGGCGAGTACCGCTCGATCCTGGAGGGCCTCCCCTTCGACGGGCTGCACATCGACCAGTATGGTGATCCCAAAACCGCGCTGGACCATAGCGGCCAGGCCGTGGACCTGGCGGCAGTCATCCCCGGCTTTTTGCAGGAGGCCAAGGAAATCGCCGGGCCGGAGCGGGCGGTGATCTTCAACTTGGTCAACGACTGGCCAGCGGAGAACGTGGCCCCTTCGCGGGTGGACGCCGTCTACATCGAGGTCTGGCCACCCCACGAGGACTACGCCGCGCTGCGCGATATCGTCTACCGGGCCAAGGAACTCTCGAGTGACCGCCCGGTGATCCTGGCCGCCTACCTGACCCCCAAAGCCGAGGCGGCGTACCGGCTCCTGGCCTCGGTGATCGCCGCCTGTGGCGCGACCCACATCGAACTGGGCGAGGGGGTAGGCTTGCTGGCCGACCCCTACTTTCCCAAGTACGAGCGCCCGGGGCCTGAACTCGCGGCCTGGATGCGCCGCTACTACGACTTCATCACCCGCTACCAGGAGTATCTGTTTGGCCTCGAGCCCGCCCGGCTCCCCGAGGGAACCCGGCTGGAGGGGGCGCCCTTTACCCCCGGCAGTTTCCCCGCGAACAAGGTCTGGCTGCTGTCGTCGAAAAAACCGGGGCTCGAGGTGGTGCACCTGATCAACCTGACTGCCTCGCCGCTGCCCCTGTGGCGCATCGCCAAGGACCCACCCCCGACCCTGA
>DASTSL010000135.1:0-20894 GCA_035760705.1 Meiothermus sp. | reverse complement strand
CTACGAGCCCAGGTCGGGCTGACCAACCCGCTGGTCGCGCTGGGCCGTCTGGAGGAGGCCGAGGCTTTGACCCAGAAAGTCTTGGCGCAGACCCCTGATCTGGGCATCCGGGTCAAGGCCCTGGACGCGCTGCAAGGCATTCGGGTGTGGCAGGGTCGCTACCACGAGGCCGAGGAGGTGATCGCCGGGGCCCTGCCCTTGGCCGAGCGCTTCGGCGACTCCGAGCTGACCGACGAGATGCGCTTCTCGCGGGGCTTCATCCTGGCTCGTCTGGGGCGCCTCGGCGAAGCCCTGGAGGTGCTCGAGCCGTTGCTCCCCCGCTTCCGCCAGCGCCCGCCCAGCTTCAAGCGCTTTCACATGGCCTCCACCCTCGGATACGTGTACGTGGCCCTGGACCGACACCCCGAGGGCATGGCCTTGCTGGCCGAGGCCCTGGAGGGGGCCAAAAGTATCGGCAGCGCCACCTTACAGATCATCAGCGCCAACCAGATCCAGGTCGCGCACAACGTGGCGGGCACGCCCGGCGAGGTCTTGGCCCAGTCGGAGGAGGCCCTCGCGCTGGGCAATTATCTACCGGCCCAGATGCTTCGCTCCACCCTGGCTCACGGCTACGAGTTGGCGGGTCGCCCGGCCGAGGCGGTGAAACACTGCGAGTGGCTCATCCACAACGCCGCCGACCCCAGCCTGGTGGGGATGGCCTGGGCCAGGCTGGCCCGGGTCAGGATCAGCTTGGAGCTCGATCACCGTGCGGCCCTGGCCGAAGCTCTGCGGCGGTTCGAGGCCATCCAGATGCCCTCGGCTCGCCTCGAGGCGGTGGGGGTAGCCCTCGAGTACGGCGATCCCCCACAACGAGCCTGGGCCAAGCAAATCCTCGAGGACTTCGACTTCGCCAGCTTGATCCCGCTCCACCGTGCCGAATACGAGCGCTTGCGCAAGCTCGTCGCGGAGGGGTAGCGGAGGGGAGGAGGGGAGCTCACCGGCCCCTGCTGAGGTCCCAGGTCAGGGTGACGGTGGTGTCGTAGCCGAACCTGCGCTCGGTCCACTTCTTGCTGCCCTTGAGCTGGTCGGGGTTTTCCGGGTCGAGCTGACCGGTAACCTCGAGCCCACCGGGGTCGAAGTTCCCGGCGCGGTTGGACCGGGTGGTGATGCCGCCCTCGGGGGTGTCGGAGAAGGGATTGCAGGGGCCTTTGTAGAAGTACCAGCTCTCGTAGGTGCCCTTCCAGGCCACGATGTGGGGCCGCAGCTCGAGGCGGTACTGGGTGCCGCCCTGGGGCATCACGCTCAGGCCGAGCCCGGTTTTGGCCTGCTCGCCGCCGTCGCGGATGGTGATTTTGGATTTCTCGATGCGGGTCTCGCTGGGGTGGAGGTCGCTGCAAAAGACCTGCTCGGTCTTGTCGTAGTTGGAGTCATAGCCGCGGGTGTAGCTCCCGCTGCCGTTGGCCTTCAGCACCGTGCCGTAGGGGGTATCCCCCTCCACACCGGCCACGGTGTAGGTGTACTGGGCCAAGAACTCGTCGTGCTTGGTCTCGTATTGGTCGGAGGAGTCTTCGGTGCCCTGGTAGACCACGTTGACCGTGCCCTGCCAGCGGGGGGTATCCTCCTCGACGGTGATGTTCGAGATCAGGATGACCTTGGATTTTTCCTCGAGCGGGGTGTACTCCACCGAGACCCCTACCGGGTTCTGCGCGGGTTTTCGGGCGGGGGCGGTATAGGTGGCCTGACCCGGTTCGGTCGAGCTGACCGTACCCACCGTGCCGTCACCGCCGAGCTTCCCGTTCACCGACCAGTTCTTGGCCAGGCGAGCCACCACCACGCTGGGCTGGCACGAACTCAGCGGGATGTCCAGCGGGTTCTTGGGGTCGTCGGGCACCACCTCTTCGCAGACCTCGAGCCGCAGGTTCACACTCTGGCCTACTTTGACCTTGGCCGACCAGGGGTCGAGCTGCGCCCCGGGAATCGGCGACCAATCGCTAAAGTGATCGGTCTCCACGGTCACGGTGCCGGTCGCCAGGTTGGGCACCCAGTCCTCGAGCAAAGTCCAGTAGCCCTCCTTGGTCTGGTAGGCGATGCGCACCAACTCGAGGCGGGTTCCCCGCAGGTCTTCCTCGCTGAAAGCGAAGCGGAGCTTGACCGGCTTGGCGAACCTCACCCCCTCGGGGCCGAGCCGGAAGGCTTTGCCGAATTTGCCGGGGGACTCGTTGGTGATCTCCTGGATGCTCACGGTCTCGTCTTTGGATAAGGCACCCGCCGGGATCTCGAGGGTGATCTTCCCGTCCATCGAGGCCAGGCTGCCGCCCGCCGCACCGATGACCTTGCGCACTGGTGAGCCGACCGGCGCACCGACCGGGGTAGGCTCGAGCTTGGGGTCAGGGCCGGGTTTGGCCGGGGTAGTGCAGGCGGCCAAGGCGAGCACTACCCCAATCAGCCAGAACTTGTTCATCTCAGGCCTCCTGTACTGCCTGGTGCGGGGTGGCCGGTCGGGCCGTGCCTGTATAGGCCACCAGGGCGAAGTAGGCCACCACAATCAGGGCCGCACCGCCCAGCGCCAGCCACAGGCCGGGCTTGACGGTCATCAGGAATACCAGGGCGAAGTCCGCGCCGGTCTTGAAGGTATGCGAGAAACGCATCCGGGGGTCTTCGGTCATCGCCCACACCTCGGGGGTGACCGCCCCGGAGCGGCCCTCGAGGGCCTTGCCCAGGGTCTTGGCCCAGGGGAGGTCGATCGTCTGGGCGAGCACGAAGTTCACCAGGAACAGGCCCAGCGCCAGGTTGACCCAGGCAGTGTGCCAGCCCCAGGCGGTGAACATCATGGTGAGCCCCGAGAGGAGGATGATCAGCACGGCGGAGCTTACCCCGCTCATGGCGGCCCCGAGCCGGGCCAGCGCGGCCCGGAGCACCGCGAAGTCCTGCGCCTGGTGCAGCGCCTTGCTGTGGATCCCGGCGGCCCCCTCGAGGCCGAAGAAGGCCAGCGCGGTAACGATGTGGACGAGTTTGATCCAGATGTAGAGTTCTGCGAACATATGGGTCTCCTTGTGGCTTACCGAGGCCGTCTGGACCCGCGCCCGAAGCCAGGAAGCATCACTGGCGGGTCAGGTTCACCGTGGCGGTCTGGCCCTGGAAAACCGCGTTGGTCGTGCCAAAGAAGGTGTCGCCGCTAAAGGTTCCGTCGGTGGCGAAGCTGGCGTTCAGCTCGGTGAGCATGGTGATCAGCGTGATGGTGTCGCCCTGGCGCACGCCCTGCGCCCAGCCGAGTTTGTCGCAGTTGGTGGAGGGGCTTTCGCACTGGAAGAAGTCGCCCTTGTACAAGCTCTCACTGGATTTCTCGGTGCCCTGCCGGACGGTGAAGACGTAGCGCACGTAGAAGGTGTTGCCGCCATTGACTTCGACGGTGCCGTCCCAGGTTTGGGTCTCACCGGTGGGCGGAGGGGTGGCGGTGCTTGGTTCCCAGTACAGGTAAGCCCGCTCGAGGCCACTGCCGTAGCTGCCGACACAGCTCTGGCCGGAGGGTTTGAACTCGAGCTTGGCCTCCGCGCCCAGGCTCGAGGCCGTGTTCCCGATCTTGATGGGAGTGCGCTTGCCGCCCTCGAGCGATACCGCGGTGACCTTGTACACGCCCACCGGTACGTCCAGCAAGTAGCCTTCGGCGTTGGGTTTGAGGGTGAGTGTCTTGCCGGGCTTCCCGTCGATCAGCGGACCGGTGGGGGTCAGGGTGAACTCGAGCGGCGCGTTGCGGGCGGGGACGTGCCTCGAGTCCATCACTGAGACGCTGCCGCCGAAGTAGCCCATATCGGAGTAGAGTTCCACGTCCTCGATGCGTCCCGAGGCCTTCAGCACGAAGTTGCGCACCGCCCCGTTGGCCGGGTTGATGGGGCTATAGTCCTCGGCTTTCTCGTGGCCCAGGCGAATGCAGTAGCGCTGACCGTTGTACTCGCGCTCGGCCCAGGCCAGCACCCGGTAACCCACCGGGGGCAGCCCGGTGGCCTCGTAGCGCCCGCCCGCATCGGTACGGGTCTCATAGAGCCCGGTGGTCACCACCGGCTTGACCCAGATCTTGGCCCCCGCGATGGGCTTGCCCTGGGCGTCGAGGGCCTGGCCGGTGACGGTGCCCGCGCCTCCGTTACCCGGGCCGCCATTCCCCGGGCCGCCGTTGCCGGGGCCACCCGCGCTCCCGCAGGCGCTCAGGAGCACGAACACCGGGATCAGTCTGATGAAATTTTTCATGGTTTTCTCCTTTTTATCGGTTGATCTCCTGCATGGCCTGCCAGCCGGGGGTGTTGAGCAGCCACACGTGACGCTCGGAGGCGCTGCGGGGCTCTCGAGCGAGCCCTAGCCCTGCTTTGAACCGGACGAACAACTTGCTGAATAGCTGACTCATGGTCTCCTCCCTCGTCGCCCAGCAGGATAGGAAACCCCCTGTGACCCACCTGTGACACCCCAAAAAGAAAGCTCCCCCGCAGGGGAGCCTGGCCGAAGGCGAAAAGCTTTACTGCCAGAAGCGAGCCGCGGCGAAATCGCTGTTGGAGACGCTGGCGTAACCGCCCAGCAACACGCGCACGGCGGGGATTCGCTCGTCAGGCTGGAGGGCCATGGCCATCGCCTGATCGGGCTTGCCGGGGGCGGCTACCGGGGTCACCACGGTGCCATCCCCGCCAAAGCTGGCGTCGAGCTGGCCGCTCTCGCTGTAGCGCACCAGGGCGAAGTTTCCGCTCGAGCCCACCTCGTACATCCAGCCGCCCAAGAGGATCTTCCCCTCGGCGTTCACCGCCAGGGCCCGGGCCTCGTCCCAGTTGGTGCTGCTCACCGGGGTCACCACCCTGCCGTCGGTGCCGAAGGCGGCATCGGGCGAGCCGCTCGCCAAGAGCCGCACCATTGCAAAGTCGTTGCCGATCCCGCCCGCTACCAAGACGCGGTTGCCCCGCACCACCACCGCCCGGGCCGCCCCGATGCTCGAGTTGAAGAGCCCCTTCACCTTGCCGCCCTCGCCAAAGGTCTCGTCGAGGCCGCCACTTGCGGTATAGCGGGCCAGGACGAAGTCGCCCTCGCCCCCCACCGCCACGATGCGGCTCTCGCCCTGTACGGTCTGCAAGGCCAGGCCGTAAATGCTATCGCGTTTGCCGCCGAGGCCGATGGCGGTGGTCACCTTGCCGTCGGTATCGAAGCTCGAGTCCAGGCTACCGTCGGGGTTGTAGCGGGCCAGGGCGAAGTCCACCCCACTGCCCCCCTGGTTGCTCTCGCCGCCCGCCACGATCTTCCCGTCGGGCTGGATCAGCAAGGCGTAGGCCTGGTCGGAGTCGGTGCCGAAGGCAGTGATGACCTTGCCATCCCCGTCAAAGGAGGCATCGAGGCTGCCATCCGGGTCGTAGCGCACCAGCACGAAGTCGCGCCCGCTGCCGTTCACCGTGGCCGAGCCCGCCACCACGATCTTGCCATCGGGTTGCAGCGCCACCGCGTAGGCCACCGCGCTGCCGCCGACATCGGTGATGGCCTTGCCGGCGCGGTCGAAAGAGGGATCCGGGGTTCCGTCGCGGTTCAGCCGCACCACCGCGATATCCGAGCCGGTCTGCCCAGCCAGCACGATCTTGCCGTCGGGCTGGACGGCCATCGCGTAGGCGTAGTCGTCGCCCGGGCCCACCGGCAGCAGCACTTTGCCAAAGCTGGTATCCAGCGCGCCGGGCTCACCCCGCACGGTCACGGCGAGGGGTTTGCTGGCCTCGAGCCCACCCGACTTCCCGGTGACGGTCGCGGGGGTGGGGAGCGAATGCGGGGCGTCATTGGCCGCGCCCACGGTGAGGGTGGCTTTGTCGCTCCCGGCCTCCACGGTCACCGGGAACAGCGTGGCCCCGGCGGGGAGCCCCGAAGCGGCGAGGTTGACCGCCCCGCTAAAGCCGTTCTTGCGGGTGACGGTGACCTCGAGCGTGGCGCTTTCCCCCTGGATCACCGGCAGCTTGTCGGTGGAGAGGGTGATCTCGAAACCGGGCCGGTTGTCGGTCACGCTGACGGTGACCGGGGCGCTGGTCTTGCCGCCCGCGCTGGCGGTGATCTGGGCCTGCCCGGCGGCCACCGCGGTCACGGTCCCGCCTGCGACCGTCGCGACCGCGGGGTTCGAGGAAGCCCAGGTGAAGCTCACCCCGAAGAGGGGCTGGCCACCTGGGTCTTTGGCAAGGGCGGTGAGGATTTGGGTCTGGCCGATCTCGAGGCTGGCCGTGGCGGGGCTCACCTCGATGGAGCTGAGGGTAGGCTGGGGCGCCCCCCCGCCACAGGCGGCCAGGATGAGCAGTAAAACTCCGGCAATGGCGTTGCGAAGGTTCATCTTTAGGCTCCTTCAGTTCCAGAACGCGTCCACCGCGTACTGGTCGTAGTTGTGAATCCAGACCTCGGCGATTCGGCCTTCTTCCAAACGAAGCACGTACACCACCCGGCTTTCCAGGTGCTTCCCTTCACGTTCGGCCCAGTCGGTGCAGAGGGCGGTAGCCAGGTCGGCTTTGGCCAGCACTTCCTCCAGGCGCAGCTCGAGGTTTCCCGCCGCCCGGCGCGAGAGCTTCGACCAGAAGTCCAAAAGCCCCGCGTAACCCTGATATTCCCCGGCTACGGGGTGCTGGCCGGGGACGTGCAACACCACCCGGGGGCAGAGCAGGATTTGCAGGGTGGCCAGGTCGTGCTCGGCCAGCGCCGTGAACAGCTCGCGCACCAGGGCTTCGTGAGGTTCGAGGTGGGTCATGACCTTTCCTTCAGGCCAGCGGGAGCATCTCGATTTGGTACTTGGCCGCGGTCTGGACGATCTTCTCTAGCTCGAGCGGGGTCTTGGGGGCGTCTACCGCCACGCCCACCTCGGCGAAGAACCCCTCGTGCAGGTAGCCGGGCGAGGCCAGGGTGAGCAGGCGGGCGGGGGCGGAGCCGGTGTTCTGGAAGGCGTGGACGGCCCCGCGCGGCACGAAGACGGTCTGACCCGCCTCGAGCACGAACACCTCGTCTTCCAGGCGGAAGGTGAGGCGGCCCTCGAGCAGGTAGAAGAGTTCGCTCTCGAGGGGGTGGCGGTGCGGCAACATGCCCTCGCCCAGCGGCACCGCGGATTCGAACAGGAAGTAGCCGCCCCCGGTCTCGCGAGCGGTGAGGCGGTAGGTGACGGGGGTGCCCAAAACGCGCAGGGTGGTGCCGACGGCAGGGGTTTCTTGGAGGTCAAACATGAATGGCTCCTTTCGCTGGGGTGGGTTCTTCGGAACCTCAACCCGAACGCCCGGAGCTTAGAGCGGGGGATGTGACTGAGCTGTGACACCCCTGTTCCCGCGCCTCAGCCAAAGTCCGGAAGAGGGAAACCGAAAAACCCGGCGACCCAAGCCGCCGGGAGGAGTACGGGCCTCTACCCTAGGGCGAGAGCTTCTGCTCGAGCGCCTGGGCGAAGCGCTCGATGTCGGAGAGGTCGTTATAGACCTGTGCGGAAATCCTGGCCCACAGCCGCCCCACAAAGGAGCCGATGGGAAGCTCGATATTGTCCTCGAAGAGCAGGGCGTCCTTGAGGCGAGCAGCGTCTGCTGGGCTCGAGCCCAACCCCTGCGGCAAGGGCAAGGTGACCATCGAGCCGATCATGCTCTTGGGGGTAGGTAGCTCGAGGTTCCAACGCTCCATCAGCATCCGCGCCGCCCCCCAGGCCAGATCGTGGTTGTACTGGCGCATGGCCCCCACCCCCAAGTCCCGCATGAAGCGGATGCCCTCCGGCGCGGCCAGGTACGCCGAGGGGTCTTGGGTGCCCACCCAGTCGAACTCCCGGGTGAACCCCTGCTCGAGCCCCCAGGAGATGACCGGCGGATGCAGGTCCTTCTGGCGCTCCGGCGCGGCCCAGAGGATGCCGCAGCCGCGCGGGGCAAAGGCCCACTTGTGCAGGTTCGCCACGTACCAGTCCACCCCCAGCCCGGGGATGTCCAGGGGGATCTGCCCCGGCGCGTGCGCCCCGTCAGCCAGCACCGGAACCCCCCTCGCCCGGGCTCGCTGGGCCATCTCCGCCAGTGGCAGGATCAGGGCGGTCTCGGAGGTGATGTGGTCGAGGATGGCGACCTTGGTGCGGGGGGTGAGGGCTTGGTCCACCGCCTCGACGTACAGGCCGGGGTCCGAGACGGGGAAGGGAAGCTCGAGCCTGACCACCTTGGCCCGGTGCTCTCGCGCCACGAAGGTCGCGGTGTTGGCCACCGCCCCGTAAGCCAGGTTGGAAATCAGGATTTCGTCGCCGGGCTCGAGCCCAAGCGAGCGCAGCACCGCGTTGACCCCGGTGGTGGCGTTGCCCACGAAGACCAGATCCTCGCCGCGAGCGCCGAGGAATTCCGCAACCTCCTGCGCGGCGGACCGCAGACGGGGTTGCGAGAGCCCCGAACTTGCCGTGAGCCCGGATAGTTCGCGGAGCAAGTAGCGAGCCGGGTGCCGCTCGATCTCGTCACGGATGGCTTGCTGGGCCTCGAGCACCCGCCGGGGGGTGACCCCCACGGTGCCGTGGTTGAGGTAGACGGCCTGGGGCTCGAGGGGGAAGTGCTCGAGCATTTTCCTGCCGAAGCGGTTCATCGCTCCCGATTATCCCCGAAGCGCGCCGAAGAAGATTGCACGGAATTGCCCTCAGCTCAGGGCCTTGAACCGCTCCAGCACCCCCAGCACCTGGTCAATATCGGCCTGGGTGTGCTCCGCCGAGACCTGGAAGCGGATGGACTCCTCGCCTTTGGGCACCACCGGGTAGACGATGGCGGTGGCGAGGATTCCGTGCTCGCGCAGGAAGCGCACCAGCCGGTTGGTTCGTTCGCCGTCGCGGAGCACCAGCGGCACCACCGGGTGATCGCCGGGGAAGCTCTCGTAACCGAGCCGCAGGATCCCTTCGCGGAAGCGCCGGGTCATCGCCCGCAAGTGGGCCAGGCGGGTCTGGCCTTCGGGGCTCTGTAGAAGCTCGAGCGCCGCCAAAGCCGCCGCCGCCTCGCCGGGGGTGATGGGGTTGGAGTAGATGTACATCGGCGAAGTCTCGCGGAAGTAGGCGACGAGGGCGGAGGGGCCCACTACGTAACCCCCGTTCACCCCGAACGCCTTGCCCAAGGTTCCCACCAGGATGTCGGCCTGGGCTTTGGTGTACTCTTCAGTTCCCCGCCCGCTAGCCCCGAACGCTCCGACCCCGTGCGAGTCGTCCACGATCAGCAGGGCGTTCTCGGGGAAGTGGGCGTCGTATTTCCGCACCAGCTCAGCGATCTCGGGCAGGGGCGCGTTCGAGCCGCGCATGCTGAAGATGCCGTCGGTGATGACCAGAGCCCGGCTTGCGCCGATCGAGGCCGCTTTTTGCAGGGCGGCCTCGAGTTCGGCCAGGTTCAGGTGCTTGTAGACATATTTCTCCTTAGGCCTCGCGAGCCGGATCGCGTTGATGATGCAGTTGTGGTTGAGTTCGTCGCTGATGAGAACTGTCTCGGGCGTCACCAGTGGAACCACCACGCTCAGGACGGTGGCGTAGGCCGAGGAGAAGATCATGGCGGCCTCGCGGGCATGGAAGCGGGCCAGGCGGCCTTCAAGTTCTACGTGCGGCCTGTAGGTCCCGCTGATAAAGCGCACCGCGCCGGGGCCTACCCCGAACTGCTCGAGGGCCGCTTCTTCAGCTTTTTTCAGGGCCTGGTGCTGGGCCAGGCCCAGGTAGCTGTTGGAGTTCATGCGGATGAAAAGCTGCTCGCCGTGGCCTAAAAGCCGGTAGCGGGGGCCTCGTTCCCCCTGGGCGGGCACCACCTCGGTCACCACCGGTTCGTGGCCCTTGCGGCGCCCTTGAGCCTCGAGGTCGTCAATGGCTTGTTGGAGTACCGGGGTTAAACGGTCCAGCGGCATCTCAGGCCCCCTTCACGGCCATCCGAGCCGACAACTGCTCGAGCATGTCGGCGGTCATCGCGGCCAGGTCGAAAGCCGGTTTCCAGCCCCACTCCTCACGAGCAGCGGAATCGTCTAGGGTATGCGGCCAAGAATCCGCGATGGCCTGGCGCACCGGATCAATCTGGTAGTGGATCTTAAAGTGCGGCAGGTGCTTCCCGATCTCGGCGGCGAGTTCGGCGGGCGTGCAGCTAAAGGCGGTCACGTTGAAGGCGTTGCGGTGGCGGAGCCGGGCCGGGTCGGCCTCCATCAGCTCGAGCGTGGCCCGGATGGCGTCGGGCATGTACATCATCGGCAGCCGGGTGTCGGGCCCCAGGAAGCTGGTGTAGCTGCCTTGGCGCAAAGCTTCCCAGAAGATCTCCACGGCGTAGTCGGTGGTTCCCCCACCGGGCGGGGCGGTGTAGGAGATGAGGCCGGGGTAGCGCAAGCCGCGCACGTCCAGGCCGAAGCGCCCGGCGTAGTAGTCACAGAGGAGTTCCCCCGCTACTTTGGTCACGCCGTAGAGCGAACCCGGGCGCTGGAGGGTGTCCTGCGGGGTGGGGTCTTTGGGCGTGGAAGGGCCAAAGACCGCGATGGAACTGGGTACGAAGACCCGGCAGCCGTGGGCCCGGGCCACCTCCAGCACGTTGTGCAGCCCCTCCATGTTGACCCGCCAGGCCAGCTCAGGCTGGGCCTCGGCCTTGGCCGAGAGGATAGCCGCCAGGTGGTAGAGGGTGCCCACGTCGTGCTTTTCCACCACCTCCTCGAGCCTCGAGCGGTCGGTGCAGTCGAGGACCTCGAAGGGGCCTTCCCGGATCGGCGAATCGAGGGGCAAACTTCGCACGTCGGAAGCCACCACCCGCTCCGTGCCAAAGCGCTCGCGCAAAGCGGGAACCAGCTCCGAGCCGACTTGTCCCAGGGCTCCAGTGACGAGAATGGTCTGCATAGGCCTCACTTCCATACCCCTCCATCCTAAGCCTCCTGGGAGCGGGGCTTGCTACCCCGGAGTTCAAGACCGGGCAGTCGCCTTCATCCTGTTCCTCCGGAGCGCACCCTCGAGCTTTCCCCGTCCCCCGGCAGGGTTCAACGGCCCGTCACAGGTCTGTCACAAGGGGCTTTCTATACTGCCGACCGTGCTTGGGGAGGACCCTGAGCAAAGCACGGGAGGAAGACGATGAAAAAGCAACTGATCGTAGGCTTGGTAGGGATTTTGGCTCTGGTGATGACGGGCTGCGGCGGAGCCGGGAACGGCGGCAACGGCGGAGGGGGCGGCAACGTCGGGCAGGACATCATCAGCGGGAAAGTCAGCCGGGCCGGGGGCTCCGTCGCGGGTACCCTCGTCGCGGCCTGCGACGCCAACGATCTGTGCAACCAGCAAGACCCCGCCGCCGCGGCAGAAGCCGCCGCCGACGGCAGCTACAAGCTCAGCGGGCTCAGGTCGGGGCAGAGCTATGCCATCATCGCCATCCAGTTCGTGGACCAAGACAACAATCCCGACTTCGTAGGCATCTACTCCGCCGACGGCAAGAACATCACCCCGGTCACGCCCCCCAAGAGCAACGTCAACTTCACCCTCCAGGCCGTGACCGCCGGGAGCCTTGAGGTCAAAGCGCAGTTTTTGCACCGCTAAGGTCCAGGAGCACCGATGAACGCCCGGCTTTCTCGTGTGTACGTGGTGCGGATCTGGCTCGAGCCCACCCAAGGAGGCGAGGGGGTCTGGCGGGCTTCGGTCACCGAGACCCGCACCCAGGAGCGGAAGTATTTCGCTAGCCCCGAAGAACTCAAACAGTTCCTCGAGACGTGTGTTTCGCTGCGCGTCATCAGCGAGTTCCAGACGGCCCCACCCCATCCATCCGAGCCCGGCTAAGTGCGCCCAGGGTAGAAGGGTGGGGTGGTTCAGCGAAAAGTGAGTTCCGGGGTGTGCGGCGGCGCGGCCTCCTCAGCCACCCCTTCTCCACCCATCCTGTTTCTGGGGAGATACTTAGAAGAGACCGCCAGAGAGCAACGCTACAAAAGGACCCTGCCCAAATAGGTGCCGCGCCGCTTCAGTAACCGCTCTCCAAACCGCTTTTCATCGCCTGAACCAATCCGGCCTTGCGGGCTTTGAAGTCATCGAGGATCGCGGCGGTGGCGGTGGCCCCTACCCGGGTGGTGCCTACGCGCATCACCTCGAGCAAGGCATCCAGGGTACGCACCCCGCCCGCCGCCTTGACCTGCACCTGCGGCGAGACCGTTTCGCGCATCAGCCGGAGGTCCTCGAGGGTCGCACCGGAGGGGGCGAAGCCGGTGGAGGTCTTGACGAAATCGGCCCCGGCCCGCTCGGAAAGCTGCGAGCCCAGCACCTTCTGCTCATCGCTGAGGTAGGCGTTCTCGAGGATCACCTTGACCAAGGCCCCACCCCCCTTGGCGGCTTCGACCACCGCCTGGATGTCCCCCAGCACGTACTCGGCCTCGCCGCCCCGCAACCGACCGATGTTGAGCACCATGTCCAGCTCGACCGCGCCCTGCTCCATCGCCAGCTTGGCCTCGAAGACCTTGGTGGCGGTGGCCGAGTTCCCGTGAGGGAAGCCCACCACGGTTCCGACCTTGACGCTCGAGCCCCGCAATGCCTTGGCCGCGAGTTCTACGTCACAGGGCTTCACGCACACCGAGGCCACCCGGTAGCGCTCGGCCAGCTCGCAGCCCGCGATGACTTCGGCGGGGGTGAGTTCGGGGCGCAACAGCGAGTGGTCGATCATCTGCGCGACCTGTTCGTAGCTGAGGGTTTCTACCGTAATCTCTGGCATGAATCTCTCCTTGGGCTAGCTGACGAAATTTCTGAGGAAGCGCCCAGACTGGACCAGCGCCCGTTTGCGGTCCTCGAGCGAGCCCTCGTAGGCCCGGTCTTCGACCTCGATACAGACCGGGCCTGAGTAGCGGGCCTCGGTGAGGTTGGCGAAGAAGTGGGTCCAGTTCACCTCGCCCAGCCCCGGCAGCTTGGGGGTGTGGTACTCGAGCGGGGTCGCCAAAATCCCCACCTGCCGCAGCTTGTCGCGGTCGATGCGCACGTCCTTGGCGTGGACGTGGAAGAGCTTGTCCTTGAACTCGAGCAAGGGCCAGGCCGGGTCCATCATCTGCCAGACCAGGTGGCTGGGGTCGTAGTTGAGGCCAAAGTGATCGGAGGGGATGCGGCTGAACATCTCGCGCCAGATGACCGGGCTCACTGCCAGGTTCTTGCCGCCGGGCCATTCGTCGCTGGTAAAGAGCATGGGGCAGTTCTCGATCCCGACCTTTACCCCCTCCCGCTCGGCGTGCCGGATGATCTCCGGCCAGCGCTCGTCGAAGATGGCCCAGTTGTCCTTCAAGGATTTGCTGGGTTCCCGCCCGATGAAAGTATTCATCCGTCCGATCCCCAGCCGGGCCGAGGCGCTGATGACTTTTTTGATGTGCTCGAGGTAAACGCCCGCCTCTTTTTCGTCGGCTACCAGCGGGTTGGGGTAGTAGCCCAATCCCGAGATCGAGACCCCGTACTTCTGCGTGAGTCCCCGGATCCGCTCGACCTCGGCGTCATCCAGCTCGCTCACGTCGATATGGGTGACCCCGGCGTAGCGGCGCTCGGCCTTTCCCTTGGGCCAGCACATCACCTCCACTGTGTCGAAGCCCTGACGAGAGGCGAATTCGAGCACTTCCTCGAGGCCGAGATCGGGGAGAATCGCGCTGACAAAACCCAGTTGCATCCTTACCTCCTTTGGGTGATGAGCGATGAGCGGTTAGCTATCTGCCTTGATTGTTTGGATCAACCGGTGAAGCATTCGTTGAACTTCAACCAATTGTTGGTAAAGCGGGGTGCACTTCTCTTGAGGCAGATATCCAAGGTCTCGAGCCAAGATCAACTGATAGTCAAGTTCGCTTGATGAGCCGTAAGCGACGATCAGGTAACGCTTGAACTCCGGATCACCACCCCGCCCCGCTCCTTCAGCGATATTTGTCGGAATCAAGGAAGCCGACCGGCGAATCTGGCTGGTGAGCTGATACAGCTCTTCTCTGGGGAACTGCAACGTCATCCGGTAGACCCCCAGGGTGAGGATATGACTTTTTTGCCATACCTTGAGCTCTCGAAAATCCTTCATCGCACCCCGGCCTCTGCTCATTGCTCACTACTCATTGCTCACTGCTAATAGCTCACCTTTACCCATTTGCCCTTCTTGCTGCTCTCGAGAATCGCCTCACACAAGGCCAGCTCCTTGTGGCCGTCCTCAAAGGTCGCGTAGAGCGGGTTTTTGCTGGGCTTTCCCGCCTTGATGTCGGCGTAGACGGCGCGGTAGAGCTGTTTGAAGGTGTCGGGGAAGCCCTCGTTGTGGCCGCCGGGGTAACTGGCGTAGTGGGCGGCCTCGCCCTCCAGGAGGCTGGGGTCGCGGATCAGGGTGCGGTTGGCGGCGTTCCGCTCCCCGATCCACAGCTCGTTGGGGCGCTCGCCGTTCCAGGCCAGGGCCCGCTCGCTTCCTGCGATCTCCCACTCGATGCGGTTCTTGCGCCCGGCGGTGACCTGGGAAACGGTGAGTACCCCGTGCTTCCCGCCCGCGAAGCGCAAGAGCACCGAGGCGTAATCCTCGGTGGTGATCTTGACCGGCTCGGTGGCGGCTTTTTTCCGGCTGCCTTTCTTGCCGCTGAAGGTCTGGGTCGATCCCGCCGGGGGACGCTGCCGGATGGGGTGCACGGTGTAGAGGTCGGCCATCACCTCCTCGACCTCGAGCCCGGTGATAAAAGTCACCAGGTCCAGCCAGTGGGTGCCGATATCCCCGATGGCCCGCAGCTCTCCCCCGTCTTCGGCACTCACCCGCCAGTTGAAGTCGGTGGGGTAGAGGAGCCAGTCCTGCACGTAGCTCCCCTTGACGTGAAAGACCTCCCCGATCTCGCCCCTCTGCACCATCTCGCGGGCTTGCAAGCAGAGCGGATAGAAGCGGATGTTGTAGTTGACCGCCGTCACCAGCTTGGGGTACTTCTGGGCGGCGACGACGAGTTCCTTGGTCTCCTGGGTGTTCATGCCCAGGGGCTTCTCGCAGACCACGTGCTTGCCCGCCGCGAGCGCTTGGAGCACCTGAAGGCGGTGGAAGCGGTTGGGGCTGGTGAGGTGGACGACCACGATTTCCGGGTCGGAGAGCATCTCGGCGTAGCTCGAGTAGCCCCGCTCGAGCCCGATGTTTTGCGCCGCCGAGCGCGACTTTTCCGGGCTCGAGCCCAACACCCCCTTCACCTCGACCCCGATCCGCCGCAACGCCTCCACGTGCACCGGGCCGATAAAACCTGTGCCGACCACACCGACTTTGATCATCTATCGCCTCCTTGATAGGGTAGCGATGAGCTACAAGCCTTTGGTTTTAGCCCATCGCTCATCGCTCATTGCTGATCGCTAAAAACCTCCTGGGGTTGCTCACCAGAATATCCTCGATTTGCTCCTCACTGAGACCCGCCTCCTCGAGCAGGGGTTTGACTTGGGTAGGGATGAAGGTGAACCCGTAAGGATGGCCGAAGGCTCTCCAGTACGAGCGCCGGGCCAGGTCGCCGCCGATCAGGATTTGTTGGCCAAACCCCGCTTCCACCAGGGCCGCGACGAGCCCGACCCGTGTCGCGTCGGGCAGGTATTTTTCCTTGGAGAACTGGTCGAGGCCCAGGTTGACCCCGGTGGCGGCGACCTCCAACAAGTACGGCAGGTCGGGCTTGAGGTCGAGGTGGCCGATCAGGACTTTCCTGGGGTCCACCCCACCCCGCAGGAAGCATTCGGCCTGCTCGAGCGCCCAGCTTCCCTTCTCGGTATGGGTCGAGATCGGTGCGCCGCTGGCGTGGTGGGCCTGGATGGCGGCCTCGAAGACCTTGAGTTCGTTGGGATTGGCCCCGTTCAGGCTGCTCGAGGCTTTAATCAATCCGGCCCTGGCCCTGGATTCCTCCCGGTGGGGCTGTTCGGGCGAGAAGCCCCGGAGGCCCTCCCGCACCTCCGCGATCATCCAGGCGGCAATCTCCTCCACGGTGCGGCTTTCGGTGAGCCGGTCGGCGAACTTCCCCTTGTTGAACCCGGTGGCGGCCACGATGTGGACAGCGCTGGCTCGAGCGAGGCGCTCGAGGGCGGCCCCGTCCCGCCCGTAATCCACCGTGGTCATCTCGATCACCGCGCCGCCCCCGGCTTGTCTGAACGCCTCGAGTTCTCGGAGGGCAGCCTCCTCGTCGTCCAGGCGCAGGTCGGGGTCGCTCACCTCGGCGGGCGGGTGGGTGATGAGGTGCTCGTGGCCCAGGGTGAGGCCCAGCCGGGCCGGGTCCACGTCGCCGAGCACCGTGCGGACGATGGCGTTCACCCCCCAACCGATGCAAGCAATCTCCGCTTCGCTGTGCCCTCTCTCGTTATGCGAGAGAGGAGCCGAGCGAGGCCAGCCCAGGGAGAACCCCCCCTGGGTTCTCCGCGATGGCGGGGTGAGCGCACGAATCCTCATAAAACTGCTCCCATCTCGAGGAGCCGGGTTCGCAGTTCGCCCACGTCCACGCCGCGCACGTCGCCCTTGGCCAACGCCGCCGCCAAACCTGCGGCCTGGCCCATCGCCAAACACTGCCCGATGCTGCGGATGCTGGCGTGGGCCTCGTGGGAAGCACTCAGGCAGCGCCCCGCTACGATCACGTTCTCGAGCTCCTGCGGCAGTAAGGCCCGGTAGGGGATGTCCACGGTCTCGCCGTCGGGCAGGTATTCCCAGCGGGTATCCCCGCCCGCGTGGTGCTCCTCGATGGGCGCACCGCACTGGGCGATGGCGTCGGGGAACTTGCGGGCCGAGAGCACGTCCTCGCGGGTGATCCAGTACTCGCCTTTGATGCGGCGGGTCTCGCGCACCCCAATCTGCACCGAGAGCCCGCCGAGTTCGGCCCGCTCGTAACCGGGCACCTGCTCGCGCAGGAAGCGCAGGTACTCGAGCGCCTGCCGCCGACCTTCCATCTCCGCGCTCGAGAGCGCGTCGGGGTCGGTGGCGTCCACCCCGGCCACCCGGGTCATGTTGGCGACCATCACGCCCTCGAAGGGCGTGACGTGGGCGCTCCCCTCCTTGCGCGGCAGGTCATAGCCCTGGGCGCCCGCCATCAAAGCCCACAGCTCTTTCTTGGGGAAGGCCTTGGCCCGCGCCACGTCCACGTTGATGACCTTGAAGGTGGTGGTGAGAGATTGGGCGATCCCTAGGGCTCCGGCATCCTCGAAAGGGGCACCGGCCCGAGCGCACACGTCGGCGTCACCCGAGGCGTCCACCACGGCCTTGGCTAGAATGGCCCGCAGGCCGCGCTTGGTCCCGACGATGGCGCCCCGCACTCGAGCCCCCTCCCGGATCACGTCCGCGAAGTAGGTGTGGAACAGCACCCGTACCCCGGCCCCGCTCACCAGTTCGTCCCAGACCACCTTCAGCGTCTCGGGGTCGTAGGTGAGGCCCGCTCCCGCCCCGTAGGTGTTGGGCCGTCTGAGCAGGGCGCCGCGCCGCTCTAATCCCCTCACCACCTCGTCGGGGATGCCGCCCACCACCTTTTTCTCGGCGCTTCCGGGGGTGAAGAAGCCGTAGAAGGTGTCGAGCACGGCAGCCCCGGTCCCGCCCAAGAAGCCGTAGCGCTCGAGCAGGATCACCCTCGCCCCGCTCCGGGCGGCAGCCACCGCGGCGCTCGAGCCCGCGCTGCCCCCGCCTACCACCAGCACGTCGCACTCGCCGAGCACGGGGATTTGGGAGGTGTAAGAGATCACCCGGCCACGCTCCATCCCCCCGAGACCTCGAGCACCACCCCGGTCACGAACTTGGCTGCATCCGAGGCCAGATAGGCGATGGCCTCGGCCACATCCTGGGGCTCGCCCAGCTTGCCGGTGAGGGGCTGGCGAGTGCGGATGTACCCCAGGATTTGCTCGTCGCCCTGGGCTCGAGCGCTCATCGGAGTAGCGATGAGGCCGGGGGCCACCGCGTTGACCCGGATGCCGCAGGGCGCGTAGTAGGCGGCCATCGCCTTGGTGAGCGCGATGCGGGCCCCGTTGCTGGCGGCGTAGGCGTGGGTAGCGAAGAACTCCGCCGCGGGCGCATAGGCCAGCACGCTGGCGGTGTTGATGATCACGCCCGAGCCCTGGCGCATCATCGGCCTCAAAGCGGCGCGGCACATCTGGAAGGTGGTCTTGGCGTTGGTGTCCATCACCCTGTCCCAGCCTGCATCGGTGGCCTCGTGGGTGGGGCCGTCCCCCAACCGCCGCCCGGAGATCCCCGCCACGTTGACCAGGATGTCGAGCTTGCCGAAGCGCTCGAGCACCACCCCCACCGCGCGGTCGGCAGTATCTGTTTCGAGCAAGTCGCCCTCGAAGCACTCTAGACCGGGCAGTTCGGCCTCGAGCCGCGCGAGGTTTTCCCTCGACCGGTCCAGCACCATCAGCAATCCCCCCCGCCGGGCGAGCAGGCGGGCCGTGGCGGCGGCGATCCCCGAGGCCCCGGTGATGAGGGCGGTTTTACCGGCGAGCGAATTCATGGGGTGGCCTCGAAGATGCCCAGGGGCAAAAAGCGAGGGATCATCTGCCGGGCGCTTTTGGCGTACGGCGTCTTATCCGCCATACACCACCCTAACCCGCTCGCGGTGGTCGTCGTAGGCCTCGTCGAAGCGCTTGGCGCTGGCCTCCGGCCCCATCTTCCAGGCCCCCGCCAGCACCAGCGGGGGCTGGCCCCGGCGGGCCAGTTCCGCCGCCACCAGCACCTTGAGGCAGTTCACCACCGCGGTATTGCCGATGGTGCTGCCCGGCCCCACCGGCACGTCCACCCCCGGCACCTCCACCATCGCGTCGCCGGGGACCGCGCAGTTGTCAATGATCAGGTCGGCGATCTCGTGCAGGCGCTGGCCGCTAGAGTGGCCGGGAGGCAACATGCGGGCATAGGTTTCGGCAATCACCGCGATCACCTTCAGGCCCCGCGCTTTCGCGCCGAGCGCCACGTCCACCACCACCCCGTTGTTGCCGCTGGTCGAGAACACCATCATCACGTCGTAGTCGCGGAAGACGAAATTGCGCAGGATCACCTCACCCAGCCCCTCCTGGCGTTCGATCCACATCGCCTGGCGCTGCCCATTGGCCCCCACCACCTGGGTGTGGTAGGTCATGGAGAGTTCGACGATGGGGTGGAAACCCGGGAAAGAACCGTAGCGGGGCCACATCTCCTCCACCGCCATCCTCGAGTGCCCGTTGCCGAAGAGGTGGACCAAGCCCCGCCGGGCGATAGCCTCCGCGCACCACCCGGCGGCGGTGGCGATCCGATCCATCTGGGTCTGGCGCACCCGGCGCAGGATGGCTTCGCAGCCGTCGAGATAGTCGAGGGCGGGTTTAACGGGGTTCAAGCGGTGTCCTCCTTGATGGCGATCTGGGTGTTGTCCCCGGAGAGCAGCACCCGGAAGCTGCACTTGTCGGCCCGACCGTAGCGCTCGGTGTACTCGATCGGGGTGCCGGTGTGGGTGGTCACGGTGCGCTGGGTGAAGAGCACCACCGCTCCGCGCGGGATGCCCAAGGCTTTCGCCAGCCAGGGCTCGGCCTTGGCGGCCTGGATGGTCTCCTCGCCGCGGGCGAAGCGCAGCCGGTAGGTGTGGGTGAGGATGTCGTAGAGCGAGCCGCTGAGGTCGTGCTCCAGAAGGCCGGGGGTGAGCGCGTAGTTGAGATAAGCCCGCTCGAGCATCAGGGGCTCCCTGTCGGCCAGCCGCAGCCGGGTGATGACCGCCACCCCGCTCCGCGCCGGGAGCCTGAGGGCCCTGGCAGCGGCGGGCGGAGCCGGTTCGAGGGCCGCCGAGAGCACTTTAGTGGAGGGCTCCAATCCGGCCTGGCGCATGTTCTCGGAAAAGCCGGTGATGCGGGCCAAGGGCTGCTCGACCTTGGCCGGGGTGGGAAAGGTTCCCCGCCCCTGCTGCCGCACCAGCCAGCCCTCCAGCTCGAGTTCGTGGATGGCCTGGCGCACCGTGGCTCGCGAGATGGAGAGCCCCTGGGAGAGTTCGCGCTCGCTGGGGATGGGCTTCCCCTCCGGCCAAAGGCCCCCTTGCAGGCCCTGCAAGAGGGCTTCCTTGAGCTGGAGGTAGAGCGGCAGCGGGGCCCGCGGGTCGAGGTGCTGGAGCGCGTCTGGGAGCTTCATAAGGCTTCTTTCTCGAGCTGGTGGAACGGGTGGACTAGACATCCGGTGGTCCGTACCTTTATATTACACACTGGATCGGTTCACCAAGTAAGTGCGAAGACGCGGGGTTCCATTCAGCGTCTCGAGCGGCAGCCAGCACGAGCACCGGGTCTGCGGTCCGGGGTTGACCCCAGAAGGGCGGAGGGTAGAGTCGAGTCCCTCATGGTTTCGATCTCGGCAAGGTTGACGAACATGGCAAATGCTTCCATCGGTTTGGATCTAGGAGGAACCACCTATAGCGTGGGCTGGCTCGACGAGACGGGCCAGTTGCGCGACCTGGTGAGCGTCGAGACCCACTCCTATCGTCCCCCCGCCGAGGTGGTGGCCGACCTGGCCCGGGCCATCGAGGCGGCGGCGCGGCAGGCCCGGTCCGCCGCCCACGCCGTGGCGGGGGTGGGGGTGGGCGTCCCGGCCGTGATCGACCCCTGGGCCGGGAAGGTGCTGCTGCCGCCCAACTTCGCCGCCGGCTGGGCGGGCTACCCCCTGGCCGCCGAGCTGGCCGCCCGCACCGGCCTCCCCGTCTGGCTCATCAACGACGCCCGGGCCTTCACCTTCGCCGAGTCGCGCCTGGGCGCGGGCCGGGGCGTGGGCAACCTGCTGGGCGTCACGCTGGGCACCGGGGTGGGCGGGGGCACCGTCCTGAGCGGCCAGCTCTACCTGGGCGCCTACGGCACGGCGGGCGAGTTCGGGCACCAGGTCTACGACCCCCACGGGCCCTCCTGCGGCTGCGGCGGGGCGGGCTGCGTCGAGGTGTACGCCTCGGGGCCCGCCGTCGTGGCGGCGGCGGCCCGGCCCCTGCGCGGCGGGCGCGCCCCCATCCTGCGCGAGATCGTGGGGAACTCGCTGGAGAGGTTGACCCCCAAGGCCGTGGCCGAG
>DASTSL010000134.1:0-12954 GCA_035760705.1 Meiothermus sp. | reverse complement strand
TGGTGCGCGGCGCGGGACGTGGGGGTGCGCGAGATTGACGGGGTCGAGTTGCGCGAGGCCCTGCGGCGGCAGGGGGCCAACCTGTGAGGTATGACCCCGACCGGCACCACCGGCGCTCGATCCGGCTGAAGGGGTTCGATTATTCCTCGGTGGGAGCCTATTTTGTGACGGTCTGTGTCCAGGGTCGGATGGGTCTGTTCGGCGAGTTGGTTGACGGGGAGATGCATCTGAGCCCAGCAGGGGAGATGGTATCGCGGGTATGGGCGCAGATTCCCCGGCGATTCCCCGGCTGGCAGACGGATGTCTTCGTGGTAATGCCCAACCACGTGCACGGTGTCCTCGCGGCATCGGGCGATCACAAGGATCGCCCCTACTCCGAATCCGACCCCCGTAGGGACGAACCTCGTGTCCGCCCCGACCACCCCGAAGGCACCACTGCGGGTTCGTTAGGGCGGGTGGTTCAAGCGTTCAAGTCCCTCACCACGGTTAAATACGCTCGAGGGGTCAAGGGGTCAGGATGGCCTCCCTTCGATAAACGTTTGTGGCAGCGCAACTATTACGAACGCATCCTCCGCGACGAAGACAAACTGCAAGTTGTCCGAGAATACATCGTCCACAGCCCTCTAGCTTGGCATACCGACGAGGAAAACCCGAATGCGCATCCTGCTCCTGCCCTGTGATACCCGCCCGCCTACCCTCGAGCTGCCCCACCAACTCGCCAGGGTCGCCGGGGTGGAGATGCTTTCCCCGCCGCTGGAGATCCTCAACCATTTGAACCAGCCAGGGGATGTGGCAGCCATCGCAGACTGGCTGCGACGAGAAGCAGCGGAAGCGGACGTGGCCATCGTCACCCTCGAGACCCTCACCCTGGGCGGGATGATCCCCGCCCGGCGGGTCTCGGATAGCCCTCAGGACGCGCTGAAACGGCTCGAGGTGCTACGCCAGCTCAAGCGCGAGAACCCCAGCCTCCGCATCCTAGCTTACGGGGTGATCGTGCGGGTGGCGCACGACAACGATCCGCTCGAGGAGAAGCCCTACTACGGCGTGTGGGGAGCCCAACTGCGCAAGGTCTCGGAGTGGACGGACCGGGTCGAAAGGGGCGCCGATCGGGCGGAGCTGGGCGCGGCGATCGCCGCGGTTCCAAGGGAAATTTTGCACGACTGGCTCTCCACCCGCGAGCGCAACCACCGGGTTCACCAAGCAGCAATCCGTCTGCTCGGAGAAGGGGTGCTCGAGCACCTCTGCCTGACCCTCGACGACACCACTCCGTATGGCCTGGCGGCCAGGGATCGGCGGCGTTTGGAAGCCCGGCTCGACGAGCTGAATTTGTGGTCGAAGGCCGACGTGTATCCGGGGGCGGACGAGGTGGCGGCGGTGCTGCTGGCTCGAGCCCTGGTCAACGCTTCCGCCAAGCCCCCCAAGGTCTTCGTGCGGTATCCGTCCACCCTTGCCGCGGGAGCTGTCATGCTCTACGAAGACCGCCCGCTCGGCGAACTGGTGAAAGCGCACCTGCGGGCGGCGGGGTGTTCGGCGGCCTCGAGCCCCGAATCCGCTGAACTGATCCTCGCGGTCAATGCCCCGGTCTTCAAGCAAGCCCACCGCCAGCCGGATTTCGAGACCGTGGATACCGCTGCGCGCAACCTCCCCGAGTTCGTAGACCGGATTGCCGAGGACGTCTGCGCTGGCCGAAACGTCGCCGTGGCCGACGTGGCCTACGCGAACGGGGCGGAGGAGCGGTTTACTCGGTTGCTCCTGAACTCGCTGGACGTGACCCGGCTCGCCGGGTACGCCGCCTGGAACACCGCAGGCAATACGCTGGGCAGCGCTATCGCCTCGGGGGTCTGCGCTTTATATGGGGAGGACCCGGTGGCGTTGGCCGAGGCCAATCTCTCGAGGCTCGTAGACGACTGGCTCTACCAGAGCCGGGTGCGCGGTGAGGTCCGCGAAGCGCTCGATAATCCCAGCCCTTTCGACCTGGGCGACCTCAAGCCCCAGGCCGAGGCCGAAATTGAAGCCCGGATATCCCCGCTGGTCCACAGCTTGTGGATAACGCACTTCGCGCCGCGGCTGCCGGGGATGCGGCTCGAGCGCGGGCCCGCCGCGCTGGCCTGGCCCCGGCTCTTTACCGGGGTGTTCCCGCTGCGCCTTGTAACGATTCATCAGGAATCGGCTTTAGGCTAAGGAAGGTTGCAGTACGAAGCGAGTATGGAGGTTTAATGGAACTTTCCGGAATCATCATCACCCCCCAGGGCTCCGTGGCCGGGCGGCTTCGCTTCGGCGCGCGTATCGAGGGGCTCGAGCCGCTATCCGCCAAGCCGGAGCCCGAGCGATTTGTTTTGCCCGGATTCATTGACTTACATATTCACGGCGGCGGCGGAGCCGATGCCATGGAGGGTGAGGCCGCCATTCGCCAGCTGGCCCGCTTCCACGCCCAGCACGGCACCACCACCCTGCTCGCCACCACCGTTACCGCCCCGGTGGAGGAGATCGAGGCGGCCCTGTGCGGGGCCCGGGCGGTGATCGAGCGACCTGCTGTGGGCGAGGCCCAAGTAGCGGGGGTACACCTGGAGGGCCCGTTTATCAACCCCCAAAAGCTAGGGGCCCAGCCACCCTACCCGCTCTCGCCCGACCTCGGGGCGATGCAGCGCTTTTGCTCGCTGGCGCCGATTAGGGTCGTCACCCTGGCCGCCGAACTGCCCGGTGCGCTCGAGCTGATCCGCTGGTTATCTGAGCGCAGGGTCCGGGTGCAGCAGGGCCATACCGCCGCCACCTATGCTGAAGCCCTAGCCGGTTTCGAGGCCGGGGCCGAAGGGTTTACCCACCTCTTCAACGCCATGCCCCCTCTGCACCACCGCGAGCCGGGGGTGGCCGGGCTGGGGCTCGAGCGGGCCCGCTATGCCGAGGTCATCGGTGATGGGCTGCACGTCCACCCGGCGGTGATCCGGGGCTTGTTGCGGGCCATCCCCAACCTGTATATGGTCACCGATGCGGTGGCTGCCGCCGGGATGCCCGAGGGCGAGTACAAGATGGGCCGCTACCCAGTCTACCGCAAGGGCGACGGGGTCTACCTGGCCGACGGCGGGCTGGCCGGGAGTTCCCTCACCCTCGACCGCGCCCTGCGCAACCTGGTGGGCTGGGGCCTGAGCGTGGAGGAAGCCGCGCGGCGGGTCTCCACCCTGGCCGCCGAGTATCTGGGCCTGGCCGACCGGGGCCGTATCGAGGTAGGCTGCCAGGCCGATCTGGTGGTGCTCTCCGCGCGGCTCGAGGTCGAGGAGGTATATATCCGGGGGGAAAGGGTGCGATGAATCATTCCCGAAGCGCCTCACGTCTAACCCCCAGGGAACAAAGTTCCCCAATGAACGTCGTAGGAGGGGGCCGATGAACGCCAACGAAACCAAGATGTACCGCGAAGCCCTGCAGGCGCCCACGGTAGTGGAGCGCTTATTGCGGGAGAACCAGGGCGAGGTGGAGAGCCTGGCGGGCTTTTTGCGCCGCAACCCGCCGCCCTTTGCGCTCAGCGTAGCTCGAGGCAGCTCCGACCACGCCGCACTCTACGGCAAGTACCTGATCGAAAGCCTGTTGGGGCTGGTCTGCTCGAGCGCCATCCCCTCGGTCACCACCGTCTACGGCGCCAACCTGGGCCTCCATAAAGCCCTGGTGCTGGCGGTGTCGCAATCGGGCGAGAGCCCCGACCTCATCGAAGTGACCCGCCAGGCCCGGCGCTCGGGGGCACTCACTGTGGCCCTGGTGAACCATGAGTCCTCGCCGCTGGCCCGCTCTTGCGAGGTGGTGCTGCCCCTTTGGGCCGGAGTTGAGGAGGCCGTGGCCGCTACCAAGAGCTACCTGGCGACCCTGGCCGCCCTGGCGCAACTGGTGGCGTATTGGCGCGACGACAAGGGCTTGAAAGACGCGCTCACCCAGCTTCCCGAGGCCCTACACCAGGCTGCTCAGGCGGATTGGAGCGCGGGGCTCGAGGTCATGGGTGAGGCCGATAACACGCTGGTAGTCGGGCGGGGCTACGCCTTCGCGGTCGCCAACGAACTGGCCCTCAAGCTCAAGGAGACCAGCGCCCTCCACGCCGAAGCCCTCTCGGGGGCCGAACTCCTGCACGGCCCGGTGGCCTTGGTGGAGCCGGGTTTCCCGCTATTGGCGCTGGCCCCCAGGGACCGGCCCCTGCCCGGCATGGTGAGCCTCCTGGAGAACCTGCGCGGCAAGGGGGCTCACCTGCTGGTGGCCTCCTCCGAGGCGGACGCGCTCGAGTTCGCCCACACCCCGCTCCCCTTGCCCACCAAGCTCCATCCGGTCTTGGACTCGGTGCTCATCGCTCAGGCCTTTTATCCCTTCGCAGCGCAGTTGGCAGTGGCCCGGGGGCACAACCCCGACGCTCCCCGCAACCTCTCGAAGGTCACCCGGACGCGCTGAGCCGCCAAGCGCCTGCACCGTCGTGCTCAAGAACAAGTCTTTCCGGCGTGGCGTATTTTCGTAGCGATAGCTAGGTGGTCTCGATGCATCCCACTGTAGCCAAACTTCAGCACAAACTGATCGTTTCCTGCCAGGCAAGGGCTGATAACCCGCTGCACGGCCCCGGCTTCATGGCGGCGATGGCGAAGGCCGCCGAGAAGGGCGGGGCGGGGGGGATACGGGCCAACGGGGCAGAGGACATCCGGGCCATCCGGGCCGTTACCTATTTGCCGATCATCGGGATTGACAAGGGGCTCGACCCCCAGGGGAACACCCTCATCACCCCAAACCTCGAGTCCGCCCGCCGGATCGTGGAAGCCGGGGCCGACCTGGTGGCCCTCTCCTGCGCCTTCTACCAGCGCCCCGACCTCCCCGAACTGCACACCCTCATCCGGGAGATCCAAGACGAACTGGGGGTGCCGGTGATGGCCGACTGCTCCACGCTCGAGGAAGGGCTGTGGGCTGCCGAAGCTGGAGCCGATCTGGTAGCGAGTACCCTTTCGGGTTACACCCCTGCTACAGGGGGGCTAAGCGAAGGACCGGATTTGGAACTGGTGGCCGAACTCGCCCGGCAGACCGAAGTCCCGGTGATCGCCGAGGGCCGCATTTGGACCCCCCAGGAAGCCAGGGCCGCGTTCGAGGCCGGGGCCTACGCGGTGGTGGTCGGCACGGCGATCACCAACCCGACCGAGATCACCCGCCGCTTCGTAGGGGCGTTGCCGTGATGCTCGTTTTAGGGATTGACGGGGGGCAGACCTCCACCCGGGCCGCGGTGGCCGACCTGGCGGGCCGGGTGCTGGCCCAGACCCGGGCCGGTCCGTGGGATAACCTCTCCAGCGAGGAAAAGCGCCAGCAGTGCCGGGCGGTGCTGGAAGAACTGGTGCGGCAGATCGGCACAAAGCTTGCGCCAGAGGCGATCCGCTACGCCGCCTTGGGCCTGACCGGGGCGCAGGGCGGCGCCCCCATCGTCGAGGCCTGGATGCGGGAACTTTTGCCGCACCTGGCGGGCCTGGCCGTCCACCACGACACCCACAGCAACTTCCGCGGGGCCGATCCCTACGGCAGCCCCGGCGTGCTGGTGATCGCCGGGGGTGGCTCGATCGCCTGGGGTTTCGATACGGCGGGTCGGGAAGCCTTCGCGGGCGGCTACGGCTACCTCTTGGGCGACCTGGGGAGCGGCTACGAACTGGGGCGGCGGGCAGTGCTGGCGGTGCTCGAGGCCGCCCAACTGCTGGGCCCGGCCACCGGTCTGACCCGAGCCCTGCTGGACCACCTGGGCTTAGGCCAGCCCTGGGATTTGCGGGTGGGTTTCTACGACGCTACCCTTGACCGCAGGCGGGTAGCGGGGTTGTTGCCGCTCGTGGCTCAAGTCGCCGGGGAGGGCGATGCGGTGGCGCAGGGCATCCTGAGGGATGGGGGAGAGGCGTTGGCGGGGCTGGCGATGGCCGTCATGCGTCAGCTCGAGTTCTGGGACCCGGCGGTGTATCCGACCGGCGGGGTCTTCCGGGTGGGGTGGGTGCGGGAAGCCTTCGTGCGGGAGCTGTCCCGGCTGGCTCCAAAGGCTGCGGTGCGGGTTCCGGTGCTCGAGCCCCTGGGGGGTGCTTTGGTGCTGGCGCTCGAGCGGGCCGGGCCGATTCATCCCGGCCAAATCGCCAATCTCGAGCGCGCTTTCCGCTACGATGCCTGAGCTATGGCCCCAAGCCCGTATCGGGGAATCTCCCGCCCAGGCCGAGCCCGACGGGCACGACGCTTTCGGGCTTCCCTTGGTCCAACTCTGGGGCCGACCCGCCCGGCTGCGCTTCGCTCGCCCCCCGGTCAGGGCGAAGCGGGCCCGCCCTTTGCTGCGCTTGGTGAGCGCTCGAGACTGCCGCCGCACGGCCCGCCTCGAAGTATGGAGGGGTGGTGCCCCTATCGGTTCGCTAGACGTGCGGATCCCCGCGCGGTGGGCGAGTTGGTCGGTAGATTTATCGGAAGCGATGGGGGATGATCCTGCGCGGTGGCCGGAGGTGCTCGAGGTCGAAGTCACCGCTCAAGAGACCTCGCTCGGCATCCAGGATTCGGTGCTTCTGGATCAACCCCTACCGGCTTTGATCGTCGGCGCGGAAGACCGCTTGGCACCCAGGAGTGCTTGGGTCGCGGTTCCCCTCGAGCCCGAGGTGAGCCCTCGAGCGCGAGCCCTACACGACTTCCTCCACACCCGCGGAGCCCTCGACTACTTGGGTTGGATGATCGGTTGCACGACCACCGGACTATGGGATTTGTACACCACGGGGAATCCGCGCTTTCTCGAGACTTTAAAACGAATGCTGGCCGGAGTGGGAGAAGGTTTGCCCTTGGAGCCAGGCAATTTGACCGATCCGGTGAATCTCGGGGCATCCGTAGTGGAGATGTCGCTTTCGGCTTCAGCCGTGGCGCTCAACAGCCGCTTGGAATCCTTCGCGCCGGTCGCGGCGCTGGCGAAGATCCAGCGGCTCGAGCCGACCCCCCAACGCGAAGCGGTATTAGCGGCCTCCGCCGAGAAAATCCTCGCGGTCATCCGCACCCCGCGAGACTTCCTCACCACCGAGGGCTGCTTCACCCTGGCGTTCCCGCTGGCGGCGATGGCCAAGACCCTCGGCGAGCCGGAATGGTTCGGCCTCGCGGCAAGGGAATGCCTTGAGCGCTGGGAGTTCCTGGCGCGGGGAGACCGGATCGTGCAGCGGGTCTACCAGGACGGGCGGACGCAGATGGTGAACTGGGCCAGAGGCATAGCTTGGCTCGTGCTGGGAACGGCTCAGACCGTGCGCGAACTGCCCCCCGGACAGCGGGAAGAACTGGTCTCGCGGCTTTGCCAGGTGGCTCCTTTGCTGCTCGAGCGCCAGCGCCCGGACGGCCTCTGGAACGTCTTTACCGATCGCCCCGACGCTGGCCCCGAAACCTCCGGCTCGGCGGGGATCGCGGCGGGACTGGCGATCGCGGCCAAGGAGGGTTGGCTGGGCTCGGAGGCCCGGGCGGCGGCAGAACGCTGTCTGGAGGGCTTGGAACCTTATCTCGAGCCCGACGGCTGTCTGGGCGGCGTGAGCCAGCACAACCCGGCGGGCGAGGAGGCCCTGCAAATCGGCTACCGCATCCGCTCGGCCTGGGGAACCGGGCTGTACGCCCAACTCGTGGCGGCTTTGACCGGCTACGGCGGTCTTCAACGATAATGATTCGTACGGGCCATCACTGGCGCATCGTGCTAAGGATTGCCCCTCGTCACGCGACTCTAAACCGACGCATTCTCGGCGAGCTGGCGAATCTTCTCGAGGTCGAGCACCCCCCTGGCCCCCCAGCCGCGCTCGCCCTCGGGAACCTTGGGCCGGAAAACCTCGTAGAGCCGGTACGCGCTGCGCTCGAGGTCTTCCTTCGAACGGCTGCGGGCCAGGGCGCGGAAGGCTTCTTCTACCATCTCGAGGTGGGGGCCGAAGCGGCTCTCGAGGTAGCGCTCCACGGCTTGCGGGTTCGCCGGTTGGTCGCCCTCCAGGGCTCGGGGACCCGCCGGGGTCTGGGCGATGGGGATGTCCCGCCCCAAGAGTTTCACCGTGTCGGGCTTGCGGGTCTGGGCTCCCCGGGGTTCGGCCTTGGTCTCTTGCTCCTCGACGAGCCCGATCCGCCTAGCCTTAGACGCCGCGTTGAGCCCGGCCAGCACCCGCCCCAGCGTGAGGGCCTCCTCGCGGCTATGGCCCAGCTCCTCGGCCACCACCGCCGCCCACAGGGTGAGCACCGGGGCCCGGTTGACCTGAATCTTCGTCGTCGGCATAGCCTCTCCTTGAGGCTAACCGGTCGGGGCGGGCTCGAGGTGGGGAAACCCACAAGCTTCAGACCACTTGTATACCAAAGCCATACCTCCGTATACTGACTTGGCTCGACAATTCAACCCAGGGGGCAGGTTATGCGAATGTCTTTACGAACTATCGGCAAAGTGTTGGCGGTGGGCTGGGCTTTCCTGATCGCGGGGATGGCGCTGGCCCAACCGGTCACGCTCAGCTTCTGGAGTTGGCGGGTCGAGGACAAGGAGTTCTACGACGATATCGCCAAACAGTTCGAGAAACAGACCGGGATCAAGGTGGTCTTTACCCCGTACAAAAACACCGAATACAACACCATCATCTCCTCGGCGCTGGCGGCGGGGAGCGGCCCCGACATCATCCACACCCGGGCCTACGGGGGCCTGGCCCAGCTCGCCGACGCGGGCTACTTGCTGCCCATCGACGCCAAGCAGGTGCCCAACCTTAACAAGTTCCCCTCGAGCCTCCTCAGCGCCGCCCGCGGCTTCAAGGACGACACCCGCAAGAAGATCTACGGGGTGCCCTTCGCCACCCAGAGCCTGGGCTTCTTCTACAACAAAGACCTCTTGAACCGTGCCGGGATCAAGGAACTGCCCGAGACCTGGCCCGAGTTCAAGGCCGCGCTGGCCAAGATCAAGGCTGCCGGGATCGTTCCCATCGCCAACGGCCCCAAGGACGGGATCAGCCTCGAGCAGATCTTCGGCGTGGTCGGGCCGATGTTCTATGGCGGCACCGACTACTTCCGCGACGTGACCACCGGGAAGAAAACCTTCGTGGATGACGGGTTCATCAAAGCCCTAGAGGAGACCGCCGCGCTCAAGGAGTTCTTCCCGCCCAACTACGCCGGAATCGGCTACCCCGAAGGCCGCACCCTCTTCACCAACGGCGGCGCCGCCTTCTTCGTGACCGGCGGCTTCGACATTGCCTTTTTCCGCGAGAACAACCCCAAGCTCAACTTCGGTTTCATGCCCGCCCCGCCGCTCACCCGCGGGGGCCGCACCTACGTCTCGACTTTCGCCGACGGCAACTACTCGATCAACGCCAAGACCAAAAACCCCGAAGCGGCCATCAAGTTCCTCAACTTCCTCTCCACCCAGGAGTTCGGCCAGCAGTTCACCGAGAAACTGGCCCAGGCCTCGGCGGTTCCCGGAACCAAGGCCAAAGACCCGGTACTGGCCGAGGTGATCGAGCAGACCGGCTACTACGGCACGCCCTACTTGACCTTGGTGGGCTTTCGCTACGCCACCCCCACCGGCACCGAGCTGATGCGTAGCGGCCTCCAGAAGATGATCCTGGGCCAAGCTACGGGCCGCCAGGTCGCCGAGGAGATGACCAAGGGCGTGGCGACGTGGTTTAAGCCGTTCCAAAGATAGCTGATAGCTCATAGCTGATAGCTGATAGCTTTTATCCTTTAGTTATCGGCTATCAGCAGGTCTTTTCTTATGCGCTTTCAACGGAACCTCTGGCTGGTGATCTTCCTGGCCCCGGCGCTCTTGCTGATGCTGGTCTTTACGATCTTGCCAGCCATCAACGCCCTGAGCTTTAGTCTGTACTCCTGGACCAGCTTCAACCGCGAGGGGTTCGTGGGGCTCGAGAACTTCCGCAAGCTTTTGAGCTTCCCCTTCCGCGACGCCTTCGTCAGCGCTTTTTCCCACAACCTGCTGGCGTTTGCCGGGCTGATGGTGATCCAGAACGGGCTGGGGTTGCTGCTGGCCTATGCGCTCTGGCGGCAGCCGCCCTTCTTCAAGTTCTTCCGGGTCACGGTGTTCTTGCCGGTGATCCTCTCGTTGGTGGTGGTGGGCTTTTTGTGGCTCCTCTTCTTTGACCCCCTGATCGGCCCGCTCACCAAGGCCGCCAACGCCCTCGGGATCACCAGCTTCGCCCCGCTGGGGGACCCCAAGTACGCCCTCCTGACCCTGATCTTAGTAAACGCCTGGCGCTGGGTGGGCTTTCCCACGCTGGTGTTTTTGGCCGGTCTGAACAGCATCTCCGAGGAGTATTACGAGGCCGCCCGCCTCGACGGGGCCACCGAGGGGCAGGTCTTCCGCCACGTGATGCTCCCCCTCTTGGCCC
Source organism: Meiothermus sp. (assembly GCA_035760705.1). Classification (GTDB taxonomy): domain Bacteria; phylum Deinococcota; class Deinococci; order Deinococcales; family Thermaceae; genus Allomeiothermus. Next base: position 2,614 of record DASTSL010000134.1, on the reverse strand, counting down.
CAGCCTTCACCATCATCGTGATCCTGACCTTTATCGGGGCCATGGAGTGGTTCGAGTTGCCCTACGTGATGGCCGGGGTGAGCGGGAACCCCGGTGGGGCCACCGACACCATGGGCTTGATGTTCTACCGGCTGGCCTTCGGGGCGGCCTCCGAGTCCACCTCGAACGTGGGGGTGGCGGCGGCCATCAGCGTGGTGCTCTTCGTGATCGTGGGGGTGGGGTCGGCCTTGGGATCGCTGTACCTGCGCCGCAGGGAGGTCGAGGGCTGATGCTGCGCCGCCGCCTGAGCTTTTGGGATGCCTTTTTGATCGGGGCGCTCACCGTGAACGCCCTGGGGGTGATCCTCCCGCTCGCTTTGATGCTGATCTCCGCCATGAAGCCCACCCCGGAGATCTTCGCCTCGCCCTTTGCCTTGCCCAAGGCCTGGAGCCTCGAGAACTTCGCCAAGGTCTGGGAGTCAGGCCGTTTCGACCTCTATTTCCGCAACTCGATCTTCATCACCCTTGGGGCTGAGGTGTTGATCCTGGCCTTCAGCGCGATGGCCGGGTATGCCCTGGGGCGCTTCCGCTTCGGGCTCAACAACCTGTTGTACGTGGTCTTTTTGGTGGGTCTTTTGTTCCCGGCCAAGCTGGTGCTGGTGCCGCTCTTCATCCAGCTCAAGCAGATGGGCCTCTTGAACTCGCACTTGGGGTTGATCCTGGTCTACGCGGCGGGGGGCATCCCGGCGGCGGTCTTCATCCTCACCGGGTTCTTCCGCTCGCTCCCCTCCGACCTCGACAACGCCGCTCGGATTGACGGGGCCAGCGAGTGGCAGGTGTTTGCGAGGGTCATGCTCCCCTTAGTGCGCCCGCAGCTCGCCATCGTGGCCATCTACACCGCCATCCCCATCTGGAACGACTTCCTGCTACCGTTGGCCTTCCTGCAAAGCCCCACCCTCAAGACCGTGCCCCAGGGTCTTTCGGTCTTCTTCGGGGAGTTCGCCACCGATTACGGGCCGCTCTTCGCCGGGCTCACGCTGGCCGCGTTGCCGCTGATCATCCTGTACCTGCTCTTGTCCGAGCAGTTCATCAAGGGGCTTACGGCGGGAGCGACCAAGGGATAAATCGCTATTCTGGCTATCGCTCGAACTCGAGGGGCTGGGGATGGGGGCGATCCCTGGGGAATGCCCGGTCGTACTGGTGCTCCCGGCTTGCAGAGTCCGCGCTGCCTGATAAGCCCAGTAGGGCTCGAGCCAGAAACACTAAATCGGCCTTGCTGCACGATAGTCTTAGCGCCCACCGCTCGGGTGGAGTAGTGCAGCAAATGCCAGTCGTTCACCTGCCCATCGTGTTTCTCGCAGGAATACTGGCACATCGGGGACATCACGATTTTTAGCGTGACCGAACGAAGCTCGAGGGGCTCGAACCATAGGCTCATGGCCGATCTAGGACGGCGGGCCGGGAGGAATTGCCGCTTCCCTCAACTTATCGTCAAACCCCTCGGCAACGGGTAAGCTTTTTTCAAGGAGGCCCCATGTCGCTACACCCCCTGGCCGGAAAGCCCGCCCCGCATGACATTTTGGTCAACATTCCCCGTCTGCTGGCGAACTACTATGCCCTCAGGCCGGACCCCAGCGACCCGCTCCAGCGGGTGGCCTTCGGCACCAGCGGCCACCGCGGGACCTCTGCCAGCCGCACCTTCAACGAGGCCCACATCCTGGCGGTCTCGCAGGCGGTGGCCGAGCACCGCGCCACCCAGGGCATCACCGGGCCGCTTTACATCGGGATGGACACCCACGCCCTCTCCGAGGCAGCCTGGGTGAGCGCGCTCGAGGTCTTGGTCGCCAACGGCGTCCATGTGCACATCGAGAAGGGGCGCGGCTACACCCCTACCCCGCTCATCTCACACGCCATCCTCTCCTACAACAAGGGCCGCAGCCACGCCCTGGCCGACGGCATCGTTATCACCCCCAGCCACAACCCGCCGCAGGACGGGGGCTTCAAATACAACCCGCCCTCCGGGGGCCCCGCCGACACCGGCGTCACCAAGGCCATCCAGGAGCGGGCCAACGAGATCTTGCTCAACGAACTGCGCAAGGTGCAACGGGTGAGCCTGACCCAGGCGCTCGAGGCCGCCGAGGAGTTCGACTTCGTGACGCCCTACGTCTACGAGCTGCGCGAGATCCTCGACCTCGAGGCCATCAAGGCCGCCGGGGTGAAGATCGGGGTGGACCCGCTGGGGGGCTCGAGCCTGGCTACCTGGCAGAAGATCGCCGACCACTACGGCCTCGATCTGACCATCGTCAACGAGCGCATCGACCCCAGCTTCTCCTTCATGACCGTGGACAAGGACGGCAAGATCCGCATGGACTGCTCGAGCCCCTACGCGATGGCGAGCCTGATCGATCTTAAGGACAAGTACGATATCGCGTTCGGCAACGACACCGATGCCGATCGACACGGCATCGTCGCGCCGAGCGTCGGTCTATTGAATCCCAATCATTTCCTCGCGGTCGCGATTGAGTATCTGTTTTCCAATCGCACGCAGTGGAGCAAGTCCGCGGCCGTGGGAAAGACGCTCGTCAGCAGCAGCATCATCGATCGCGTGACACAGCAGATCGGGCGAAAGCTGTTCG
>DASTSL010000133.1:0-70113 GCA_035760705.1 Meiothermus sp. | reverse complement strand
CAAGCCGCGCTCGAGGCCCTGCGCTATATCGTCCAGGGCTATCCCGATGCCCAAACCCTGTGGCCGCGGCTGCGCTTTTGGGTTCCCCTCACCTACCTCCACGACATGCACTGGTTCCGCACCAAAGAACCGTCGGGCTTCACGGCCGCCGTGGCTGACAAGATGCCCAAAGCCTGGCATTTTTACCGGGACTTTCCCGCGTTATTCGCCCCGGGGGGCTAGCCCCAAGAGCGGTGAGAAACCCCGAACCCCCACACTCAACAGCTCGTCACCTGCAAGGCAAAGCCGAGCAGCCCCACGGCGGACCACGCATCGTCAATCGCCTTTAGCGCTAGGTCATCCGCTCTGGAGTTGACCCCCTAGCCCATCCCCTGCCCCGGTGTTACGATTCTCCCGATGAACGTCACCGTGGTAGACCACCCGCTGGTGCAGCACAAGCTGGCCATCCTGCGCGACAAGAACACCGGCTCCAAGGACTTCCGCGAGCTGATGGCCGAGGTCAGCATGCTGATGGCCTACGAGGCCATGCGAGACCTGGAACTCGACCCCGTGACCATCGAAACCCCCCTCACCCCCATGGAAGCCCGTATGCTCTCGGGGAAGAAGCTGGCGTTGGTGGCCATCCTGCGGGCCGGTCTGATCATGGTGGACGGGATCTTGCGGCTGGTGCCTGCCGCCAGGGTAGGCCATATCGGGCTTTACCGCGACCCCCAGACCCTCAACCCGGTCGAGTATTACGCCAAGCTCCCCGACGACATCGCGAACCGCCGCATCTTCCTCACCGACCCCATGCTGGCCACCGCCGGGAGCGCTGTCCACGCCATCCAGATCCTCAAGAACAAAGGCGCCCACCACATCAAGCTGATGAGCATCATCGCCGCACCGGAGGGGATCACCCGGGTCGAGCGCGAGCACCCCGACGTGGAGGTGGTGGTCGCGGCCATCGATGACCACCTCAACGATCACGGTTACATCGTGCCGGGGCTGGGGGACGCCGGGGATCGGATTTATGGAACGAAGTAGGGTCTTAGCAGGCACGTCATACGCGATAAAAATCGCTGGTGTTCAGCGTTAGGACATAAGACGTATGACGGAATTCCTCAAATCCCTCGGTATCGCCGAACCGGGCGGCTCGGGCTGGCTGATTGTGATCTTCACCTTCGTGGTGGCCTGGGTGGTGACCTGGCGGTTCATCCCACGGGTGCGGCAGTTCGCCCTCAAGGTGGGCTGGGCCGATCAGCCCAACGCTCGCCGGCTCAACAAGGAGCCCCTGCCCAACGCCGGGGGGCTGGCCATCTTTGCCGGAGTGATCGCCGCCTTGATTGTAGCGACCGCGCTCCGCCCGATCTTGATCCAGGAGGTCCAGGTGCAGGTGCTGGCGATCCTGCTGGGCGGGGCCATTTTGGTGATGGTGGGCTTTATCGATGACCAGTTCGGGCTTCCCCCCCTTTTTCGCATCGTCGTCCAGCTGCTCTCGGCACTGCTGCTGATCGCGGTGGGGATTCGCTTCGACGCTGCCTTCGGCACTGCCTTGGACCCGGTGCTCTCGGTGTTTTTGAGCGTCTTCTGGATCGTGGGGATCACCAACGCCATCAACCTGATGGACGGGGTAGATGGGCTCGCCGGGGGAATCAGCTACATCACCGCGATGTGCTTGCTGGCGGTATCGGCGCAGAATCCCGAATGGGCCGCCGGGACGCTGGTGCTGGCCGCGCTGGCGGGGGCCGCGCTGGGCTTTTTGCGGCACAACTTCCACCCCTCCAAGATCATCATGGGGGACGCCGGAGCGTATTTCTTCGGCTACGTGCTGGCCGCTACCAGCCTGTTGGGCAACCTCAAGCTCACCACGGTGTTCGGCTTGATCCCCACCGCCCTCTTCTTGTTGCTGCCGATCCTCGACACCTCCCAGGTGGTCATCCGGCGGTTGCTGCGCGGGCAAAACCCCATGTCCACCCCCGGCAAGGACCACATCCACCACCGGCTCCTCGAGCGCGGTTTCTCCCAGCGGCGCACCACCCTTACCCTGTGGATCCTGACCCTGAGCTTCAACCTGATCGCCATGATCGTGCAGCCCAGCGTGCCGGGGCAGGTCGTAGCGGTAACGGCCTTCATCACGGCGGGGTTGTTGGCCTATACGGTGTGGCGCAAGCTGCGAGCGGTTTGGCGGGAGGCGCGGGTCGAGGGCCAAGAGTCGAGGGTGGAGGGCGGATGATGCTTCGTACGGCGAAAGCCTTTGGCGTACGGCGTAAGACCTAAGACCGCATACCATGAAACGAATCGTCCTCGCTTTTGGAACCCGGCCCGAGGCCACCAAGATGGCCCCGGTCTACCACGCGCTCAAGGCTCAGCCGGGCCTCGAGCCCCTGGTGCTCCTCACCGGGCAGCACCGCGAGCAACTGACCCAGGCCCTCTCGCTCTTCGCGGTGCCCGCCGAGCGCAACCTGGACGTGATGACCGAGCGCCAAACCCTGCCCGAGCTGGCCGCCCGGATTCTGCCGCAGGCGGCCAAAGCGCTCGAGGATCTGGAGGCCGATTACGTGCTGGTCCACGGCGACACCCTCACCACCTTCGTGGTGGCCTGGGCCGCCTTTTTGGGGCAGATCCCGGTGGGGCACGTGGAGGCGGGCCTGCGCAGCTTCAACCTGGCCGAGCCCTTCCCCGAGGAGGCCAACCGCCGTCTCACCGACGCGCTCACCGACTTAGACCTGGCCCCCACCCCGCTGGCCAAGCAAAACCTGCTGGCCGAGCACAAAGACCCCGAGCGGGTGCTCGTCACCGGACAGACCGGTATCGACGCGGTGCTCTTCGCCTCCAAGGTGGGGCAACTTCCCGAAGGAATGCCCGGCAAGAAGCTCGTCACCGTGACCCTGCACCGCCGCGAGAACTGGGAGGTGCTGGGGGAGTTGGCCAAAGCCCTCGCCAAAGCCGCCAACGACCACCCCGACTACACCTTCGTCTTTCCGGTTCACCTCAACCCGGTGGTGCGCGAGGCGGTATGGCCGGTACTCGAACAGGTGCCCAACTTTGTGCTGACCGACCCGCTCGAGTACGGCCCGATGTCGGCCCTGATGGGCAAGAGCGACCTCATCGTCACCGACTCCGGCGGCTTGCAGGAGGAGGGGGCTGCTTTGGGCGTGCCGGTGGTCGTGCTGAGAAACGTCACCGAGCGTCCTGAGGGGGTGGAGGCAGGGATTTTGCGCCTCGCCGGGACCGACCCCCTGCGGGTCTACCGGATAGTGAGCGGGCTTTTGTCCGACGCAGCGGACCGAAAAAAGATGGCCAGTGGCAAAAACCCCTACGGGGACGGCAAAGCCGCCCAGCGGGTGGCCCAGGGGGTGGCCTGGCGGCTGGGCCTGGCCGAGCGCCCGGAGGACTGGCAGCCGTGAACCCCAAGGTGAGGCTCGAAACCGAGCTGGGCGAGATTGTGCTCGAGCTTTATCCCCAGCAAGCCCCGCTTACGGTGGCGAACTTCCTGCGCTACGTGGACGAGAACCGTTACGAAGGCGCCACCTTCTACCGCGCGGTACGCCCCGACAACCAGCCGCAGAGCCCGGTCAAGATCGAGGTCGTCCAGGGGGGGCTGGGGATGGACGAGCACCCGGCCAAGCTGCCGCCCATCCCCCACGAGACCACCCCGCAGACCGGGATCCGGCACCTGGACGGGACGGTCTCGATGGCTCGGCTCCAGCCCGGCAGTGCCCACTCGGAGTTCTTCATCTGCCTAGGGGACCAGCCCGAGCTGGACTTCGGCGGCAGGCGCAACCCCGACGGGCAGGGTTTCGCGGCCTTCGGGCGGGTGACCCGGGGCATGGAGGTGGTGCGGGCCATCCAGGGGCGGCCCGCCGGGGGGGATCGGCCTCCGGTGCAGGGGCAGTGGCTCCTCGAGCCGGTGAGGATTCTACGGGTCGAGCGCCTCCCTTAACCGAACCTTCAAATAGCCCTCGAGACGGGCTTTTAACCTCCCGGACGGGGCGGGTTTTTGTTAGCTTTTGCCTATGCGTCTGGTCTTACTCGGAGTTTGCCTGCTGGTAGCCTGCAACTCCTCTACCAAGCCCCCGGTGGGTGGAGGCAGCCTGGGGAGTTGCCCGCTCTTCCCGGCCAACAACATCTGGAACACCCCGGTGGACACGCTGCCGGTGGATGCGAACTCGAGCCTCTACGTGAGCACCATCGGCGCGAGCAAAACCCTCCACCCCGACTTCGGCTCCGGGCTTTACAACGGGGGCCCCATCGGGATCCCCTACGTGGTGGTCGCGGACAGCCAGCCCAAGGTCGCGGTGCGCTTCCAGTACGCCTCGGAAAGCGACCCCGGCCCCTACCCGATTCCGCCCAACCCGCCCATCGAAGGGGGCGCCTCAAGCACCGGCGACCGACACGTCCTGGTGGTGGATCAAGACAACTGCAAGCTCTACGAACTCTTCGCCGCCTACCCCAACGCCGATGGCACTTGGCGGGCCGGTTCGGGGGCTATCTTCGACCTGCGCTCGAACACCTTGCGCCGCGACACCTGGACCTCCGCCGACGCCGCGGGGCTCCCGATTCTGGCGGGGCTGGTGCGCTACGACGAGGTAGCGACGGGCGAGATCAAGCACGCCATCCGCTTTACCGCACCGCAGACCCGCAACACCTACGTCTGGCCGGCCCGCCACCAGGCCTCGAGCCTCAGCGGCAGTCAGTACCCCCCGATGGGCCAACGCTTCCGGCTCAAGGCCGATTACGATCTCTCCGGGTTCCACCCCCAGGTGCAGGTGATCTTACGGGCGATGAAGAAGTACGGGATCATCCTGGCCGATAACGGCTCGAGCTGGTTCATCAGCGGGGCTCCCGACGAGCGCTGGGACAACGACGTGTTGCGCCAGCTCAAAGGGGTGCCGGGTTCAGCCTTCGAGGCGGTGGACGTGTCGGGGTTGCGGGTGAGCCCGGATTCGGGGGAGGCCAGGAGTCCTTAGAAATGCGCAGCGGTGCGTTCTTCCAGGGATATGCGTAGCGATCCTCCTGATCGCCTTAAATCCTGGTCTGCTGGCGTGGAGCAAACGGGCGTATCCCCCCACTAATCCGAAGCCGGGGAAGGCTCGGCCCGCACCGGGCTCAGGCTGCGCGGCCAGGGGAAGCGCACCAGGGCCAAGGCCGAGAGCAGGGTGAGGCTACCCATCACCGCCACCCCCCAGCGCCCGCCGAAGAGATCGATCAGGAGGCCCGACAGATAAGCCCCCACCGGCCCCACCCCCAAGAGCACCATCGAGTACACCGACATCACCCGGCCCCGGATGCGGTCGGGGGACATGAGCTGGACGGTGGTGTTGCAGTTGATGAGGGTAGTGATCATCCCGAAACCGGCCACGCCCAAAAAGAAGGCCGTCCAGAAGGCCGAGAGCGGCAGGGCCAAGACCAGCAGGGCGATCCCCAGCACGAAGCTGCCGAGGATCGAGCGGATGGGCCTCGCCTGGGAGCCGATAGCCTGGATGATCGCCGCGACGATCGAACCCAGCCCCACCGCCGACATCAGGAAGCCGAAGCCCTGAGCCTCGAGCCCCAGCACCAGCCGGGCATAAGCCGGGACGATGGTCTGGAAGTTCATGCCAAACATGCTGGTGAGACCCACCAAGATCACGATCTGGCGCACCAAGGGCTCCTGCCAGACGTAGCGCAGCCCCTCGAGCGCGTCCTGCAACACCCCGCCCCGCTTGACCTCCAGGTTCACCCGGGGAACCCCCACCAGCACCAGCAGCAGCGGCAAAAACGAGAGGGCGTTGGCCAGGTAGCTCCAGCCCAGCCCGATCCCCGCGATGAGGATCCCGGCCAGGGCCGGGCCGGTGAGCCGCGAGACGTTGAAGCCGAAGGAGTTGAGGGCGATGGCTCCGGGGTAGCGGTCCTTTCCCGCCAGCTCCACCGTGAAGGCCTGGCGCACCGGCAGGTCCATGGCGTTGAACACCCCGTAGAGAAAGGCGAACACCAAGACGTGCTCGTAACGCACCAGCCCGGTGATGATGAGGCCGAACATGGCGAAGGCCAGCAGGCACATCCCCCCCTGGGTGATGAAGAGGAGGTTGCGCCGCGAGTAGCGGTCCGAGAGCACCCCGGCGGGGAGCGAGAACAAGAGCGAGGGCAAAAACTGTAAGGCCACCACCAACCCCAGTCGGGCAGCGGAGCCGGTCAGCTCGAGCACCAGCCATCCTTGGGTGGCCGACTGCATCCAAGAACCCAGTTGCGAGGTGAACAGGGCCAGCCAGTAGGTGCGGTAACGGGGGTCTCCCAGCAGTTGCCAGACAAGCACGTTCCCATGCTACACCCGACACTGACCGATGGGTCAGTGCGCGGCCTCACATCGCGGGCGGCTGAGGGCAGCGGGAAGGGTGCTTTGCCGGGCGGAGCGCTCGAGCCCCAGATCGGCTCGGCGATCCGGCTGCCTGAGAAAAGGGGTAAATATCTGACCCAGACCCGTCTCCTCACCCTTGACAGCCCGGTTGCCGAACCGTAGTGTGGGGTTGCATTCATACCTTGGAGGTGACGTGTGAAACGAGTGCTTTCGCGAGTGCTTCTCTGCTTATCCATCTGCCTGCTAGCCGGGGTGGCCCTGGCCCAGAAACCGCGCGTGGTGGTGCCCACCGGCAGCACCGGCGGGGTGTTCTTCTTCTACGGCCAAGCAGTCGCCAAGATCCTCAGCGAGACCGGCGTGGCCGACTCCACCGCGCAGCAGACCGGCGGCTCCTACGACAACCTGCTCCTGTTGCGCGACCGCACCGATCCGGCGGCCAACACCTACTACTGCGCCCTCACCACCACCGACGCCGCGCTGGTCACCTACACCGGCCAAGAACCCCGCTTCAAGGAGAAGCGAGCCGATAACCAGCGGATCCTCTTCTACATGTACCCCAGCCTGATCCACATCGTGACCACCGAGAAATCGGGGATCAAAGTGGTACAAGACCTCAAGGGCAAGCGGGTCTCCACCGGGCAGCCGGGCTCCTCCACCGAGAACCTGGCCCTGTTAGTGCTCGAGGGGGCCAATGTCAAACCCGAGACCTTTGCTAAGCGCGAGCGCCTGCCCGCCGCCGAGTCGGCCAAGGCCCTGGCCGAGGGCACCATCGACGCCTACTTCTGGGTCGGCGGGGTGCCCACCGCCAGCATTGTGGAGTTGGGCCAGTCCCTGACCCGCAAGGGCGACCGCATCCGCCTGGTGCCGGTGACCCCGCAGAGCACCACCGCCCAGCTTCTCCTCAAGCGCTTCCCCGGCATCGTGAGCACCGGCTCTGTGCCCAAGAGCGTCTACGGCACCGCCACCGACACCCCCGCGCTCTACACCGGCAACGTCTTTGTGTGCCCGGCCTCGATGCCCGACAACCTGGCCTACGCCATCACCAAGGCGGTCTTCGACAACCTCAAGACCCTCGAGACCGCTACCGCCGCGGCCCGCGACACCACCCCCAAAAACAGCGCCGATCTCTACGCGGCCAAGACGGTGATCCCCTTCCACCCCGGGGCCTTGCGCTACTTCCGCGAGACCGGGGCCATCAAGTAAACCGCCCTCGAGCGTCCGCCCAGCCTCCCTCACTTCCGAGTGGGGGAGCTTTTTCGTCAGCCCCTAGGGAAGACACTGACAAACAGGTACAATCAGCTCAGCCCCATAGCGTAACTCCGAAACCCGCGAAAGGTGAGGTGTCATGGAGCTATCTCAGGAGACTACGAGTCAAAAGACCCCGTTACGGCGGTTCACCTGGGCCGTGCTGCTGGTGGCCGCCCTCTATAGCCTCTATCTGGTCATCCACCCCTTTACCCCCTTTTCTCAACGTGATATCTCGATTCTTGACGTGGTGCAGCTCGAGCGAGCCGTGCACGTCTTCTTCTTGGTGTTCGCCGGATACCTGCTGACCGCTCAAGGGCTCCCCCAGCGGCGCACCGCTGGATCGTGGGTCTTCGTGGCGCTCACCCTGCCCTTCCTCTACACCTTTTGGGTGCCCAACGTGACGGGAGTGGCGATCCCGCTCGAGGGCCGGCTGGCCGGAACCTTGGCCTGGGCCCTGGCGGTGCTCCCGGCCCTGCTCCCCGCCACCCGCCGCTACACCGACTTGCTGGCGGCCCTGCTCTCCATCGCCCCGCTGGCCTACCAGCTCCGCTTCTACGAAGAACTGGTCTATCGCGCGGTGATCCCCGCAGGTTGGGACATGGCCATGTCCTTCAGCCTGATCATCCTGGTGTTGGGGCTGGTCTACCGCCTGCTGGGGCCGGTGATGCCTTCGCTGGTGCTGATCTTCCTGGCTTACAACCTTTACGGCCACCTGGTTCCCGGCACTTTCCGCGGGGCCAAGAACGGCATCGACCTCCTGCTGGGCAAGACCTACAACGAGACCGAAGCCGGGATCTACGGCCTCATCACCGGGGTTTCGGCCAAGTACCTGGTCTACTTCACCATCCTCTCGGGGCTCATCGGGGCGCTGGGGTTGGGCCGGGTAGTCGCCAACATCGCCCTGGCGCTGGTAGGGCGCACCCCGCAGACCCCAGGCCGGGTCACCGGCATCGCCTCTGTCTTTATGGGCATGTTCAGCGGCTCGGGGGCCGCCGATACCCAGTTCGTAGCTACCCTGACCAAGCCGCTGTACGAAAAGGCTGGCTACGAGCGCATGACCGCCGCCGGGCTAGTCGCTACCTCCGGCACCATCGCCCTCATCACTCCGCCGGTGCTGGGGAGCATCGCCTTTATCATGGTGGAGATCTTGCAGATCAGCTACTTGTGGGTGATGGTGATGGCTATCGGCCCCTGTCTGCTCTATCTGCTCTCGGTCTTCACCTATAACGAGTTCTATGCCCGCAAGGCCATGCTGCCCCCGGTGGGGGGCGACGAGCACCTGCGCCGCCGCTATGCCCTGCGCTACAGCACGATTTTCATCCCCATCTTGATCATCGTGGCCCTGCTGTACCGCGGGGCCGAGGTCGCCACCGCGGTGTACCTGGCCACGCTGGCCTTCATCTTGGTCTGCTACTTAGACCCCGCCCTGCGCCCCGAACCACTCAGCCGGGCGATGCGAAGCCGCTGGTATCCGCTGGGGCTGGGGCTGGGCATTTTGCTGGCCCTGGCGGGTTTCTTCTTGCCCCCTTTGCTGGGCGTGGGGTATGGGGAGATCCCCCTCTTCCACCTCACCCTGGCCTTTTTGGGGCTGATCCTGGGCACGTTCGTGTTCCCTTCGGCGATGGAGGGCAGGTTCATGGCGGCTTTCGCACCCATCGCGGACGGTCTGGCCGAAGGCTTCCGCCAGCTCATCCCCATCGGCTCGGCCATCGTGGCGGCCAACCTGATCTTCGCCATGATGGTGATCACCGGGCTGCCCTCCAAGTTCTCCATCTTCCTGGGGCAGATCTCCGGGGAAAGCCTGATCCTGGCGACGGTGGTGACGGCCCTCTTCAGCCTGATCCTGGGGATGGGGGTTCCCCCCACCGCCACCTACGTGCTCACCTCCTCACTCACCGCACCGGCCATCATCAACCTGGCGAAGTCGAACTTTATCGGTTACGGGCTGGCCGAGCAACAAGCCGTGTTGGCGGCGACCTTGGCTACCCACATGTTCCTCTTCTACTATGCGGTGTTGGCCGACGTGACCCCCCCGGTGGCGCTCTCGGCCTATGCTGCGGCCTCGGTGTTCAAGACCGACCCCATCACCACCGGGGTGTACGCAGCACGGGTGGCGCTCGCCAAGTACATCATCGGCTTTTTCTTCCTGCTCTCCTTCACCGGGACCGGTTTGCTGATCCTGCCGGTGTTACAAAACGTGCCCGGCCTCGAGGGCTGGCTGATCATCTTCGAGCGCTTCTTCTTCACCGCCGCGGCCATCGTCTTCCTGGCCGCCGCCACGGTGGGCTATACCCGCCGCCCCTTGCAGCGCTGGGAAAGCTGGGTGATGGGCCTGTTGGCGGTGTCCCTCTTCTACCCCTATCCCAATCTCTGGCTGGGCTTCATCCCCCTGGCGGCCTGCCTGCTGTTTTTCCTGCGCCGGGAGCGCTCGGCCACCAGCAACCTAGGTACGCCGGATGTAAAGCGCTGAGCCTCTAGCGCTCGGCGTTCAGCACTTCTGGTATCCTCCTGCTATGTTCGACTTCCTGAGCATCCAAGAACTCCTCACCCCCGAGGAGCGCGAGATCCAGAAGGCGGCCCGGCGGTTCCTCGAGGCCGAGGCCCTGCCCCATATCAGCGGCTGGTGGGAAGCCGGGGAGTTCCCCCGCCACTTGGTTCCCAAGTTCGCCGAGATGGGCTTCTTAGGCCCCACCATCCCCACCGAGTATGGCGGCGGCGGGGCCAGCAGCGCCGCTTACGGGGTGATGGCCTACGAACTCGAGCGCATCGACGCGGGGCTGCGTAGCTTTGCCAGCGTACAGTCGAGCCTGGTGATGTACCCCATCTACGCCTACGGCTCGGAGGAGCAAAAGCGCGAATACCTGCCCAAGCTGGCCAGCGGGCAGATGATCGGCTGCTTCGGCCTCACCGAGCCGGATGGCGGGAGCGACCCCGACGCCAACATGAAGACCCGCGCCCGCAAAGACGGCGACCACTACGTCCTCTTTGGCACCAAGATGTGGATCACCAACGGCAACCTGGCCCACATCGCGGTGGTATGGGCCAAGGACGAGGCCGGGGTGGTGCGCGGCTTTATCGTGCCGACCGACACCCCGGGCTTCAAGGCCAACGAGGTCAAGCACAAGATGAGTCTGCGCGCGAGCGTGACCAGCGAGCTGGTGCTCGAGGAGGTGCGCCTTCCCTCCCGCCTCATGCTCCCCAAGGCCGAAGGGCTTAAAGCTCCCCTCTCCTGCCTCACCCAAGCCCGCTTCGGCATCGCCTGGGGGGCCTTGGGGGCGCTGGAGGCCGTTTACAGCGAAGCCCTCGCCTTCGCTCAAAGCCGCACTACTTTCGGCAAGCCCATCGCCTCGCGCCAACTGGTGCAGGAAAAGCTGGTGCGGATGGCCGCCGACCACAGCAAGGGCCTCCTGCTCGCATGGCGCTTGGCCCAGCTCAAGGACGCGGGAAAACTTCGCCCCGCACAGGTGAGTTTGGGAAAACGGGACAACGTGCGCTCGGCTTTGCACGCAGCCCGCTCGGCCCGAGAGATCTTGGGCGGAAGCGGGATCACCCTCGAGTACCACAGCATCCGGCACATGCTGAACCTCGAGACCGTGGACACCTACGAGGGCACCCACGACATCCACACCCTGATCCTGGGGCGGGAGTTCACCGGGCACAACGCGCTCGGCTGAGCCGTCGCGGCTGCCCCTGAAACGCCGAGACAGAGGTGCCCTTGGGAAGGTCGGCCTCGAGCAGCGAGATCGCTCTGTCCGGCCTATTCCCTCGAGCCCTTCCCGCTCTAGAAAGGTCTGAGGTAATCTGAGCCGGTATGAACAATTTCTTTCCGCTACTTGCGGGGATTCTCCTGCTCGGACAAGGCTTTTCGGCGGGGGCCGGCACGCTGGTCAACCATAACCCCGCTCAGGACGCGCTCAAACCCTCGGTGGCGCTCGACCCCCAGGGGCGACCCATCGTCGCGTGGGTGGAGAAAACCGGCGACGTGACCCAGGTGTTCGCCAAGCGCTGGGAGAATGGCCGCTGGGTGGCATTGGGCGATACGCTCAACCGCGACCAGGGCCAGAACGCCGCCTACACCGCGCTGGCGGTGAACCCGCAAGGCCAGCCGGTGGTGGCCTGGACGGAAAAAAACAACGACAGCCAGGGCAAGCTGACCGGCTCGGGCAAGCTCTACGTGGCCCGCTGGGACGGACAGGCTTGGAAGACCTTCGGCGACTCCCCTTCCTTGAGCCCGGGCACGGTCTCGGACATCCCCCGGCTGGCGCTCGACCGGCAAGGGAACCCCTATGTGCAGTGGAGCGAGATGCCCCCCGACTTCAACGGGGACAGTGTTTACGTGAGCCGCTGGACGGGGAAGGAGTGGCAGGTGATCGACCGGGGATCTTTGAGTTCGGATATCAGCTCCTCCTCGCGCTCGAGGGCCATCGTGGTAAATAAGCAGAACCAGCCCATCCTAGCCTGGAGCGTGCAGCTTTACGAGGAGGGGGTGGGCTCGCTGGGCTTCGCGGTCTACGCCGGAACCTGGAACGGCAAGAATTGGGTTCCCTGGGGCGGGATGTTGAGCAGCAACAAGGACTACTACGGGGCGGGTCCCTCCATCGCGCTGGACGCCCAGGATCGCCCGGTGGTGGCCTGGCACGAATCCGGTGGGGGCAAAGGCTACAACGTCTATGTGAAGCGCTGGAACGGGAAATCTTGGGTTCCCTATGGCGAGTCGGTGAACGCCATGAGCGGCGGGGCCAGCCTGCCGGTGCTGCGGCTCGACCCTAAGGGCAACCCGGTGGTGGGTTATCTCGAGAACCAGGGTTCGATCAACGTGGTGGTACGGCGCTGGGATGGAAAGGGGTGGGTGCAGCTCGGCGGATACCTCAACAGCCAGAAGTCCAACGTGGACTCCTTCGCGATGGTGCTGGACAAGAACGGCAACCCCTACGTGGTCTGGGCGGAAGAATCGGGCGGACCGCGCAAGGTCTACGTGGCCCGCTGGGACGGCAAGGCCTGGGTGGGCCTCTAGGGCGCTGGGGTCCCCCTGCCGCCCAGCCAGTAAAAATCCAGTGCCAACGGTTCGCGAAGGTACGAGCGGGCCAAAAACACCGTCGGGCAGGGGTCGTCTGGCACCGGGGCCAGGGTGAAGTTCAGCCCCAGTTCCCCGGCCATCAACGCCGCGCGGGGCAGGTGAAAGGCCTGGCTGACGATGATCAGGGAATCCCAGCCGCGCGCTTCCATGATCTGCTTGGTGAAAAGCAGGTTCTCGTAGGTGGAGGTGGCCTTGGGCTCGAGCACGATTTGCTCGGGCTTCAAGCCCTGGCCCTGGGCGATCTGGGCCATCACCTCGGCCTCCAGGTGGCCGTCCTCGGGGTCATACCCACCCGAGACGATCAGATAGGGAGCCAAGCCCTGCCGAACGAGCCGCACCCCCTCTCGGACCCGACCCACCAAGCAAGGATTGATCTCCCCGTCGATATAACCCCTGGCCCCCAGCACCAACACGGCCTCCGAGGGACGCGCCGTGGTGGGCCCCTGGTTGGTGAGGATATACCCCAGCGGAACCGCGTAAGCCAACCACCCCAGTAGCAATCCCACCGCAAGAATCCTGACCCAAAACCGGCGCATCCCGAACATCTTAAGCAATCAGCAAAGGCTGTTTAGCGTTGTGCTTTCTGCTTTAAGCTATCTCTCGTGATCCTAGCGTTTACCGGCGACCCCTTTCTGGCCCAGGAGGCTTTACTGCAAGAGGCCAGGGTGCGGGGCCTCTCCCCTCGCCTGCTGCCCCCCGAGCCTGGAACGGTCGTACAAGAAGCCAGCGGCGGCCTGTTCGGGCCGAGCGGGGCACTCGTAGATTTGCGCGAGATCAGCGAGGGGGAGTGGAAGCCCCTCAAGGAAGCCCTCGAGCCCCTCCCCGAGAGCGCCGTGGTGCTGCTATTAGATCCCAGGCCCACCGCCGCCCGGAGCAAGTGGTACACCAAGGAGCGCATCCGCGACAACCCCGCCCCACAGGGCAAAGACCTGGTGCGCTGGGTGGAGAACCGGGCTAAGGCCATGGGCCTCAAGACCAACGCCGCCATCCACCAGTACCTGGCCAGCCTGCTAGGGGGTCGGGGCAGCGCGGAGAACCCGGCGCTGGGCCTCGAGTCGCTCCAGCGCGAGCTCGACAAGCTCACCCTGGTCACCCCGCCGATCACGCTCGAGAAGGTGCAGGCCCTAGCCGCCCTGGAAGCCCCCATCTCCGGCTTCGACTTGGTGCGCTCGGTCACTGAGGGCAAGGCCTCGGCGGCCTTCCGGCACCTGCAAGGGCTGATGGAGCGCGGTGAGGACCCTATTCGGATTCTGGGCGCGTTGTCGTGGCAGTACGCCAAGCTGGCTCGAGCCTGGGCGCATCTCTACGAAGACCCGCTTTTGGGCGAGGGCGAAGCCGCGAGCCTGTTGGGGATGCACCCCTACGCGGCCAAGCAGACCCTGGCGTTGGCCAAGACCGTAGACCCAAAGACGCTGGACAAAGCCCTCGAGACCCTGCTCAGAGCCGAGCAAGCCGCCAAGACCGGGCGCGACCCCCGGCTGGCCTTGGAGAAAGCCGTGGCCGAGCTATCCGCTCAGGCCCGCCCGCTCAAGCGATAAAGTCCACTTTCCCGCTCTCGAGGTGGTAGACGCCCCCCACGATCTTGAGCTTCCCCGACTTCACCAGCGGAGCCAAAAGCTCGTCGGCCTCGAGCTTGGCGATCATGTTGCGCACGTTGATCCGCACCGCGAGGCAGGTCGGGTCCCCTGCTAATCCCTTAGCCTCCCGGATCGCGGGCAGGATCGGCTCGATCAAGGCTCCTTCGTGGCCGGGCAGCGGGCCCTGCTGCTCGAAAACCTGGAGCGCGGCTCGCACCGCCCCGCATTGATCGTGGCCCAGCACCATCACCAGCGGAACCTCGAAAGCCCCAGCGGCGAACTCGATGCTGCCCACCACCAACTCGTCCACCACGTTGCCCGCCACCCGCACCACGAACAAGTCGCCCAACCCCTGGTCGAAGATCACCTCGGGGGCTACCCGCGAGTCGGCGCAGCCCAGCACGATGGCGAAGGGGTGCTGCCCCTGGGCCACCCGCAAGCGGGTCCTCGCGCCCTGGCGGGGGTGCCGGGCACGGTGTTCAACATAGCGGCGGTTGCCTTCGAGTAGCCACCGGAGCGCCACTTCGGGGCCGGGCTGAATCACCGGGTCGGGAATCACAGGGGGCCTCCTGCCGTCACTTTACGCAAAGGTCAAGGGGACGGTTGTACCGCATGCCAAACCCTGATTGATGGCCAGCCTGGGCGCTAGGCTCAATTCTCGTGGAATGGATCGCCAACCCTGAAATCTGGACAGCGCTGGTGACCTTGGTGCTGCTCGAGGTCGTCCTGGGCGTAGATAACGTCATCTTTATCTCCATCCTGGCCGCCAAGCTGCCCCCCGAGCAACAAGCCAGAGCCCGCCAGAGCGGGCTCATCGCCGCGGCGGGGATGCGGCTCTTTCTGCTGTTCACTATCGGCTGGACCATCAGCCTGCAAAACGACCTCTTCACCGTGTTGGGTCAGGGGATCTCCGGGAAAGACATCATTTTGATCGCGGGCGGGCTCTTTCTGATTTATAAATCGGTCAAGGAGATCCACGAGCGGCTCGAGGGCGAAGAGGGCCACGTGAACGCCCGGGTGGCCCCTACCTTCGGCGCGGTGATCGCCCAGGTGATGGTCCTCGACCTGGTTTTCTCGATCGACTCGGTGATTACCGCGGTGGGCATGACCCCCTACGTCAGGGTGATGGTAGCAGCCATCCTGATCTCGGTGGCGATCATGCTCTTCTCGGCCAAGACTATCTACGACTTCGTGAACCGCCACCCCACTGTCAAGATGCTGGCGCTTTCCTTTTTGCTCTTGATCGGGGTCACGCTCATCGCGGAGGGCTTCGGGCAGAAGATTTCCAAGGGGTACATCTACTTCGCCATCGGTTTCGCCCTCTTTGTCGAGGCATTGAACATCCGCTCCCGTAGCAGGGCCAAGCCGGTACAGTTGCACGAACCCTACAAAGCCGACGAGGGCTCGAAAGCTTAGGCCCTGCCCTCACCCATCGGGCGAATCGTACCCCCGGTGGATGACCGGCGGGTCAGTTTTTTAGTAGACTCTCCCGGTACGGATCTTGGATTGACCCGAAAGGAGAACGGATGCTAGCGGAAAGTTTGGTCGGCGACGTGCTCGGCAGGGCCCGCTCGGGTGGGGCGGACTTCGCCGAGCTATACGTGGAGCGCTGGAAGCGGCGGGGCATGCGGGTCTTGAACGGCGAGGTGAAGGAGGCCACCAGCGGCCTCGAGTACGGGGCGGGTCTGCGCCTCTTCTACGGCACCGAGGTGGTCTACGCCTACACCAACGACCTCACGCCGCAGAGCCTGCTCGAGCTCACCGAGACCCTGGTAAGGCTCAAGGGCACGGCAGGGCAGGTGGACGCGGGCGGCAAAGGCGGGCTGGATTTCCGCAAGGAAGCCCCTCGAGGGCTCCACGCCCCTAAGATCCCGCTGGGGGCCAAGGACAAACGCTACCGCCTCGAGCGCCTGTTGGAAGCCGAGAGCGGAGCCCGCATCGCCCCCCAGATCAAACAGGTGCAGTCCTCGCTCACCGAGTGGGAGCAGGATGTGTTGGTCGCGAGCAGCGAGGGGGTCTGGGCCGAAGACAAGCGCATCCGTAGCCGGATCAACGTGCTGGCCATCGCCCAAGACGATACCGGAGCCCAGACCGGGACCTCCGGGCCGGGGTTATCAGTGGGCCTCGAGATCTTCGACCTCTACCCCCCGGCCTCGGTAGGCCGCCAAGCGGCCCAGCAAGCCCTCACCAACCTGCGGGCCAAACCGGCCCCTGCCGGGACTATGCCGGTGGTGGTGGGCAACGCCTTTGGCGGGGTGATCTTCCACGAGGCGCTGGGGCACTTGCTCGAGACCACCTCGGTGGCCAAGAAGACCAGCGTGCTCTCCGACAAGCTGGGCGAGAAGGTGGCCTCGGACTGCGTGACCTACATCGACGACGGCACCACCCCCCACGGCTGGGGCTCGCAGGAGTTCGACGACGAGGGGATGCGTTCGGAGCGCACCGTCCTGATCGAAAACGGGGTGCTCAAAAGCTACATGGTGGACCGGCTGGGCAGCCTGCTCACCGGCTACCGCCCCACCGGCTCGGGTCGGCGGCAGGACTATACCTTCGCCCCCACCAGCCGGATGCGCAACACCTTCATCGCCCCCGGCAATACCCCCAAGGAAAAACTCTTCGAGGGGATCGAGTTCGGCCTCTACGCCGCCGACATGGGCGGCGGGCAGGTGAGACCCGGCTCGGGCGAGTACAACTTCGGGGTCAAGGAGGGCTACATCATCCGCGGCGGGCGCATCGAGGAGCCGGTGCGGGGGGCGATGCTGGTGGGCAAAGGCCCCGACACCATCCGGAAGATCGCGGCGGTGAGCGACGACCTCGAGACCTCCCCCGGCATGTGCGGCAGCCTCTCCGGCTCGATCCCCACCGAAGTCGGCCAGCCGCACGTGTTGGTGAGCGAGATCGTGGTGGGGGGACAAGCCTGATGACACGAGCAGCGATCTGCGAGCAGCGGGATCGGGAAGCGCTTTTCCGCCGTTCAAAGCCCGCCGCTCGGAGCCCGAGGTCACTATGACGTACGAAGAAGCCAAAAACTATCTCCTGCAAAAAGCCCGCCAGCAAGGCCTCGAGATCGAAGTGCTGGCCACGGAAAACCGCGAACTCACCCTGCAAGCCCAGGGAGCCCGGCTCGAGCAGATCACCCAGGCCACCCAAGGGGGAATCGGGGTGCGGCTGGTCGCGGGCGGCAAGGTCGGCTACGCCTACACCGAGGAGCGCACCCCCCAAGCCCTGGACTGGGTGCTGGCCGAAGCCCGCGAGAACGCCCTGTTGCAGTCGAGCAGCGGGGGCTTCCTGCCCGCCGGGAGCGCGATGGGCACCCACGACCTGCTGGGCGAGGGCCTCTCCGCCCCACTCGAGCAAAAACGCCAGGCCGCCCTCGACCTCGAGGGGGCCTTGCGCCAAGATCCCCGCATGAAGCAGGTGCAGATGACCCGCTACACCGAGGACGAGACCCAGGTCAGGCTGGGCTCCACCCAGGGGGTCTCCGGCGCGTACCGCAACGGCTACAGCGCCCTGATGGCCTACGCGGTGATGGCCGAGGGGACCAGCCTCAAGCAGGGGCTCGAACTCGAGGTCTCCAAGGAGTTCCACGCGCTTGAGCCGGGCAAGACCGCGCTCGAGTTCACCCACAAGGTCGGGCGGCTCCTGAACGCCCAGCCGCTCAAGACCGGGAAATACCGGGCCTACTTCGAGCCCAAAGCCTTCGGGCAGCTTTTGGCGGTGATGGGCACGTTCATGCTCTCGGCCAAACAGGCGCTGGAGGGCAAGAGCCTGCTGGCGGGAAAGATCGGGCAGAAGGTGGCCTCCGAACTCTTCACCCTGGTGGACGACCCCACCCTCCCCGGCGGGCTGGCCTCGCGCCCCTTCGACGCGGAGGGAACCCCGGCCCGGCGCACCGTCCTGATCGAGAAGGGCGTGCTCAAGACCTTCACCCACAACTCCGAGACCGCCCACCAGATGAATACCGAGAACACCGGCCACGCCGCCCGCAGCTACAAGGGCGTGCTGGGGGTGGCCCCCACCAACCTCTACCTCGAGCCCGGCAGTGGCGTCCGGCTGAGCGAGGGCGTCATCGTCACCGAGCTGATGGGTCTCCACGCCGGGGCCAACCCCATCTCGGGGGAGTTCAGCCTGCAAGCCTTGGGCCTCAAGGTCGAGGGCGGCGAGGTGGCTTACCCGGTGGAGAACTTCACGGTGGCGGGGAATTTCCTGAGCCTGTTGCAAAACATCACCGCGCTGGGCGACAAGCTCGAGTGGGAGGTGATGTTCGCGGTGGTCGGCTCCCCGATGGTGGAGGTGGCCGAGCTTTCCTTCGCCGGGGCTTAGCCGTTAAAAAGCTCGCGGATCGCTCATCGCCTAGCACGAAAGCTTGGGGCGATTGGCAATTCGCCCTTTTCTCGGGCGGGAGGCTGATGCAAAAGTTACGACAATCGCCCTAATTTCCCGTGCTGCTCCGGGGGGGATGAGCTGCGTCAGTTCTCCGGGCGGTTCCGGCTCCCAGGAGCCCCCCCACCATCATCCCCGCGCCCAAATTGCTCCTGGTGGCCCCCACGCAAGCTCCCAGAGCCGGCCCCAAGCCAAACCAGTTGAGCGGGCGCGTTTTCTGCCGTTCACATACCCCACCTCCTCGAGCACCCACACAACGACGCGGATCGGTAGTCTCAGTTTAGCCGGAAGAGAGTAGGATGGCCCCATGAACCCTTACCTGAGCCGCATCCTGGGTTTCCTGGGCGACCGTGACCCCCTGGAAGTGTGGAGGCAGACCCCCACAAAGCTCGAGGCGTATTTTCGCGGCGATAGCCGGGTGGCCCTTGCTTCTCGGCTCGAGCCGGAGAACAGCTACGGCCCCGGCAAGTGGACGGCGCGGGAAATCCTCTGCCACCTGGCCGACACCGAGCTAGCCATGGGGTTTCGCATCCGTCAAACACTCGCCGAGGACAACCACACCGTCCAGCCCTTCGACCAGGAGGCTTGGGCCGAGCGCTATTCGGGCCTTACACTGCCCCTAGCCCTCGAGACCTTCAAAGCCCTACGGGCCTGGAACCTGGCCCTAGTGGACGGCCTCAGCAATGATGACCTCGAGCGCACCTACTACCACCCCGAGCGCGAGGAATGGGAGAGCCTGCGGATGTTGGTTCGCTTCGTCGCCGGGCACGACCTCAACCACCTGGCCCAGCTCGAGCAGATCGCCGGGAAGCCCTCGTGAAAGCCATCCTGGTGCAAAAACTGGGCGGCCCCGAGGTTTTGGAACTCACCGACTTGCCCAAGCCTTCGGCCAAGCCGGGCGAGGTCTTGGTCCGGGTGAAAGCCATCGGGCTCAACTTCGCCGACATCCTGGCGGTGCAGGGGGAATATCTCACCCGCACTCGAGTGCCCTACACGCCGGGGATGGAGTTCTCCGGGATTATCGAAGAGCTGGGCGAAGGGGTGGAGGGGCTCGAGGTCGGCCAGCTTGTGGCCGCCCTGGGTGGGAGCGGAGCCTTTGCCGAATACGCGACGGTACCTGCTCGAGCCGTGCTGCCGGTTCCCCCCAACCTGAATGCCTACGAAGCGGCGGCCCTGCCGGTCTCCTTCTACACCGCCTTCTTCTCGCTCCACACCCTGGGCCAGGCCAAAGTGGGCGAGACCGTGCTGGTTCAGGCGGCGGGCGGAGCCCTCGGCACGGCCTCGGTGCAGGTCGCCAAGGCGATGGGCCTGCGGGTCATCGCCACAGCTTCGAAGGAGGAAAAGCTCGAGCTGGCCCGCAGCCTGGGGGCCGATCAGGCTTTTCTCTCAGGCGACCCCGAACTCGAGGCCAAGGTCCGCGAGGCCAGCGGCAAGGGCGTGGACGTGCTGATGGAGCTGGTCGGCGGAGAAGGCTTCAGCCAGAGCCTGCGGATGCTGGCCCCGCGCGGGCGTTTGCTGGTGATCGGCTCGGCTAGCCAGCAGTATGCCACCCTGCGCCCGGTGGAGCTGATGCGCAAGAACCTCTCGGTGATCGGGGTGTGGCTGGTGCCCTTCCTGGCCGACCTCGAGGCCATGCTGGAGGCCACCCAGTTCCTCGCCCCCCTGTTGGCGGCGGGCCACGTGAAGCCGGTGGTGGGCCGGGTCTTCAAGCTGGAAGAAGCCGCCAAAGCCTTCGAGCACGTGATGCACCGGGCCAGCACGGGGAAGGTGCTGCTCGAGCCCTGAGAAGACTTGCGGGGCAAAGGCCCAGGGGAACTTGGTAAGGCCGAGCTTCGAGCAAGAAAAACTCACCACCCTGTCGGGGGTGGTGAAGCGATTCCTTAACACCCGGAAGAGGTGTTCCCCGACCTCTTCACCCTGGTCATCCGCTCGATGACCCCGAATTGAGGGAGTGGGCCTTACGAAACCCGCAAGCCCGGAGGGTGCACTCGTAGAGCGCAGGTCTTCCTGGCCCCCTCAAGTCACGAGTCTTGATTTGCGTCCTTACAGGCCTCTCCAGCGCGCCAATTAATCCCTCGCCCTCGGGTCGAGCACGTCCCGCAAGGCATCCCCGAGCAGGTTAAAAGCCAACACCGTCAGCAGGATCGCCACAGCCGGGGCCGTCGGAGCCCAGATGGCCTCGGCGATGAAGTTGCGGGTCTCGGAGACCATCGCGCCCCATTCCGGCGTGGGAGGCTGGGCCCCGAAGCCAATGAAGGAGAGCCCGGCAGCGGTGAGGATGGCCCCGCCCACGTCGAAGCTGGCCTGCACGAAGATGGGGGTGAGGGTGTTGGGCAGGAGGTGGCGCAGCATCAGGCGGGAGCCGCTGGCCCCCAGGGCCCGGGCCGCCTCCACATACTCGCGCTCGCGCAAAGCCAGCACGTTGGCCCGCACCAATCGGGCATAAATCGGCCAGCTCACCAACGCTACCGCGATCACGGTGTTGTTGAGGTTGGGGCCTAAAGCAGCGGCGATCGCCATCGCCAGGATGAGCGAAGGAAAGGCGAAGAAGATGTCGGTGAAGCGCATCAGGAGGTTGTCCCAGGCCCCGCCCAGGGTTCCCGCCAGCAACCCCACCACCACCCCGATCAGCACCGAGAGAATCACCACTCCAAACCCCACCCTGAGCGAGATCCCGGCCCCGTGGGCTACCCTGGCCCACACGTCGCGGCCCAGTTGGTCGGTGCCCAGCAGGTGCTGGGCGGAGGGCGGTTGGAGTCGGGCGGAGATGTTCTGCTCGATGGGGTTGGGGGCGATCACCGGGGCCAGGAAGGCCACCAGCACCAACAGCACCAGGAGGCCCAGGCCGATCATCCCGCCCTTGTTGCGCAAAAAGCGCCGCAGCGGGCGGGAGCGCCGGACGGTGGGAGCGTTGATAGCGACAGCCATGCTTCACCTAAGCGTAGCGAATTCTGGGGTCGAGAAAGGCATATAAGAGGTCGGTGACCAGGTTGATCAGGGCATAGACCAGCCCCACCAGCAAAGTCACGCCCATCACCGCCGGGAAGTCCAGGCTGGTGGCCGACTGGGTGACGTAGCGCCCGATGCCGGGCCAGCTAAAGATGGTCTCGGTGAGCACCGCCCCCGAGAGGAGACCGCCCAAGAGCCCGCCCAGCAGGGTCAAAACCGGCAAGGAGGCGTTCTTGAGAGCGTGGCGGAAGATCACGATGCGCTGAGCCAAGCCCTTGGCCCGGGCGGTGCGGATGTAATCCTGCGAGAGCACCTCGAGCATCGTCGCCCGGGTCATACGGGTCAGGATGGCCGCCGAGAAAGCCCCCAGCACGAAAGCCGGGAGGATCAGGTGTTTGAGCGAGTCGAAAAAAGCCGTCCAGTCTCGAGCCAGCAAGGCGTCAATCCCCACCATCCCGGTGATGCGCGGCGGGGGGAATAAAAAGCCGTCCAAGCGGCCTTGCACCGGCAGCAAGTCAAGCCGTTGGGCCAGCACATACTGCAGGAGCACTGCCAGGAAGAAGACCGGAGTAGCCCCACCAAAAAGCGCCAAGACCCGCACCCCCACGTCCACCGAGGAGTTCTGCCGGATGGCTGCCCAGATCCCCAGCGGGATACCGATGATCAGCGCAACCAGGAAGGCCGCGATGGAAAGCTCTACCGTGGCCGGGAAAAACTCCTGGAGGTCCTTGACCACCGGGCGCTGGGTGCGCAGCGAGTTCCCCAGGTCGCCGGAGAGCAGACGGCCCATGTAGATCAGGTACTGCTCGGGCTTGGACTTGTTGAGGCCGTAGCGCTCGCGGAACTCCTGGATCTGTTCTTCCCGCGCGTTATCGCCTAGCGCGGCTACCGCCGGATCGATGGGAACCACCTGGGCGATGAAGAACGTAGCAAAGGTGACCCCCCAGACGACAAAGATCACGAAAAAGAGGCGACGTATGAAATAGGAAAACATAAGAAGCAGGAAGCTAGGAGCTGGAAGCTGGGAAAGGCCCTCGCCCCCAGCTTCCAGCCCCCGGCTGCGTTATGGCTGACCTTTGCTGATGTTCTCGAAGCGCACCGTGCCGATGGCGCTGCGCACAAATCCCTGAACCTGGGCCGAGAGGCCGATGGGCACCGCGGGCTGGTAGAGGATCGCGTAGGGGCCTTCGCGCAGCACCAGCTCGGTGAGGAGCTTGTACAGTGCGGCCCGCTTGTTGGCGTCGGTCTCGAGCGAGGCCTGGTTGGCCAGCTTGGAGGCGGTGGGATTGTTCCAGACGTTGCGCCAGGCGATGCTCTTGGCGCCGAAATCCGCCAGCGGGGTAGCGTTGCCGTCGGGGTCGGGGAAGTCGGGGCTCCAGCCCACCAGCACGACCTGGTGGTTCTGGGCGCGGTAGGTGCGCAGCACCTCGGCGTTGGCGATGGCCTTGACGTTGGCCTTGAGCCCGGCCTTGGCGAAGTCCGATTGCAGCTTGGCCGCGATGTCGGCGCAGGGGACGCCGCCGCCGCAGATGCCGGTGCTCACCAGCAGTTCGAACTCGAGGCCGCCGGGGTAACCGGCTTCGGCCAGAAGCTTCTTGGCCCGGGCCGGGTCGAACTTGTAGGGGGTGGCCGGGTTATAGCCCAAAAGGCCCTTGGGGATGATGGTCTGGATCTTGGTGCCGTTGCCCTGCACCAGCCCGTTCACCAGTTCGTCTTGGTTGATGGCGTAGCGCACCGCCTCGCGCACCTTGGGGTTGGCGAAGGGGCTCCCTTCCTTGACGTTCATGCCCAAATAGTTGAGCCGCAGGCTGTCGGCCCGCAGGATCTTGAAGCGGTTGTTGCCCTGGAGGGCCTTGACGGCTTCGGGAGTGAGCCCTTCGGCGATGTCGATCTCGCCGGACTCGAGCGCGGTGCGAAGCACGGTGGCTTCCTTGATCTCGCGCATGATGATGCGCTGGAGCTTAGGCTTGTTGCGCGCGTTGGGGTTGGCCTCGAGCAGCACCTGCGAGCCCCGGTCCCAGCGCACCACGCGGAAAGGCCCCGACCCAGCGGAGTGATCGGTGAGCCACTCTTTGCCGTAGTCGCTCCCCTTGGCATTTTTCTGCACCTCGGCGGAATCCACGATCCCTCCGATGTTGAAGGTCAGGATCGAGAGGAAGGTGCTGGGCGAGGAGGTCTTGGGCAGGCTCACCTGCACCACGTAGTCGCTCACCGCCTTGGTGGCCCCCGGCTGGAGGGCGGCGATGTCGGTGAAGAGGAACGACCCCGGCCCCTTGAGGGCCAAGGCCCGCTCGAAGGTGTAGACCACGTCCTTGGCGGTGAGTTCGTTGCCGCTGGAGAACTTCACCCCTTTACGCAGGTTGAAGGTGACGGTCCAGGCGTTGGCGCCCCGGTCCACCTTCCAGCTTTCGGCCAGGCCCGGCTTGAGGTTGCTGAGATCGGTGCCCTCGAATCGAACCAGGGTTTCATAGAGGTTATCGGTGATGAGCCCACCGGAAAACTCGTAAGACACCTGCGGGTCGAGGGTGATCAAATCCGACCAATCTCCCCCGTAGATGAGGGTGGTCTGACGGGCATCCTGCGCCATCCCCAGGCCGAGGGCGAAGACGAGGGTAGCCAAATATTGCACAACACGCTTCATGAGGCCTCCTTTCCTACTGCAAGCTAGGCTACATCCTGCCCCCCCAGGGGTCAAGCGACGGCAGTCAAGGAGGGAAAGTGGACTTTTAACCCACCAACACCGCGCTTAAGTCAGCCCCCAGGCTCCTTGTGCTAGGTTGAGACGGTGCCCAAAGCGCTCGAGGTGCTGTGAACCTTCCTCTTTTTGGGCCTCACCGCCTTTGGCGGGCCTGCCGCCCACATCGCCATCTTCCAGCGGCTCTTGGTGAAAGAGCGCGGCTGGGTCAGCCGGGAGGCTTTCCGCCGGTTGTTGGACGCAGTCAACCTGATTCCCGGCCCCAACTCCACCGAGATGACGATGCTCTTGGGCTACGCCCGTGCGGGGGGCTGGGGGTTGGTGTTGGGCGGGCTCGGGTTTATCGTACCCGCCGCGCTGGTGACGCTCGCGCTGGTAGCCCTGTACCGCGAAGCGGCATCCTTCCCGGTCGTCCAGGGGGCCTTCTTGGGGTTCCGGCTAGCGGTGCTGGCCATCATCACCCAGGCTTTGATTGACCTTCTCCCCCATCCGCGCAAGGAGCCCTTCGCCTGGATCGAGCGCGCTGGGGCTCGCCGCCATCGGTCTGAATGAGGCTTTGGTGGTCTTGCTGGTGGGGCTTTTAGCCCTCGGTGCGCGGAGGGCTCGAGTCCTGGCCGCCGAGCCCTCCACCCTTTTTCTCTTCTTCCTCAAGGTGGGGGCGGTACTGTTCGGCAGCGGCTATGTGCTGGCGGCCTTCTTGCAGGAGACGGTAGCGCGGGGCTGGCTGAGTTCGGCGGAACTCCTGGATGCCATCGCCCTGGGTCAGCGAGCAGGACCAGGAGGGGGATCACTAGGAAGAGCAGAAGCGTGACCAGAATTTCTGCGAGGCTCATCGGCACCCTGCAGGAGCTTGGTTCGCCAAGTGATCGGGGCTGTTGCTTCAGCGTAACGAGCGTAGGGAGGTGCACCGCCACTACTGCCCCTGCATGGCAGAGCAGGCTGACTCCCTGCCAAGGCCGCATGGATAGGCCTTGTCCGAGGAATCCTCCAGCTTTCCGACGCACCATCCAAAAGGTCAACACAAACAGCACTATGCTGACGATCCGGGGATCGGTGAGGCCCACGAAGCCGCCCAGGAAAATCAATAGCGCATATCCCAGCACCAGCCCGGTTCCCCACCGGATCCAGCTCCTCGAGCCCACCCAGCTCAGCCGGGCTCGAGCCAAAACCTCTGGCGGCAGGAAAGAGAGGACCTGGCTGAGCAGAACCAGGAGCTGGAAGCAAAAAGCGATCCGGCCCAGCCAGAAATACGTTGACGAAGGTGGATAAAGCCACGGGGGTGTTCCAGGGGCTTACTAGGCCGCGCGGCCCAGTCAAGCGAGGTGCGCTCACGTTGAAGTATTCGCCAAAAACTGGCACGCTGATCGGGTTCTGGTTGATGTTGAAGTCGCTCAGGGCGAGGGAGCGGACCCCGATCGGGGGCTGTACCAGGTAAGATTCCGATTCCCATCACAGGCTTTTGGCGATTTTGATGCCCAGAACAGTGTTTTTCGGCGAGAAAGAACGGGGTCAAGAAAGTCCGTCTGGGACGCAGTAAGCGATTCGACAGTTCGGGCGAAACGGGGAATCGGGATGTGCCGTGCTGGACAGCGTTAGGCCCGTAAAACATAGAGCTTATCTAGTACAGCCCCTTAGGATAAGGTCTTAATACTCAGGGCTCATTCTAATTTTTCTACAAGTCATAAGTAGCCCAAGGATCCAAGGGTGAGCCAAACCGGCACCCCCGGATGACTCTTGTATGGTAGCCACCTCGTCAAGAACTACCGGACATGGGCCAACGGTGGCTGTCGAAGCAGCGTTGGACCGCACTCGTATTCCTCGTTTAGCATAAGCCCATGATCGTAGATGCCCACCTCGACTTAGCCTATGGCGCCCTCGAGCTTGGCCGCGACCTCACCCTGCCCCTCGAGGAGATCCGCAAGCACGACCCGGGCATCGAGGGCATTCCCACCGTCACCCTCCCGGCGCTGCGGGAGGGCGGCGTGGCGCTGGCTTTCGCCACCCTTTATGCCTCGCCCAAGAAGTGCCCCGACCCCGAGATGGCTCACCAAGCGGCGCTGGCCCAACTGGACGTGTACCGGCGCTGGCAGGATGCCGGGTGGGTGCGGCTGGTCACGAACAAGGCCGAACTCGAGGCTCACCTCAAAGCCTGGGAATCGGACCGGGTGACCGGCCTGGTGGTGCTGATGGAAGGGGCGGAACCGGTGCGGGAACCCAAGGAGGTGAGTTTCTGGGCCGAGCAGGGCGTGCGGCTCATCGGCCCCTCCTGGAACCGCACCCGCTACGCCGGGGGAACCCGCGAGCCCGGCGGTCTCACCGAGTTGGGGCGGGAACTCCTGGCGGCGATGAAGGAAAGCCGCCTGGCCCTGGACCTCTCGCACATGGACGAGCAGGCCGTAGTGGAGGCCTTCGAGCTTTGGCGGGGGCCGCTCTGCGCCACGCACTCCAACGCCCGGGCTTTGCTGGGCGGGTCGGAACCGCCCTTCGCCAACCGCCACCTGAGCGACGAGACAATCAAAGCCATCGCCCTTCGAGGCGGGATCGTGGGGCTGGTACTCTTCAACTTCTTCCTCGACCACACCTGGAGCCGGGGGATGCCGCGGGTGCCTTTGAGCGTGGTGCAAACCCACCTCGAGCACAACGCCCGGCTCACCGGGTGGGAGCAGTTGGGCATCGGCTCGGACTTCGACGGGGGGTTCGGGATGAACGAGAACCCCGAGGGGCTAGACCAGCCCGGCGACCTCGCCAAGATCGGGGATTTACTGAGCGCCGAGGCCAGGGCTGGGGTGCTCGGCGAGAACTGGCTACGCTGGCTGCGAAGCTGGCTGTGAATCGCGCCCGATGGTGATCCAGGTTTTTTGTAGGGGCGCCCTCGCGTCACGTGAGGGTAGACGGTTGATGTCAGGGTCGCCGTTAATCTGCTGGTCGGGGGTCAGGGCGAACCCGAGGTTCGCCCCTACGAGCAACGTGCCGGTGCGCTCGCGTACCCTACAGCTTTGAAGCTGGCTCTAAATCCTTGGAGGCTCGAGCCCCCCCGAACCCCACCAGCAGGGCCACCGCCAAGAACAGGGCCAACGCCACCCCACCGAGCCCCAGCGGGGTGATGAGCGCCCCCGTCGCGGCCAGGCTCAGCGGGCGCAGGGTTTGGCCCAAGAACAAACGCACGCTGCCCACCCGACCGCGAAGTTCCTCGGGCACCAGTCGGCCCAGGAGCGTGCTGACCAGCACCGAGACCGGGGCGAACCCCAGCCCCTGCAAGAAGCAGAAGAACAGCGACAGGGCAAGGTTCGGGGCCAGCACCGCGCCCAAAAACCCGACCGTCGTCAGCAGACAGCCCGCCCACAGGTAGTGGAAAGCCACCGCGTTTGAAAAACTGCGGGCTCCGAGCCAGAGGGTGGCCAGGAACTCGGTGTTGACCGTCACCGTGTCGAACAGTCCAAGACCCGCCGCCTGGGGGTCGGAACCGAGCCAGGCTGGGAGCTGGAGGTCGGTGAAAAAGCGTTCGGCGAGGCGGGGCAAGAACAGTGAGTTGTAGGGGTCGGTGAAGGCGTTGAGCCCCGAGACCATCAGGATGATCCCCCACACGGCGGGCCTCGAGCACACGAATCGTAACCCCACGCTCACCTGCCCCCACCACCGCCGCAAGGCCGAGCCCTCGAGCCGCTCGGCGTAGCGCTGCGGAGGGAACCGCACAAGCAGGTAGCAGACCCCAGCGAAAGCGAAGGTGGCGGCGTTGACCCACATCACCGCATCCGCTCCCATAGCGGCGATGAGCAAGCCCGCCGTCAAGGGCGCGGTGACGTTGCTCAGCGAAAAAGTCAAGCCGAAGAGGGCTTGCAGGGGTTGCAGACGCTCGAGGGGAACCAGTGAAGGCAAGGTGGCTTGCAGCGAGGGGATGGTCAGGCTGACAGCTAAGCCGATTCCGAAGGCGACGACGAATAAACCGGCCAACCCGAAGTCAGTGCGGATCAGAAGCGGGATTAGGGCGACCAGAGCCGCTAGTACGAAGTTGCTCCCGGCGAGCAGACTCCGGCGATTCCAGCGATCCAGGTTGGGGCCGAGCACCGTTGCACCGACCAACAAGCCCACCCCCTGCACGGACAAAGTACTGGCCGCGACCCACGGCTGCGCGGGGTAAGCCCGGAACAACAACCAAGCCAGCGCCCAGTGGTTGAGCGCGTTGCCGAATTCGTTGACGTTCTCCCCGAACCAGACGATGCGGATGGTAGGGTCCCGCAGTAAACTCCACACGAAAACCTCCCGATACAAACCAAACCCGCCCCGATTCGCTCAGGGCTGCCGAGGGTTTATTCGAGAGGTTTAGGAGGGCCAGGTCATAGAAGGCTCGAGCGCATTGTAGCAGAGCTCGAGCGGCAATAGCGCTCTTCTCTCTACCGCCTAGGGCGGTTGCCGGAACTTCTATATCTGCTCAGAAAACTTCATCGGGGAGATGCTTCTTTCGCCACTATGCGGCGTGGCGCAGGGGGCATGGCGGCTCTGCCGCAAACGGCTTTGCCGCAAACCAGGTTTGCCATGAATGTTGGGCAAAAATAATGCAAACCGCTCTAACCATCCACTTCTAACAATCCACCCAATCAAGCCTCGCTAAACTGGAGCCATGTTCAGAAATGCCATGCGGCTTCCCTTCAAGCTCCTTGGCATTCCGGTCTCGCTGGACGTGAGCTTTCTGATCGTCTTGCCCCTCTTCGCCTTCCTGATCGGGAGCCAGCTTCCCACCTACCTGCAACTCTTAGGGGTCAGGCCCGACCCTGGCCTGCTCGAGGGTTACACCCCTTACCTGCTGGGGCTGGTGGCCGCGCTGGGCCTCTTCGCCAGCGTGGTCATTCACGAACTGGGGCACGCCGTCACCGCGCGGATGTACGGGGTGCAAACCCGAGAGATCACCCTCTGGCTGCTGGGCGGAGTGGCTCAGCTCGCCGACATCCCCCGTACCCGTGGTGCCGAGGCGGTCATCGCCATCGTGGGGCCAGTGGTAAGCCTGGCCCTGTCGGGGATTTTCGCCTTGCTGCACGGGGTGCTACCGGAGGCCGCCGGGTGGCAGTTTCTGTTGGGGTACTTGGCCTTTATCAACCTGAGCCTGGCCCTGTTCAACCTGCTCCCCGCGCTGCCCCTGGACGGTGGGCGGGTCTTGCGCTCGTTGCTGGCCCTCTCTCGGCCCTATCTCGAGGCTACCCGCATCGCCGCCGGGATCAGCCGCCTGATCGCTTTCGCCCTGGGCCTCTTCGGGCTCTTGGTGTTCAACCTCTTCTTGGTGCTAGTGGCCTTCTTCGTGTATATGGCGGCCAGCACCGAGACCGAGCAGGCTACGCTGAGCGAGGTCCTGCAAGGGGTGCGGGTGCGCGACCTGATGACCCACGAGGTGAAGAGCGTACCCCCGACCCTGCGGGTGGGCGAGCTTCTCCAACAGATGATGCTCGAGCGCCACATGGGTTACCCGGTAGTGGAGGACGGGCGGGTGCTGGGGCTGGTGAGCCTGGATAACCTGCAAGGCGCCGACCCGGGCGCGCCCGTTTCCGAGCGGATGGGCAAGCTCGAGGCCATCTCTCCCGATGCAAACGCCCTGGATGCCCTCAAGCGGATGTCGGAGTGCAACTTCTCCCGGCTGGTGGTGCTGGAAAACGGCCAGATGGTGGGCATCCTCTCCAAGACCGACCTGCTGCGGGCCTTGCAGGTGCGGATGGTCGGGCAGACCGTTTTGCCGCAATCGGCCCGGCGATAAAATCAGCAGGTGCGTGTCCTCATCACCCGCCACCTCCCCGGCCCCGCGGTGGACGAGATTCGGCGAGCGGGTCTCGAGCTGGAGATCTGGCCCGAGTTTCTGCCACCGCCGAGGGAAGTTTTGCTCGAGCAGGTGCGGGGCATCTCCGGCCTGATCCCCACCGTGGACGACCCCGTTGACGCCGCTGTGATGGACGCGGCGGGGCCGAGCTTGCGGGTGATCGCCAACTACGCGGTGGGAGTCAACAACGTGGATCTGAACGCGGCCAAAGCCCGGGGCATCCGGGTCACCAACACTCCCGGCGTGAACATGGAGGCCACCGCCGACCTGGCTTTCTCGCTGCTGTGCGCGGTGGCGCGGCGGATCGTGGAGGGCGTGGACTACGTGCGCCGGGGAGAGTGGAAGACCTGGCATCCCGAGCTTTTGATCGGCACCGAACTCCATGGCTCCACGCTAGGCATTGTGGGTTTCGGCGCCATCGGGCAGGCCATGGCCCGGCGGGCCAAGGGGTTCTCGATGCGAGTTCTCTACAACTCGCGCACCCCCAAACCCCAGGCTCTGGCGCTGGGCGCCGAGTATCGCGGGCTCGAGGGCTTGCTCGCCGAATCCGATTTTGTCTCGATCCACACGCCACTCACCCCCGAGACGCACCGGCTGATGAACCGAGAGCGCTTCGCCCGGATGAAACCTGGGGCCATCCTGGTCAACTCGGCTCGAGGCCCCATCGTGGACACAGAGGCACTGCTCGAGGCGCTTCGCTCGCGGCATCTTGGCGGGGCCGCCCTCGACGTAACTGACCCCGAGCCTTTACCGGTAGATCACCCCCTGCTCTCCTTCCCTAACGTCGTGGTGATCCCCCACC
The DNA here is from genome assembly GCA_035760705.1 of Meiothermus sp. Classification (GTDB taxonomy): domain Bacteria; phylum Deinococcota; class Deinococci; order Deinococcales; family Thermaceae; genus Allomeiothermus. The sequence goes on along the minus strand of DASTSL010000133.1, from coordinate 39,266 downwards.
TGGGCTCGGCGAGCCGCCGAACCCGCGAGCGCATGACCGAGGTCGCGGTAAGAAATCTCCTGGCGGTTCTATCCGGCCAGGAGCCGCCCAACCCTGTCGTGTAAGATCCCCCACCGTGTATCCTCCGCGGGCGAGAATTCAGGCGCTCAGAAAGGCCCGCTGGACGAACCAGTAAAGCCCGGCCACCACCGTCGCCGCCGAGATGGCCCAGCGTACCCGGGCTTCCCAAGGAATCCGCTTGAGGAGCACCAGGAGCAAAAAGGCCGGGATCACGAAGATCATCTGCCCCAACTCCACTCCCAGGTTGAAGCCGAAAAGCGAAACCAGAAGGTTATCGCGGGGAATCCCGACCTCGCGCAAGATGTCCGCAAAGCCCATCCCGTGAATCAGGCCGAAGAGGAAGGTGACCGCCCAGCGGGAGCGCTGCAATTTGGTCGGGTCCTTGCCAAATAGGTTCTCCGCCGCGACCCAGGCGATCGAGAGAGCGATCCCGCTTTCGATAAACCGACCGGGCAGGTGGATGAGGTTCAGGGCGGTCAGGGACAGGGTGATGGAGTGCGCCACGGTAAAGGCGGTGATCACCTTGAGCAAATACCCCAGCCCGCCCCCCAGCATCAAAAGAGCCAGCAAGAACAAGAGGTGATCGTACCCGCTGAGGATGTGCTCCATGCCCAGGGCGATAAAGTTGGGGGTCTCGGTGTGGCTCTCCCCGCCCGCGCTCAGGGTGAAGTCGCGTTTTTCCGGGGTGAACACGGTGTTTGACACCTTGAGGGTGTTTGACACCTGCTCGCCGCGAATCAGGGTCATGAGGTTGCTGGCGTTGGGGGCGGTGGGGATGAAGAGGTCGTAGCGGATGCGGAGGTCGCCGATGGGCTTTAGCCAGGTGTAGGTGAGCCCCAGGGTGCTGTGGCTTTTGCGGCTGAGGCCGGGCCGGTCCGGGAGGGTCTCGAGATTGACCGGGCTGACGGCTAATGTTCCGGCTTTCCCCTCGCTGCGTAGCCGGATTTTCTCCGACAGGAAGCGCTCGAGTTGCGCTTTATGGGTCCGCACTTCCTCGGGCGAGAGCCGCCCGCTGTGGTCGTCGTCGGCAAAAGCCACGAGCCCGGTGGGGAGGGTCAGGGTCATCTGCACGTCCTTCTCTCCTACCGTCACCTCCGACACCGCCAAATCAGCCCAGTGGGCATAGGCCGATATCGAGAAAACCGCCAGCAAGCCGAGCAATAAGCGTCTCATAACCTCACTCCCCCAAGCCCAGCAGCGTACGGGCACGTTCGTCCAGCTGCGGATCAATCGTCATGGCCTGCTTGTAAAAAGCCTGGGCCGCTTCGGTTTTACCCAGCGCTTCTTGAATCCGACCGGCCCGGTAGTAGAGCACGGCGTCCTTTACCCCCTGCCCCAGGGCCTCTCCTATCACCTTTTCGGCCTGCTGCGCCTGGCCGTTTTCGAGCAGAGCCCAAGCCAGCACGTTCAGGGTCTCGGCGTCACGACGGTTGTCGAGTTCAGACCGGGCCAGCTTTAGGGCTTCGGGGAGATCGGCAGAGTGGCCGCGCTCGAGCAGCAATTGGGCCAGTTCGCGCTGGTGCCCGAACGCACCGCTATTCACGTCGCGGCGCAAGGTTTTTTCCGAATCCGCCCAGAACTTCTCGGCCCGTGCAGCATCCCCCTGCAATTTGTAAATCCGCGCCAAACCCCGGAAGGCCGCGTGATCGTAGAGGGTCGCCGAGTCCCGGAAGCGGAAGAGCATCTGGTTGAAGTGCCCTTCGGCGGCGCGGTAGTTACCGCTACGGGTCTCGAGCTCACCCAGCATCTGCAAAGCCGGCGGGAACTGGGGAGAAATCCGCAAAGCCTCGTTGAGAAGCCCCGCCGCCAGGGCGTGCTGGCCGTGCTGAGCGTAGTAACGCCCCAGCAGGGTGCGCACCCAGGCCGAGCCATAGGTGTCGCCGGGTTCCTCAAGGCTCAGGGCACGACGGAAGTCTTCGAGCGCCAAGGCTTCCTTGCCTTGGGCTAGATAGATCAGGGCCCGCTGGGACAAGTTGCGCATCGAGGGGAGGTTCTGGATGAGTGGCTCAATCTCCTGTCGAGCCTGCTCTAGCTTCCCCTGGGCCAGAAAAACGGTAGATTTGAGCGAGTGCGCTCCTTCATCATTCCTCTGCTTCAATACCTGGTCTGCGATTTGTAAAGCTCCAATGAAGTCGTGGCGTGCTGAAGCGATCTCGGCCAGGGCCAGCCAGGCCCCGCTGTTGGCAAACGGCAGGTTGGCGAGGGAGCGCTGGGCGGATTGCTCGGCCAGCAGATACCAGCCGCTCCAGCCGGAGGCTCGAGCCTTCCTCAGGTAAACCCCGGCCAGGGCCGCCAGGTCCAGCCCGTCGCCGGGGTTGCGGCGGATACGCTCTTGGTAAAAGGCCAGTTCGCGCTCAAAGGCATCACCGGTTTGCCCGCTGGAGCCGAATCGGTAGCGGTAGGCCTCGGGCAGCGAAGGCCGCGCCGTATAAGTGCTGATCGCCACGATCACCGCCAGAAGCAGCGCGATCCCGATCCAGAGGGATTTTAGGCTGTGCTCGAGGGGGCGGCTCGCCAACATGGGTTCCTCCAAAGGGTAAGGAGGAGGGGTAGCCCCTCCCCCCAATTCAGGCTCAGTTGGGGTCGGCCAGGTAGGGGAAGTCGGAGAGGAGGGGTTTGTGGCGGGCTCCCCCGGCGTTGGGGCCGTCGTAGGAGACGTTGTCGCCCTTCACCGCGCCATTAGAGAGCACCTGGAGGGTGATGTCGATCACGTCGTCCTTGAGCATGCGGCCCCGGATCGGGCTGCCCAGCTTGTTGAGGGCGTTGGCGTAACCGGAAGGCCCGGTGATGTCGATTCGCATCACGTCCGGCAGAAAGGCCCCCAGCAGGGCGTTGATGCGGTTTTGGTCGTTGCCCAAGAGCTTGAGCACGGTCGAGACCTCGGCCACGATGGGAGCGGCAGCCGCAGCGGCGTCCTTGTCGCCCTTGAGCACCTTGGCCTCGAAGTCGGGGCCGACCGCGTTCAAGGTGTTGAGGTAGTCGTTGGTCAGCACCAAGCCCTCGTTGACGGCGGGACGGGCCAGGCGCTCGATCTGCTTCCACTCGCCCTTCTTCTCCGGGTCGGGGATGGAGATGGTCTCCCAGACGTCGAAGGTGGTGGCGATGGAGCCGGATTGGATCCACTCGAGCGGAGCCCGCACCGCGATGGTGTTGACGTTGTATCCAGCAGTGAAGTCCACGCCAGGACTGCGGAAGCCCACGCTGGGGCCAAGCCCAGCTAAACCAGCGCGTACACGGAAGAACTGCTCCACGTCGAAGAAGAAGGGGTCCTCGCGCAGACCGGCGAACACGGTGATGCCGCCGTTGTCCAACCGGACGTTGTTGAGCACCGGACGGCTGCTGAGGGGCGAGGTCAGGATCGGCTTGCCATCGGCGGTGGTCTTGAGGGTGCGGGTAATCCCGGCCCGGCTGGCGGTGATGGTGATGGGCTGCTGGCCATTTTTATCGGGTGGGCCGAACTCGAAGCGGAAGAAGCCATCGGGCTCGCCGGTGGCCATGGCGTCTTTGTCCTGCACCCGGCTGAACTTGAACTCGTAGCGGGCGTTGGTGCTGAAGTAGTACTGTTGCCGCGCCAGCGAGCGGGGGTTGGTGTTCATCACAAAGACCAAGTCGCCGTCTTTGGCCGAAGGGTTCTGGTCTTTCTCGCGGAACACGTAGAGGTCGGTGAGGTTCAAGGCGCGGGCCTTGTAGTCCGACTCCCCGTCGTCGTGGTCGGAGGCGGCGACATAAACGCCGAGGCCCCCCAGCGCCAACACCACACCCGCCAGCATCAGCTTAAACTTGTGTCTCATGGCTCTCTCCTTTCACCCCGGGGTCTGCCCGTGGAGCCCTCCCGGTGTGTGAGACCGTTGTAGCGCAAGCGGTGTGATTAACCCGTGAAAAAACCTCGGGAAGCGTGTTCGGCTCGAGGTTTGTCCCAAAAGCAGATCGACCGGGACGGTGGTAAAGACGACGGTGCTCTGCCCCAAAGCGCAGGGTGGCTATGTGCCCATTTCCATTGACCGAGCAGGTAGGATGAGCTATGGCGCTTTCTAAGGTGCAGATGCTATTGGATCTGTTGGCCGGTTGGGCTGAGTTCGTGGCGCAACAGAACGAAACCGTGCACCAGGCTGAAGCCCAGTCCGAACCCCCGGGCTTCGCCCTGGACGACTACCCAGACCGCTACGCCGACGCGGTGGCCGACCTTTACCAGCAGGCCGGGCAGCTCGAGGACGACCGCCAGGTCGAGGCTTTCCTGCACCAGCACCTGGTCCCCTTCCTCTTGCACCCCGAAAGAATTTGAATCTAAAATCAGCCGAGCGTGGTATAACGAACGGGTGAATCTACCGAGCCTCTGGATCGGCCTTTTATCGGGGGTTTTTGGCGGGCTGGTGGGTCTGGGCGGCGGGGTCATCGCCGTGCCCTTGATGGTGAGTTTCCTCAAACTCAGCCAGCACCGGGCCACCGCCACCAGCCTGGTAGCGGTGGTGTTCACCGGGCTCACCGGAGCCCTCACCTACGCCACCCAAGGGACCGTGGACTGGGTGGCGGCCCTCTTCATCATCCCCACCGCGATGATCGCGGCCAGGGCCGGTGCGATCATCGCCAACAAGCTTTCCGAGTGGCGGCTCAAACGCATCTTCGGCTGGTACTTGATCGCCGTAGCCCTGCTCCTGATCCTCAAGCCTTACATCCCCCACGTCGAGGAGCCGATTCAGGGCTGGATCCGGGTCTTGCCGATGGCGGTGGCGGGGGCGCTGGCGGGGTTTGCTTCGGGGCTTTTGGGGGTGGGGGGTGGAACCATCATCGTGCCGATCTTGGTGTTGCTGGCGGGCCTCGAGCAGCACGTAGCCCAGGGCACCTCGCTCCTGGCCATGATCCCCTCGGCCTTGGTGGGCTCCTACACCCACTACAAGCACGGCAACCTGGCCCGCGAGGTGGTGGCAGGGCTAGTCGTGGGGATCATCGTGGGGGCCTTCGCGGGGGGGCTGGTGGCGAACCGGCTGCCCGAACTATGGCTGCGCGTGATCTTCGCGGCAGTGCTGATCTGGACGGCCACCCGCTACGTGGGGGCCAAGCCGAGAACGGTCGAGGGACAAGGGTCGAAGCTCTAGGCCGATGGAGGCTGGGGTAGGCTCCTACTTCCGCCCGTAGTCGGCGGAGATCTGGCCCCACAAATTCGATTTCCACTCGAGCAGTGGGTTCTCGTAGGGGTTCTCGGCCAGCCAACGCTCGGCCCGGCGGATCAGGTCAAAGAGCTTTTGGTTGCGTTCGGTGGGCTTCAGGTTCGTCTTGCACTTCTTCTGGCGCACCCAGGAGAGGGCGATCCTCGAGTCCGAATAAATCGGCAGCTTCAAGCCTTTCTTCTTACACCAGGCCAGCGCGTGAACGATGGCCAGGAACTCGCCCACGTTGTTGGTGCCGTCCTGGAAGGGGCCTTCCTCGAACACCACTTGGCCGGTGCGGTTATCCAAGCAGCGGTACTCGAGCTGTCCGGGGTTCCCGCTACAGGCAGCGTCCACCGAGAGGGACTCGAGGAGGGGTCGCTGATGGGGGGGCAGGTTTTGCCAGAGGACCCCTTGCTCGGCCTTGGGTCTCAGGAACTGACGATAGGAACCCTCGAAGGCAGCCTGCGCGGCTCCCAGCGAGTCGAAGGATTTGAACTCGGCCCCGGCGAAGCCTTTGACCTGGGCCTCGGCTTCGGCCCAGGAGGTGTAGATGCCCGGTTTGCGGCCTTTCCAGACCACGTAGAACTTGGGTTTGGCACTCACCCCGCCAGTTTATCCGGCCCTGCCCGCCTCACGCTCGGCCACCGGCGCCAAACCCGCCGGGCATAGGCCTGGTAGGCCGGTCCGAAGGTTTTTCGCAGGGTGGGTTCCTCGTAGCGCACGATAAAAAGATGGGTGGCCCAAAAGTAGAGGCCGCTATACGCCAGCAGCGGCCATGAGCCGAAGAAGAGCGCCGCACCGGCCAGGGTGAGTCCGCCCCCGAGGTCCATGGGGTTCCGCACGAAGCGGTAGGGGCCTCGAGTCACCAATCGGCGGGGAGGGTCGAAGGGGGCCGGGGTGCCTTTTCCGACCGAAGCAAAGGTCAGCGTGCACCACGAAGCAAGTGCCGCGCCCATGGCCGCAACGGCCATCCCGGCGATCTGCCGCAGGCCCAGCCCCACCGGTTGGCTCAGACCCGACAAGAGCCGGGCCGGGAGGTAGACCAGCACCAGGCCGACAAACCCAGCGGAATAGGCCACCGCACGGAGCAGAGCAAGCATGCCAACCCCTCAGCCACCTTAGCAGGAACCGCTGACTTCGGCCTCGAGCTAGCTAACGCGGCTACACCATGGCCCTTACCGGAGGGTCGGCTCTCTAGCGCTCTGCGCCTGCGCCCCTACCGGAGTCGGGGGTGGACAGCCTCGTGAGGGCCGCTCTAAAGAGCCGGGATTTACCCAATCCGATACCGGCAGCACTGCCCGCCCGCCGCGATCCGCTCCTCGCGCACCACCAAGACGCCCAAGAGCCGCTCGTAAAGCTGCAATTCGCTCTGGCAAAACTCCACGTGGTCGGAGGAGAGGGCCAGCTTGGGGCAGCGGCCCTGCTCCAAGTACCAGTGCCCGTTTTCTTCGTAGCAGTGGGCCTGGTAGCCCTGCTCGGTGAGGTAGTCGGCCAGCACGCAGAGCTTGTCTGGGAGGGGAAGCCCCTCGAGCCGGGGGGCCAATTGCTCGACCAGCCGCTCGTTGCGCCGGGAGAGCACCTGGAGCACCGCCCCAGCGCCAAATAGCTCTTTGAGGTGCGAGAGCACGTCGCCGCACAGCCGGGCATAACCGGCCTGCTCATCTACCGCCACGAAGACCTGCTTGGGGCGGCCTCGCCCCTCGCACTTCTCCACCCTAGCCCGCACCAAGCCTTCGCGGGTGAGGTCCTCGAGGTGTTTGTGCACCGCCACCCGGCTGATCCCCATCTCGTCGGCCAGGTCGGTGACGCTGGCCGCCTGGGCACGCAGGCGCTCGAGGATTTTTAGCTTGGTATCACCCAGACCTACCATTCGGTGGACTCCCGTTACGGGCTTGGCCCGGCCCATAGAGGGGCTACGACCGGCAGCGTGAGTGTCTCTACCCCAGCTATTGTTCCACAACTCCAATTCGTAACTGGAAGCCGGGTTCCTATGCCATCGGCAGCAACATAAAAGCCTGCACCGACATCTGCCCGGCCAGGTTGCGGGCCGCCCGGCGGAAGGCTTGGGCCTCGGGGGAATCGGGGGCCGATACCACCACCGGGGTGCCCGCGTCGCTGCCCTCGCGCACCGAGACCGCGATGGGGATCTCACCCAGGAAAGCCGCCTGGTAGGTCTCGGCCATCTTGCGCCCGCCGCCCTGCCCGAAGATGTAAGTTTTCTGGCCGCCCTGCTCGAAGAAGGACATGTTCTCGATGACCCCCAGGATCGGGACCTGCACCTTCTTGAAGCCGTCCACGGCCCGCTCGGCATCGATGCGGGCTACGTCCTGGGGGGTGGTGACGATCACCGCCCCGGAGAGCTTGGCGAGCTGGGAGAGCGAGAGCTGCACGTCCCCGGTGCCGGGGGGCAAATCCACGATCAGGTAATCGAGGTCGCCCCAGGCCACGTCCTGCAAGAACTGCCGCACCGTGCCGTGCAGGATGGGGCCGCGCCAAACCAGGGCCTGCCCGGCGGGCACGATGTTGGCGATGGAGAGGAGCTTGATCCCGTAGCGCTCGAGCGGGATGATCTGCTTGTGCTCGTTCACCATCAGCTTTTGAGCCTGGGTGCCGAACATCTGGGCCTGCGAGGGTCCGTAGATATCGGCGTCGAGCAGACCCACTTTGGCCCCGTCCTGGGCCAGCGCCACCGCCAAGTTGGCGGCCACGGTGCTCTTGCCCACCCCGCCCTTGCCCGAGCCGATGGCGATGACGTGCTTGACCCCCGGCAACGCCATCTGCGCCGGGGAGCGCACCTGCGCCCCGAACTGGATCTCCACGTCGCTCGCGCCGACTTTGGCCAGGGCCGCCCGCACGTCGGATTCGATCTGACCCTTGAGCGGACAAGCCGGGGTGGTGAGGTTGATCTTCACCCCCACCTTAGACCCCTCCACCACGATCTTCTCAACCATTCCCAGGGTCACCAGATCCTTGTGTAATTCGGGGTCATTGACGGTTTTGAGGGCCTCCAACACGGAGGTTTCGCTGATCGTACTCATCGGGTTCAGCCTAAGCAGAGTGTGAGCCCGCTAACAGGGTGGGGGTCACATTGAAGAGGGCCTTACGTCCTACATCGAACGTCGTACGCAAAGGATTTGGGCGTATAGCGTAGGACATAGGGCGTACGACCTTTTGACGCTTTTTTCACACCTCCTCGAGCAGACTGACGCTCGGAGGTCGAGCTTAGTGCCCCAGGGCAAAAGCGAGCTCTTCAACGGGATAATTTATGTCCGAGGCCAACAAAACCATCTTCAGGCGGTTCGTGGACGAGGTGATCAACCGGGGTGACTTGGGCGCGGTGGACGAGCTTCTGGCGCCCAGCTACCACGAGCACGACCCGCTCATCCCGGGGTTGCCGGGGGGCCGGGAGGGAGCCAAACAACTCTTCGCTTTGCTGCATGCGGGCTTTCCCGACCTCAGCGTGACCCTGGAGGACCTGGTGGCCGAGGGCGAGCGGGTGGCGGTGCGGAGCCGCTGGCGGGGGACCCACCGGGGGGAGTTTCTGGGTGTCCGCCCCACCGGCCAGGTCGTCGATTTCGAAAACCTCGAGCTGGTGCGTATCCGCCAGGGACAGATCGTGGAGCACTGGGGCCTGAGCCAGGCCTCGAGCATCTTGCACCGGCTGGGCTCGGCCCAACCGACCTGAGTGCGCCCGTGATAGAAGTGCCCAGTTGCTCGGCGGAAGGTGAATTCCGAGATTTGCGGCGGCGCGGCCTCGAAAACCACCCTTTCTCCGCTCGCTACCTTTCCCGCAGCTACTTAGACGATCAGGCCACTTGGAGAAGAAAATTCTCCGTGGGAATCAGGAGGTCAAAGATGAAGCGATCCATCGGAATTCTAGCGGCACTCGGCATTTTAGGGATCTTCGGCCTGGCCCAGATGAGCAAGCCGGAGGTGCGCTACGCCATGCTCGCCGGGCCGGGGGGTCTCAAGGGCACCGCGGTGGTCCTGACCCTGCCCACCGGCGAACACGAGGTCTTTGTGCGGCTCGAAGGCCTCAAGCCGGGCTCCGGCAACTACGCCAACCACATCCACTACAACGACAAGGGCGATGCCAACTGCGCCGCCCAAAACGGCGACAAGATCCTGGGGCTCGCCAACCTCACCGCCGACGCTAGCGGCAACGCGGTGGCGGCCACCAAGCTCCCGGCCAGCGTCAAGTACCCGGCGGGCACCACCTATGTCAACGTCCACTCCAACAGCCCGCAGCCGGTAGGAGCCAGCATCGCCTGCGGCATGGTCGAGATGAAATAGCCCCCTCTGCCACCGCGTAGGGCGGCCTGCGGGTCGCCCTTTTTCACGTCTTTTTGATGCCCCTTCGCGCAAGCTCGAGGCGAACCCAGGAGGCAAGCCATGGACCCATCAGAATCCTATCTTCCCGACCTGACCGCGGATTGCCTGAGCCATCTAGGCTCAGGGGCACCCCTGCACCACGCCTTCCCCGGCTCGAGCTGCGCCGATTGGATGGAGAGCACCAACGGCCCCAACCTCGAGCGCCCGCGAAGCCCGGAGTTCCTTCCGCCTGTCCATCTCTACGAGCCGATCCCGGCCAGCCTGGAGCGGTAGAGGGGCCTGCAGGGGATCGGCGGGTCTACCGGCTTGGCCCTGCAAAGGCCCCGACCCCTTTTCACGCCTTTTTGACACCCCTTTTGCCACACTTCAGACGAATACCCAGGAGGTAGCCATGATGAACAAGGGCAAACACGCGATCGTGATCGGGGCGAGCATGGGCGGGTTGTTGGCGGCGCGAGCGCTGGCCGACCATTACCAGCAGGTGACGATCCTCGAGCGCGACCACTTCCCCGCGCTGGGCGAGCAGCGCAAAGGCGTACCGCAAGGCCGCCACGCCCACGGGCTCTTGGCCGAGGGCTTGCGGGTGTTGGAGGAGTTCTTCCCCGGTCTGACCCGGGATCTGGTAGCCCGGGGAGCCAAAGAGGGCGACATCATCGAGGGCGGTTCGTGGTACCAGAACGGCGGCTTCCATGCCCAATTCGATAGCGAGCTGATCGGCCTGCTGCTGAGCCGCCCGCTGCTGGAGGGCTACGTGCGCAGCCGGGTGCTGGCCCTGTCGGGGGTGCGGGCGCTGGAGGGGGCTAGCGTGAAGGGCCTACTCCACGAGGAAGGCCGAGTCCGGGGGGTCCGGCTCGACGAGGAGGGGCTTTACGACCTCGAGGCGGAATTGGTGGTGGACGCCAGCGGGCGCGGCTCACAGGCCCCCAAGTGGCTCGAGGCGATGGGCTTCGAGCGGCCCCGGGAGGAGCTGGTCAAGATTGACCTGGGCTACGCCACCCGACTCTATAAACGCCGCCCGCAGGACTTCGGCGGCAAGGATGCCTTCATCATCGGCTCCAACGCCCCCGATCCGCGGGGCGGGGTGGCCCTTTACATCGAAGGCGACCGCTGGATCGTGACCCTGGCGGGCTTCCTGGGCGATTACCCACCCACCGACGAGGCGGGCTGGCTCGAGTTCGCCAAGAGCCTGCCGGTGCCGCACATCTACCAGATGATCAAAGACGCCGAACCGCTCTCCGAGATCACCGCCTACAAGTTCCCCGGCAGCCAGCGCCGCCGCTACGAGAAGCTCGCCCGTTTCCCCCAAGGGTTTTTGGTCACGGGCGACGCCATCTGTAGCTTCAACCCCATCTTCGGCCAGGGCATGACCGCCGCTGCCGCCGAGGCCAAGCTCCTATCGGAGTGCCTCAGCGCGGGCCGCCAAGACCTGGCCCGGCGCTTTTTCAAGAAAGCCGCCGTGCTGGTAGATAGCCCCTGGAACATCGCGGTGGGGGCCGACCTGCGCTATCCCCAGGTGCAGGGGCCGCGTAACCTGATGGTGAACTTCATCAACTGGTACGTGGCCAAGCTGCACGTCGCGGCCCGTCAGGACCCGGCGGTGGTGCTGGCCTTCCAGAAGGTCGCTAACCTAATGGCCCCACCACCCACCCTGCTGGCCCCCCAAATCGCCCTGCGGGTGCTGTGGGGAAATCTGTTCCGGCGCAAAGCCCCGCAAGGCTCGAGACCCGCCACTGCGATGGCCAGCGACTAGCGGAGACCGCCCTGATCGAGCATCACCTCGAGATCCAAATCCGGCGACCGGTGAGCGAGGCCTTTCTCACCCGCCGAGAACCACCCCAAATGGGACCCGATGGCGGTGTGGCTGACCTCGAGCCCAGCCGCCACTGCCACTGAGCGGGCCGGGTGGGCGCGGGGCTTGAGTCTTCAAGGGAACGCCGAGTGAGAGGAGAATTTTGTGTCCACACAACAGAATAAGCACATCGTCCGCCGGATGAATACCGAGTTCATCCAAGGCCATAAGCTCGAGGTCGCCGATGAAATCCTGGACGATACCTTTATCAACCACACCTCTCCCCCAGGCCTTTCGCAGGGCAAGGACGGGGTGAGGGCCTTCTTCGAGATGATGTGGAAAGCCTTCCCCGATATGACCGTAGAGATCTTCGATCAGGTGGCCGAAGGGGACTTGGTGACCACCCGCAAAGCGTTTCACGGCACCCACACCGGCGATTTTATGGGGATCCCGCCCACGCACAAACGGGTCCGGATTGACGTGATTGACATCATCCGCTTGCAGGACGGTCGGTTCGTCGAGCACTGGGGCATCGTGGACCAGATGGGGCTTATGGGTCAACTCGAGGCCATCCCCCAGTCCCCCTGATGGTTGAACCGCATGACCCGCATCCTGAGCCAAACCCGCATCGAGCGGCCTCCGGAGGTGGTGTTCGCCTACGTGACCGCACCCGGCCACTGGCCCGAGTGGCACCCCTCCTCGCTCGGGGTGAGGGGGACCCTCACCAGCCTCGAGGTCGGCCAGGAGGTCATCGAGGCCTTCCAGGTGGCAGGGCGAAGGGGCGAGGTGGTCTGGCGCTGCACCCTTCGCCAGGCGCCGTATAATTGGGTCATCGAAGGACAGATCGTAGGGCGCAAAATGGGCGGCGTCATCAGCTACACCCTCCGGCTCCAAGCCGGTGGAACCCATTTCCTGCGCGAATTCCGCTATCCCCGGCCCAATCTGTGGTTCGCCCTGCTGGACCCACTGATCTTGCGCCCGAGGGTGCGGGCGGAGTCCGAGGAGGCCCTGAGACGGCTCAAAAAGCGGCTCGAGGACGGAGTCCCCAGCCATGTCGGCTGAACTCGTCTACCGCCTGGTGGACCAGGTGCTGAACCTGGGCGATCTCGATGACCTCGACACGCTGCTCAGCCCGGATTGTCGCCATCACGTGAGCGTGGTGGCGGGGTTGTCGCCCGGCCCGGCGGGGCTCAAACCCTTCGTGGCATTGTTGCGCGACGTCTTTGCCGAGTTTTATTGCACCGCCGAGCTTTGCTGCACCCTCGAGGAGGGGCTCGAGGTCTTTCCCTGGACCCTCCGGGGCATCCACCGGAGCGAGTTCTTGGGGCTGCCCGCCACCTTCAAACCGGTCTCGGTGCGGGGTGAGTTGCGGCTACGGGTGCGGGAGGGAAAGATCGCCGAGCTTTGGCTCGAGCTGAGTCTGGCGGCCCTATTGCGACAACTCGGGGCACCGATTCAGGACGGCCTTTGACGGTTCTTTCACGCCCCCATCCGATACTCGGCCTCAAGAGGAGGGGTTTATGGCAGGCAACGATTACGTGTTCGTGGATCGTTGGCGGGTGCGGGGAAGCGTCCAGGAGGTCTCCGACATCATCGGGGACGCAGCGGGTTTCGCCAGCTGGTGGCCAGCTTTCGTCTTGGGCGGTGAACAGGTCGAAGCAGGCGACGCGAGCGGGGTGGGCGCGGTGTATGCCTGGCGGCTCAAGGGCTGGCTGCCCTACGTGGTGCGCTTCAAGACTCGAGTGTTGGAATCGCACCCGCCCCACGGTTACAGCATCGAGGCCTTTGGCGACCTCACCGGGCGGGGGGTGTGGAGCTTCGAGCAGGACGGCGAGTGGGTCAACGTCACCTACGACTGGCGGGTCAGCGCCGACCGCCCCCTGCTGCGCTACGGCTCCTTTATCGCCAAGCCGCTTTTGGCCTCCAATCACCGCTGGGCCATGCTGCGCGGCGAGGAGAGCCTGAAACTCGAGCTCGAGCGCCGCCGAGCCCAAACCCCCGAGGAGCGCTCGCGCATCCCCGCCCCGCCCGCCCCGGTGCCGCCCTCGCCCTGGGCTTCGCTACGGGCCGGACTCGAGCTGCTGCGGCAAAAACCCGCGCCCCAGATGGCTCGCTAAGCGATCGCGGCTCAGTCCAAAACCAAGCTTCGAAAACGGGCGGGGTCGCATCGGCGGGCTCGGACAGGACTCCTTGCTGATCGGGCGGTTGTACTAGACTGGAGGCGACAAGAACTCGAGTCGAACGATGTCCACCTCCCGGTTCCGACTGCAACTGTTCGGCCCTCCGGCCCTGGTCGGAGAGAGGGGGGTGCCGCTCAAGCTGGGGACCCGCAAGGCGCTGGCCCTCCTGGCCTATCTGGCGGTCGAGCAAAAAGCGGTTCCGCGCGGCGAGCTGGCCGCTTTGCTCTGGCCGGAAAACCCCGAGGAGCAAGCCCGCGCCTCGCTGCGACAGGAGCTTTCCCGGCTAGGCGGAATCCTGGGGCCGGGCCTCTTGAGCTCGGGGCCGCAGAGCGTGGCCCTCAGCGATGAACTCGAGGTAGACCTCTGGCAGTACAAGGCCGCCCTGAATGCCCTCGACCTAACCACCGCGATCCAGCTCTACAGAGGGCCTTTCTTGCAGGGCCTCTCCCTGCGCGAAGCGGCCTCCTTCGAGACCTGGCAGGAGACTACCCGCACCGAGCTTCAGCAGAGCTACCTCGAGGCCCTCTCCGGGCTGGCCAGTCAGGAAGAGGCCCAGGGCAACTCCCCACAGGCCCTGGCTTACCGCCGTCAGGCCATCGCCGCCGACCCCTTGGCAGAGGGGCAATATCTGGCGGCGATGGAGCTCTCCGAGCGGATGGGTGACCGGGCCGGAGCCCTGCGGCTCTACCAGGCCCTCGAGCGGATCTTGCAGGAAGAACTGGGGGTGAGCCCCGGACCCGCTGCCCAAGCCCTGGCCCAGCGCCTCACCCACGAACACCAAGGCACCCCCGAACTCCCCAGCCCGCCCACCCCGCTGGTGGGCCGCCTCACCGAGGCCGCCGAGGTGCTGACCCTGCTTGAGCGTCCCGACTGCCGCTTGCTGAGCCTGGTGGGGCCGGGCGGGGTGGGCAAGAGCCGCTTGGCGCTCGAGGTCGCCCGCCGGTGGCGGGAGGCCGCTACGGCGGTGGTCTGGGTGGCCTTGCGCGGCCCCCAACTGTGGCCCGCCCTGGCCGAAGCCCTGGGGGCGAGCAGCCGGGGCGATATCCGCGAGGCCCTGATCGGGCGCTTGCAAGAACCGCTCTTGTTGGTGCTGGACGAGGCGGAAATCCTCCTCGAGCCCGCCGAGGTGGAGTACTTGTTGCGGCAAACCCCCCTCAAGCTCCTCGCCACCACCCGCGAACGCCTGCGGCTGCGCAGCGAGTGGGTCTACGAGGTGCAGGGCCTACGCCCCCCTGAGCCCGGCGAACCCCCGCAGCAGAGCCCGGCGGCCCAGCTTTTCTGGCGCTCGGCGCAGCGGGTCCGACCCGACTTCAGCCCGAGCGCCGCCGACTGGCAGGCCATCGGGGCGATCTGCCGCTTGCTCTCGGGGCTGCCGCTGGGCCTCGAGCTGGCCGCGGCCTGGGCGCGGATGATGAGCTGCGGGGAGATTCTGGCCCAGCTCGAGCAGGGCCTCGACCTCCTGGAAGGGAGTCTCACCGACCTGCCTGAGCGCCAGCGGAGCCTTCGGGTGGTGCTGGAGTCCTCGCTGGAGCGCCTCTCTCCCCACCAGCGCGAGACCCTGGCCCAGCTGGCGGTGTTTCGCGGGGAATTCGACCTCGAGACCACCCGCAAGGTGGCCCAGGCCACCCCCACCGACCTGGCCACCCTGGTGGACCGGGCCCTGCTGCAAAGCGTAGGCGGCAAATACCGTCTCCAGGAGGTCTTGCGCCAGCACCTGGCCCCCGAGGTTCTCCCCGCCACCCACGAGGCTCACGCCCGCTACTACGCGGGCCGCCTCAAAGCTCGCGAACAAGATATGCGCGGCAGCGACCAGCCCGGAGCTTTGCGGGAGTTCTCCGGGGCCTACGCCAACCTCAAGGCAGCCTGGAGTTGGGCGCTGGGGCACGAGCACCCCGAGCTAGCCTGCGAGATGATCGACGCGCTGTTTTTGCTATACGAGTTGCGCGGCTGGTTCGCCGAGGGGGTGGCGGTGCTCGAGGCGGCCACGGCCTCCCCCGATCCTTTGCTGCGCAGCCTGGCCCTGGTGCGGAGCGGGCGGCTCTTGTACCGGCTGGGCCAGCCCGGCGAAGCCCGCCGAGCCCTCGAGCAAGCCCTGGAGTCCGGGGGCGGGCACATCGACGAGTACGAGCGGGCCTTCGCGCTCAACAACCTGGGGCTGACCCGGATGGTGGTGGGGGATTTCGCGGAGGCACGCCAACTCTTCGAGGAGAGCCTGGCCCTGCGCCGCCAGCAGCGTCGCCCCTGGGGGACAGCCAACAGTCTCTACAACTTAGGTACCCTGGCCTGGCTGAGCGGCGAGTACGAGGAGGCCAAGGCCCGGTTTCAGGAGGGGCTCGAGCTCTACCGCTTTTTGGGCGATCTGCGCGGCATGAGCCTAGCGCTCACCGGGCTGGGACAGGTCTGGACCAGCCTGGGCCAGTACCCGGTGGCCCGCGAGCTGTTGCGGCAGAGCCTTTCTTACGGCGAACAACTGGGCGACCACTTTGCGGTAGCGGGAGCGCTCCTGGGGCTCGGCACGGTGGCGGGGATCGAGCGCAAAAACGAAGAGTGCCTGGACCGGCTGCAAGCCAGCCTCGAGGCCGCCCGCGAGACCGGCGACAAGGCCAGCATCGGGCGGGCACTGCTCGGGCTGGGCCGTCTGGCTTTGCGCGAGAGCGACCCTGAACGGGCCATGAAGCTGGCCCGGCAGGCCCTCGAGCGCTTCCAGGAGATCCGCTACCGCTGGGGCGAAGCCCTGGCCTATAACCACCTGGGCCGCACCTGTCTGGCCATCGGGGAGCCCCAAGACGCGCGGGCCTATTACCGGCTGGCGCTCGAGGAGGCCTTGCGGATGGGCGCGATGCCGCTCGCCCTACGCGCCCTAGCCGGGATGAGTCCCCTGCTGGGGGACAGCCTGGCCTCGAGCGTCCGGGCGCTGGTGATCAGCCACCCGGCGGCGGACGCCTGGGTACGGGAGGAAGCCAAAAAGCAGGAAGTAGGAGACTCTCCCCCACTCCCCACCAGAGGGCTCGAGGACGTCATCCAGGCCGTCTTGAAGACCCTCTGAATAAACCCGTGTATACTGGATTCAGGCGTTGACCGGGAAGAGTAGGTCTCTCCCACTTCACAGAGAGGATTCTTCCACCTGCAAAGGGGGCTGAGAGAGAATCCGAAGGTTGCGAGACCGAACGTCGCCCGCGAGCCAGAGGGAAGAAAGGTCGTACGGCCTCACACAAAAGACTTACGACCGAGTAGAGCCTTCCGGGAGTGCCCGTCACAGCACGTCCGAGTGCTTGGGCTAAAGCCTGAGAAGCGCGGTGGTACCACGGGGTTTTCCTCGTCCGTGCAGGGGTATCTGTACGGGCGTTTTCGTTTTGGGAGGGGGTATGCGAGATCGGGTGGTCTGCTACATAACCAGAGGTCGAAGCGAGTTGCTTGTCTTCGAGCACGGCGACCCCGGCCTTGAGGCCGGTTTACAGGTCGTAGCAGGCGGGATCGAGCCGGGAGAAACCCTCGAGCAAGCCGCGGTGCGGGAGACCTGGGAGGAAGCCGGGTTAAAGCTGGAGAATCCCCGATTTCTGGGAACCTTGACCCTCGACCAACCCCCCGGCACCCCAGGGCGGGGGAAGCCGGAAGCCTGGCACTTCTGGTTGGAAGCCCCGGCGGATACCCCGAACGCCTGGAAGCACACCGTACTGAACGGAGGGGATGCCGGACTGGTCTATAACCAGCGCTTCGTACCCCTCGATGACGTTCGGCTGGACTGGAATTTAGACGCTAAGCTCGAGACGCTGCGCTCGAGCCCAACCCTCGAGGAGCAACCATGACCGAGACCAAAGAACTCGCCAAAGCCTATGACCCCCAGACCGTGGAGCCGCGCTGGGCCGAGGAGTGGGCCAGCAACCCGCTCAAGCCCGAGCTGAACGCAGGGAAAGGCAAAGGGCCTTTCACCATCGTGATCCCCCCGCCCAACGTGACCGGGAACCTTCACCTAGGGCACGCCCTCGACAACACCATCATCGACACCATCATCCGCTTCAAACGGATGCAGGGCTACGAGGCCCTCTATCTGCCCGGCACCGACCACGCCGGCATCACCACCCAGGTGCTGGTGGAGAAGGAACTCGCCAAGGAGGGGCTATCTCGCCACGACCTGGGCCGGGAGAAGTTTTTGGAACGGGTCTGGAGCTTCAAGGAGAAGAACGGCGGCACCATCCTCTATCAGCTTAGGCGGATCGGGGCCTCGTGCGACTGGACCCGCGAGCGCTTCACGATGGACGAAGGCCTCTCCCGCGCGGTGCGGCGCAGCTTCGTGGAGTACTACCACCAGGGGCTAGCCTACCGCGGCAAGCGCATCGTGAACTGGGATCCGGTGGCTCAGACGGTGCTCAGCGACCTCGAGGTCGATCGCGAGGAGCGCCAGAGCCAGCTCTGGGTGCTGGAGTATCCCTTCGAGGACGAGCCGGGTGGAATTCAAATCGCCACCCAGCGCCCCGAGACCATCTTCGCCGACGTGGCGGTGGCGGTGCACCCCGAGGATGAGCGGTACAAAACCCTGATCGGCAAACGGGTGCGCATCCCCCTCACCGACCGGCTCATCCCGATCATCGCCGACGAAGCCGTGGAGCGCGAGTTCGGCACCGGAGCGCTCAAGATCACCCCGGCCCACGACCCCGCCGACTTCGAGATCGGCGAGCGGCACGGCCTGGAGATGCCCAGTGTCATCGACCTCAACGCGAAGCTGGTGGGCGAGCTGGTGCCCCAGGAGTTCCGCGGCCTGGACCGCTTCGAGGCACGCCAACGAGTGGCGGAGCAGCTCGAGGCCGCGGGCTACCTCAAGGGTGTGGAGACCCACACCGTGCAGCTTCCCCTCTCCGAGCGCACCAAGGAGCCCATCGAGCCCATGCTGCTGACGCAGTGGTTCGTGCGCATGAAGCCGGTGGCCCAGAAGGTGCTCGAGGGGCTCGAGCGCGGCGAGATGCGCCTGGTGCCCGAGCGCTGGGAGAAGGTCAACCGCGACTGGCTGGAGAACATCCGCGACTGGGCCATCGGGCGGCAGATCTGGTGGGGTCACCAAATTCCGGCCTGGTACGACGAGGATGGCAATATCTACGTGCCCGACCCCGAAAACCCCGACCTCGACTGCGATAAGGACCCTGCTTTAGCCCACCTCAACCTCAGGCGCGATCCCGACGTGTTCGACACCTGGTTCTCCTCGGCGCTGTGGCCTTTTTCCACCCTGGGCTGGCCCGACGAGACCCCCGACTTCGAGAAGTTCTACCCAACCGACGTGCTGGTGACAGGCTACGACATCCTCTTCTTCTGGGTGGCCCGCATGCAGATGTCCGGCTACCAGTTCACCGGCAAAGCCCCCTTCCACACCATCGTGCTGCATGGCCTCTACCTCGACGCCAAGGGCCAGAAGATGTCTAAGAGCAAGGGCAACGGGATTGACCCGCTCAACCTCATCGACAAGTACGGGGCCGACGCCTGCCGCTTCGCCTGGGACTACCTAGCCACCGGCGGGCAGGACATCCGCCACGACGAGCGGCGCTACGAGCAGGGGCGGAACTTTGCCAACAAGCTGTGGAACGCCACGCGGTTCGTGTTGATGAGTAGGGCGGGAGGCGGTAAGCAGGAAGCGGAAGTGGACGGGCACAGCCCGGTCGCTAGCGCGACTACTCCCGTGGACGGGCACAGCCCGGTCGCTAGCGCGACTACTCCCGGTGGGAATGGCTATCAGCCGACGCTAGCCGACCGCTGGATGACCTCTCGCCTCAATCGGGGCATCGCCGAGATCAGCGAAGCCTACGAAGCCTTCGACCTGGGGCGGGCGGCGCGGCTGGTGTACGACCTGGTGTGGAGCGAGTTCTGCGACTGGTACTTGGAAGCGGCCAAGCCCGCCTTGCGCGAGGGGAACACCGCCACGCTGCGGACCCTCGAGGACACCCTGGCCACCCTGCTCAAGCTCCTGCACCCGATCATGCCCTTTATCACCTCCGAGCTATACCAGGCTCTGACCGGCGATTCCCGGCAACTTGCCCTCCAGGACTGGCCCACGCCGCTCGAGCGCGACTTGGGGGCGGAGAAAGCCTTTCAGACCTTGCAGGAGACCATCACCGCGACCCGCAACCTGCGAGCCGAGCTGGGCATCCCGCCGCAGCAGGAGATCGCGGTGCAGATCGAGGGGCCGGGGGCCGCGCTGGTGATGGAGAACCTCTCGCTGTTCCGCTTCCTGGGCAAAGCCGACGCAACCCCGGGCAAACCCGAGAAGGCGCTCGCGCAGGTGGCTCCTGACGTGACCGTGTACCTCCAGCCGGAGGGGGATCTGTCGGGCTTCCTCGAGCGCCAGAAAAAACGCCTGGCCGAACTCGAGAAGGCCGTCGAGAGCGCCGAACGGAAGCTCGCCAACCCCGGTTTCGTGGAGCGGGCCAAGCCTGAGGTGGTCCAGGCCGAGCGAGAACGGCTGGCCGAGAACAAGGCCCAGCTCGAACGCATCCGCGACAACCTGGCCCGGCTCCAGTAAGCAAGGTTTGGGCGGCTCCCTCGAGCCGCCCAGTGGTTTCATTGGGTGCGCCGTTGCAGGTAAATCTCGTAGGTCTGGGCGGGTAAAAGCTCGCTGAAGCCGCAGAGCAAGCCCACGTCGAGCGCCCAGAAGTCATCCCGTGCCGCAGGGGCCTCGGTCATCTTGGGGGTGCTGACGCTGGCATCGGGGCACACCACCTTGAGGTCGCCGCCCGAATAAGGCCCCCGCACCAGCAAGGAAAGGTCGAAGTTGAGCACGTAGTAGCGGGGCATCACCGTGGTATTCCCCTTCGGGCGGGCGAAGCGGGTCTCGTAGACCTCGCCTTTGCGAACGAGGTAGGCCTGCTCGAAAGGCTGTTCGGTACCGGCCTTTCGGCTCGCCGACCAGAGGGTCTGGGTCACCAAAAGCTCGCTCTGCGGGACGACCAGGCGCCAGGAGACGAAGCGGGCCTCGCGGGCCGGGGGTGGCGAGAGCGGGGCCTCCTGGAGGGTGGGAGCACATGCAGCGAGCAGCAGTCCAGGCAACCACAGGATTTGGCGAAGCATATCGGCCTGTAGTTTACCGCGAGACTGCTCATTGCAGCCCATTTATCACCGCGAGCGGTAACGCTTACCATATTGGGGTGAGGGAGGCCCCGGGTTTGAGCAAAGCCGGTCGCAAAAAGCTGGCCGGGCGTTGGCACCGGCTGATGGGCTCGCTCGGGATCGCGGAAGAAGCCGCCTGGGGCGTGCTCGAAGACCTCCGCCGCCGCTACAACGAGGCCCACCGGGCCTACCACAACCAATCCCACCTCGAGACCCTGTTTTCCCTGCTGGACGAGTACGAAATCCCCGAGCGCCCCGCCGTCGAACTGGCGGTGTGGTTCCATGATGCCGTCTACGACCCCACCCGTACCGACAACGAGGAGCGAAGCGCTCTCCTGGCTCAGATCCGGCTGAAGGAACTGGGGCTCGAGGGAGCGCTGGGCGAACGGGTCGGGGAGCTGATCCGGGCGACCAAGACCCACCAGGCAGCAGATGAGACCACGGCCTGGCTGCTCGATGCGGACCTGGCGGTCCTGGGATCCGAACCTGAGGTTTACTCCGCTTATGCCCGGGCGATCCGGCTCGAGTACGCCTGGATGCCGCAGGAACTGTACCGGGAGGGGCGAGCGAGGATCTTGATGAGCTTTCTCGAGCACCCCCACCTCTACCACACGGAGCCCTTCCGCCAGCGCTTTGAAGCCTCAGCCCGAAAGAATTTGACAGAGGAATTGCAGCGCTTGGGGAAACAGCGGGTGAGATAAGCCAAATCTAAACTTAACATCCTGCCCAAACCTACCTCACGCTCAGGCCTTAGCTTGAGAAGCATGAAAAAACTACTTTTACTCCCCATTGTCGGTGCATTGTTGGCAAGCTGTGGCGTGGTCGAAGTCAAGCTGGTTCCCCCGGTCATCAGCAACCTTCAGAGCCAAGCGACATTCTGCACCAACCGGGACACCCTGATTGACTTCCGCTTCAACAAAAGCGGGCTCCTGACCCGACTCGAGGTCTACGTCACCAAGGACGACCCCAACTTCAAAGCTCCCACCGATGACCCCGATGCCAAGTACTTGGGCGACGTGAAGTTCTTCGATCTGGGCAACAACAACATCGTCTCCTACATCGCCGCCGACACCGACGGCAACGGGCAGATCCAGAGCCTCGGGGTAGACGCCCAGACCATCGTGGTGACCCCGGTTGCCCACCGGCTGTGGGTGCGCGGGTTCAACGGAACCGAGGGTAGCGCCTTCGTAAAGGCCGATAACGCCATCACCCCCAGCACCGATCCCAACTGCGACCCCATCTTCCCCTACGGCGACCCCAACCGCTAAGGCCAAGCTCGAGCCCCTAATATTCCCCTCTCCTCCTCGGGAGAGGGTTTTTTTAGCGTTCAGGGTTCGGCATTTCGCGTCTGATCCCCCTCACCCGAACAACGTCAGCCGGGTATCCTCCGGCTTCCCTGCCGGGGCCTCGAGCACCCCTTCGGCTTGGGCCAGGTTCACCGTCACGAACTCGAAGCGCTCGTAGGGCTCGATCTCGATCACCGGGCGTTCGGGTTGCAGGAGGTAGAGCCCGGCCTCATGGAGGGTCTGGAAGGGCTTGGCGCTGGAGAGGAAGTCCGAAAGCCGAACCCCCTTGGGAACCTCGAGGTCCCCCGAGAGGAAATAACCGGAGTAGAGCAGGGCCAGCCGGCGCCGCTCGACCATGGCCCGGGAGG
This sequence comes from Meiothermus sp., assembly GCA_035760705.1. Lineage (GTDB taxonomy): Bacteria > Deinococcota > Deinococci > Deinococcales > Thermaceae > Allomeiothermus. The sequence goes on along the minus strand of DASTSL010000133.1, from coordinate 17,015 downwards.
TGCGCAAGGTGGCGGGGCGACCCCCGGCGAGCCAGCGGATACGGTCTTTGTGCACCGCTACGAAGTTGGTGCTGGCCTTGAGGTCTTTGGGGTCGGGAGGGTGCTGGTGGCCCGCCTCGTAGAGCAAGACCCCGGTGGTGGGGAGGTAGTTTTTCCCCTCGGCGTTGAGGAGGTCCGCGGTGCCCCCGCCGGGGATCAGGTACATCATCCCGTAAAGCCGGTAGTGGACGGTGTGGATACGGGCCTCGTGGGCCTCACGGGGTTGCCGGTACACGCCCTTCCTCCTGACGGCTCGCAGCGAGTTCCCACCAGCGCTCGAGCGCCTCGGAGAACATCTCCGCCGACCGGGCCCGACAGGCCATCCCCAACCGCCGCCCCAGCGCCGCCCGCAGGCTGAGTTGGCGGTAGGTGGCCGAGGCGTAGAGGTTCGCGCCTTCGGCCAAGGCCGGACTCCGCAAGCCCAGCTCGTCAAACACCGTAGCCCAGGGTTCGCTCGGGGTCAGGCCCCGCTCCCAACTCGCGACGACCTTGCGGAAGTGGGTCTTGCCGACCTGCGGGACGAGCCCGCCCAAGGCCTTGTCGGACAGGGCGACCCGCACCGAGCCGGGGTGGACAACCGCCGACTCCGGGAGGCTGAACCAGACCTCGGCTTCCTCTGCCGGAACCACCGGAACGCCCCGGGCGGCGAACCAGGCCACCCCCTCGGGGGCCACGTAAACCGGGGTTTTCGATTCCAAAACTTCATTCAGGGTGCTCTGAAAGGGAACCGGCTTGGCCCAGCCCGCGTCGTCAGGCAGGATCTCGCCCATCTGCGGGGCACGGTAGGTGAGGGCCCGAAGCTCGAGCGCTCGCTCCCCCTGCCACTCGCTCGTGGTCAGGCTGGCGGCCAGTTCGACCTCGGCTTGCGGCAAGTTCTCGCCCGAGTCCTTCCAGCGCACCACCTTAACCCCATCCAGGTAAAACCGCAGGTGGCGGCCCTCGCCCATCGTGGCGACCTTCTCTGGCCTGCCGCGCAGGTAGAAGAGGGGCTCGGGGTTTTCTTGGCCCAAGGGCTCGAGGAACTGCAAAGCCTCGTATAGCTCGGCGAAGTCCTCGCCGGTGAGGCTCCCGTCCAGATAGACCTCGGGAATTGGGGCCGGGTGCTGGGCCACGTAGCGGTAGATGGCTTCCCGAAAGGCGGGGATGTTCTCCTCGGCGATGGCGAACCCGGCAGCTTGGGCGTGCCCGCCGAAGCGCTTGAGGAGTTCAGCGGTGGCCCGTAAAGCCCCTACCGCGCTGATGCCGGGGGTCGAGCGCACACTGCCCTTGCCCTCGGCGATGATGAAGACCGGCTTGTAAAACCGCTCCAAGACCCGGCTGGCCACGATCCCCATAACCCCGGCGTTCCCTTCCGGGTCGTGGATCACGTAGGCCGGGGCAGCGTGGTCGAGGGTCGGCAGGACCCGCTTGAGCATGTCCTCCTCGATCTTCTGGCGGCGGGCATTGAGCGTGTTCAGGGCCTCGGAGAGGGTCTTGACGCTCAAGGGATCATCGGTGGTGAGCATCTCGAGGGCCAGCTCAGCCTGCCCTAGCCGCGAGGAGGCGTTGATCCGGGGGGCGATGCGGAAGGCCACCTCCACCGAGGTGTAGTCCTTGCAGTGCTGACTCGCCAGCTCGCGCAGGCCCAGGTGGGCCGAGCGGCGCAGTTGGCGCAAACCCTCCTTGACCAAGGCCCGGTTGAAGCCTAAGAGCGGAGCTACGTCCGCGATGGTCCCGATGGCCGCCAGATCGGCGAACTCCAGCGGGGCCTCGAGCCCCAACAATTCCCTGACCTTCCACAAAAGCAGATAGGCCACCCCCGCCCCGGTCGGGTGGGGAACCCCATTTAGCTCGGGGGTCAGGGCCGGGTGGACGATGAGGCCGGGGGGCGGGGTCTCGCCCGGCGAGTGGTGGTCAGTGACCAGCACGCTGATCCCGTTCTCGACCAGGCTGCGCAGCTCGGCGTGGTTGGAGATGCCGCAGTCCACGGTGATGAAGAGGTCGCAGGCTTCCAGGTGCTCGGGAACCCGATTCATCAGTACCCCATAGCCCTCGTGCAGCCGGTGCGGCACGAAGGCGTGCACCTTAGCCCCCAGCCGGGTCAGCCCGCTCAGCAGGATCGCGGTCCCGGTCAGGCCGTCGGCGTCGTAGTCGCCGTGGATGCGGATGCGCTCACCCTTCTCGATGGCCCGAATCACCCGCCAGGCGGCTTCCTCGAGCCCCCGAATCGGCAGTAACTCCAGGGGTGGGTCGAGCAACTTAGGATCGCGGAAACCCCGGTTGTAGAGCACCGCCGCCGCCAAGGGGGGAATCCCCAGGGTGGACATCAGGGGCTCGAGTTCGGCTCGTGTAGGCCAGGAACGAAACTTCCAGATCATCAAACACTCCAAAGGGGTCGTACGTCGGCGAGAGCGGCTCGAAGATTTTTTACATTACGCGATCGGCGATGAGCAGTCTGTGGACGTACGGCGTACGACGTAGCGCGTGTGGCATTTCACTGCACCTCGGGCCGATCCGGGATCCGTACTACTTCCTCGGGGTGGGCCTGGCGCAAGGTCTCGACCTCGCTCCTCAGCTTGCGCAGTTCCACCACCCGGCGGCGCGAGACGCGCTGAAAGCCCCACCAGTTGGCCAACAGAAAGAGGCTCATCACCAGCACCCCGGCGGCGAAGCCCCCGGCCAGTAGGTAGGCCACGTGCAGGGTTCCCCAGGGGGTTCCCACCACCAGCATCGGCTCGAGGCGGTACAAACCATAGCTGAGCCCGATCACCCCCAGGGTGAGCGCCATCGCCAGCCAGTTGAGGATCTTCATAGCCCCAGTCTAACGTCTAAGAATAGCCGTACGTCTTACGTCAAAAGCGGACCAGTAGCTCGTGGCGCGGGGCTTGGGGTCAAAAACTTTTCCACCTGCCACAGGCCCCCTCCAGGTATGACGTACCGCGTGCGACCTCCGCCGCTCCTCTACACCCACCGCCGCAAATCAATCCGCCCCTCGTAGACCGCTTTCCCGGTGATGGCCCCTTCCACCCCCAGCCTTTGCAGGCCCTCGAGGTCGGCGTCGCCGGCGATTCCCCCGCCCACAATCAGCGAGCCCGGCCAGGCCTGGCGCACTTCCCCGATCATCTCGAGGTCGAGCCCGGCCAGCGTGCCGTCGCGCCGGACGTCGGTGTAGATGAGGGTGCTCACCCCCATCCGGTGCATGCTCTTGGCCAGATCCCGCACGTCCTGCGCGGTGCCCTCGAGCCAGCCCGAGACCACCACCTCCAAACCCCTGGCATCCAGGCTCACCACCACCCGCTCGGGGCCGAACTCGGCCAGCATGGCCTCGAGCACTCGGGGTTCTTTGACCGCGACCGTGCCCACCACGACCCGAGCCGCCCCCAGGCCGAGGAGTTCACCGGCGGCCTCCAGGCTCCGCACCCCACCCCCCACCTCGAAAGGTACCGAGACATGCTCCGCGATCCGCCGCAGGACGGCCCGGTTCTCCCCTCTCCCGGTGGCCGCATCGAGGTCCACCAGGTGTAAGAACCGGGCCCCCTGGTTTTGCCAGTGCAGGGCGGCCTCGAGGGGGTCCTCGAAGTAAATGGTTTCCCGGCTGGGGTCGCCTTCGAAAAGCCGCACGGCGCGGCCCCCTTGGATATCTACGGCAGGGATTACCCACACAAGGGGATTCTATCGGATCGCTCAAGGAATCGAGCGGCTCGATCAATAAATCTTCTTCCCCAAAAGGCTGCTCGCCAGTTCCACCATCATCTGCGCGGTGCGGTTCTCCCGGTCGAGGATGGGGTTGACCTCCACTAAATCCAGGCTGGTGACGATCCCCGCGTCGGCCAACAGTTCCATCAGCAGGTGAGCTTCGCGGTAAGTGAGGCCGCCCTTGACCGGCGTTCCCACCCCGGGAGCCACCTCCGGGTCGAGGACGTCGGCATCTAGGGAGAGGTGGATTTTGGCTAGGCCCTGGAGTTTTTCCACGGTGGCCCGGGCGATCTCGGGGATGCCCAGGGTATCGATCTCCTTCATGGTGTACACCGTCACCCCGCGTTCGCGCAAAAGACCCACCTCACCCTTATCCAGGCTGCGGATACCGATGAGCACCACGTCTTCCGGACGGACCTTGGGGCCTTCCCAGCCCAGATTGACCAGCCGGGGATCGCCCAGGCCGCACAAAGCCGCCAGGGGCATTCCGTGGATGTTCCCGCTGGGCGAGGTCTCGGGGGTGTTGAAGTCGGCGTGGGCATCCACCCAGATCACCCCGACTCGCTCCCTCCGGCTGGCCCCGGTCACCGAGCCCATGGCGATCGAATGGTCGCCGCCCAGCACGATAGGGAAGGTATCGGCGGGGAGTTCGAGCAGCTTTTCCAGGGTGTCCTGGCAGGCTTTACGGATGGTCTCGAGGTAAGCCATGCCGTTTTGCGCGTGTTCGGGGCGGATGCTCTCCACCACCGGCACGTCGATGTCGCCGTAGTCGTCCACGGTATGGCCTAAGCTCTCCAGCACCTCATGAAGCTGGCCATAACGCAGGGCGCTGGGCCCCATGTCCACCCCACGCCGCCCAGCCCCTAAGTCCATCGGCACGCCGAGCACGCCGATCTGCTTGGTCATGGTTTGGTCCGCTCGCATAGCCTCCAGCATAGCAGCGATTTTTGCCGTCTGAATCTTCTTTATTCATCTATGCATATCCACACACATTCCTTGACCTAAGGGGAGGTGAGGGAGTACACTCGAGAGCTATGGACCATCCCGACGTACAAAGCATTAATCTGGCCCGGCTGCTCCGCGAAGGGGGCACCGCCGAGGCCGGTGGAGAAATACAGGGGGCGATCCGCGCCGGGGAAGAATTTCAGCTCGACGGGCCAACCCTCTGGAAAGCCTCGGTGACGGCAGTGGGGGACGGCGAGTTCTGGCTCTCGGGCGAGGTCGCCGGGAAGGTGATGATGGAGTGCGCCCGCTGCCTCGAGTCCACCCCGGCGGCGGTGCGGGCCTACTTTCAGCACATGCTCCGCTACGAACCGGGTCTGGATCAGCTCGAGCTGATTGAGGAGGACCAGGAGGAGATCTACCTCTTCGGACACCCCGACCTCAACCTCTCCCCCTTTCTGGCCGAGGCCTTCGTCACCGCGATGCCCTTTACGGTGCTCTGCAAGGAGGATTGCAAGGGGTTGTGCCCGGTCTGCGGGGCCAACCGGAACAAGGTGGACTGTGGTCACGAAGAGGCCCACGAAGGCGGCAAGCTCGCCGGGCTCGAGCAGTTTCTCGACGAGGTTTGAAATGAACTGCCATATCGCTTATCGTTCATCGCCTATCAAAACTAAGGATGATGCGCGATAAGCGATACGTCCGGGGCACCCGTTAGCGACAAAACCCCCTCGAGTCTGCTATACTAGCAAGCCGTGCGCCCTAAGCAGCCCTGGCTGCCCCAGGGCTCGTAAAGTTGGAGGACTGCAATGGCCAAGCACCCTGTACCGAAGAAAAAGACCTCGAAGGCCCGGCGCGACAACCGCCGCAGCCATCATGCCCTCACCGCCCCCACCCTGGTGGCCTGCCCCGAGTGCAAAACCCTCAAGCCCCCCCACACCGTCTGTAGCAACTGCGGGTATTACGACGGGAAAAAGGTGCTCGAGGTCTAAGTTGCGCCAAGGTAAGTTGGTCTGCGGGGAAGTTGTTCGGGGATGGAGCAAGCGCAATCCCTGCACGTGCAACCACCCTCTCCATCTACACCTTGTAGACGCTGAGGCGAGCAAAGTCTAAACCGGGTTCAAGGTTACCGGGTCGGCCCAAACAGGTCGGCCCGGTATACTTTTTAGAGTTATGAACGCATCTGCCCAAGGGGGCATTGGCATCCTCGCCCTCGGCACCTACACCCCGCCCAAGGTCATGACCAACCAGGACTTTGAGGCGATCATGGACACCTCCGACGAATGGATCGTGAGCCGCACCGGGATCAAGGAGCGCAGGCTGGCCGCCGACGACGAGTTCACCTCGACCCTGGCTTTCCGGGCGGTGGATGACCTGATCCGGCGGCATGGGCGAGAGGCCCTGGAGGGGGTGGATTTGGTGATCGTCGCCACCAACACCCCCGACGCCCTCTTCCCGGCCACCGCGGCCTTGGTCCAGGCCCGCTTCGGCCTGAAGGCCGGGGCCTACGACCTGTTGGCGGGCTGCCCCGGCTGGGGGTACGCGCTGGCCCAGGCCCAGGCCATGGTGCAGGCCGGGTTGGCGAACAAGGTGCTGGCCATCGGCGCGGAGGCCCTCTCCAAGATCCTGGACTGGAACGACCGCTCCACCGCGGTGCTCTTTGGCGATGGGGCGGGGGCCGCCGTGGTGGGCCGGGTCCCGCCGGGGTACGGCTTCAAGAGCTTCGTGCTGGGCTCGGACGGGGACGGGGCCAAGGAACTCTCCATGGCCTGTATCGCCCCCCGCCTGCCGGACGGCACCGCCTTAGCCAAGTACGCCTACATGAACGGGCGCGAGGTCTTCAAGTTCGCGGTGCGGGTGATGAACACCGCCACCCTCGAGGCCATTGAGAAAGCCAGGCTCACCCCCGAAGACATCGAGCTCTTCATCCCCCACCAAGCCAACCTGCGGATCATCGACGCCGCCCGCGAGCGGCTGGGCCTGCCCTGGGAGCGGGTGGTAGTGAACGTGGACCGTTACGGCAACACCTCCACCGCCTCGATGCCCATCGCCCTGCAAGAGGCCCTCGACGCCGGACGGATCAAGGATGGCGACCACATCCTCTTCGTGACCTTCGGGGCCGGGCTCACCTGGGCCGCCAGCGTGCTGACGTGGTGGGGTGGACAAGGGGTGGACAAGTAATCCGCTCCGGGCGATCACAAGGATCGCCCCTACAGGAGGTCGAATGATCGCAGCTTTGTTTCCCGGGCAGGGCTCGCAGGAGATCGGTATGGGGAAAGCCCTCTACGAGGGCTCTAAAGCGGCTAGGGAAGCCCTCGAGCGCTCGGAGGCCGCCCTTCCCGGACTCCTCAAGTTGATGTGGGAAGGCCCCGAGGACGAACTCAAGCTCACCGCGAACCAGCAACCCGCGCTCCTGGCGGTGGGGTACGCCGCCTACCAGGCTTACCGCGAGGCCGGAGGCCCAGAGCCCGCCTACGCCGCCGGGCACTCCCTGGGCGAGTGGACGGCCCACGTGGCGGCGGGAACCCTCGCCCTCGAGGATGCCCTGCGGTTGGTGCGCAAACGCGGCGAGTACATGCAGGAGGCCGTGCCGGTGGGCCAAGGCGCGATGGCGGCCATCCTCAAGGTTCCGCTGGACATCATCCTCGAAGAGATCGCCGGGCTGAAGGGAGTGGAGCTGGCCAACCTCAACAGCCCCGAGCAGACGGTGATCTCCGGGGCGGCGGAGGGGGTGAACCAGGCGGTGGAGTTGCTCAAGAACCGCCGGGCTCGAGCGGTTCTCCTCCCGGTGTCGGCACCCTTTCACTCCTCACTGATGCGCCCGGCCCGCGAGCGTCTGGCTCACGACCTTCAGCAGGTGCAATTTTCCTCGCCCAAGTTCCCCGTCTACTCCAACGTCAGCGCCCGCCCGGAGACCGACCCGCCGCACATCAAAACCCTCCTGCTCGAGCAGATCACCCACTCGGTGCGCTGGGTGGAGATCCTCCAGAGCCTGAAGGTCCACGGGGTAGATAAGTTCCTCGAGTTCGGCTCGGGAAAGGTGCTGACTGGGTTGGTGGGAAGGACACTCGAGGGGGTAGAGGCGAAGAGTTTGACGAATCCCCAGGAGATTGCCGAAAGCCTAGCGCTGAACACCTGATGCCGAAATTGCGTTCAGCGTTTAGCCTTCAGCGTTTAGCGAGGTATCTATGCGCAAAGCACTCATAACCGGTTCATCGCGGGGGATTGGCAAGGCCATCGCCCTAGAGCTCGCCCGGCGGGGGCACGCCGTCGCCATCCACTACGGCTCCAACAAAGAAGCCGCCGAGACCGTGGCCGCCGAGGCCAGGGAACTCGGTGCGCCCCAGGCGGTGGTGCTGGGGGCCGACCTATCCGATCTGAACGCGGCAGGCAAGCTGGTGACCGAGGCCAACGCTGCCCTGGGGGGGCTGGACATCCTGGTGAATAACGCCGGGATCGCCCGCGACACCCTGCTCATCCGCATGAAGGACGAGGACTGGAACACGGTGATTGAGACCAACCTCTCGGCCATCTTCCACACCACCCGCGAGGCCGTGAAGATCATGATGCGGGCCAAATGGGGGCGGATCGTCAACATCACCAGCGTGGTGGGCATCCTGGGCAACCCTGGCCAGGCCAACTACGTGGCGGCCAAGGCCGGGCTGATCGGCTTTACCAAGGTCGTCGCCAAGGAATACGCCAGCCGGGGCATCACCGTGAACGCCATTGCCCCCGGATTCATCGAGTCGGACATGACTGCTAAGCTCCCCGAGAACGTGCAGCAAGAATACCTCAAGCAGATCCCGGTGGGCCGCTTCGGGAAGCCGGAGGAAGTCGCCAAGGCCGTGGCTTTCCTGGCCTCGGAGGACGCGGCTTACATCAACGGGCAGACCCTCTGCGTCGACGGCGGGATGACCCCGCACTGAGGACTGGGGATCACCATGTTCGACCTCAGCGGGAAGACCATCCTGGTCACGGGGGGCTCGAGGGGCATCGGTGCGGCCATCGTGAAGGTGCTGGCCGCAGCGGGAGCCGAGGTGGTGTTGCACTACGGGCGCAGCCAGGCCGAAGCCGAGCGGGTGGCACGGGAGGCCGGAAATTGCTATCTGGTTGGGGCCGACCTGGCCCAGCGGGGCGTGGCCCGGCTGCTATGGGAGGAGGCCCTGGCCTGGAAAGGTAAGATTGACGTGCTGGTCAACAACGCCGGGATCGCGCCCTACGCGGGGGTGGAGGATGAGTTCGAGCAGTGGAGCCGGGTCTGGAACGAGACCCTGCAAGTTAATCTGCTCTCCCTGGCCGACCTCTGCCGCGAGGCGATTTTGCATTACCGATCTCGAGGCGGCGGCATCCTCATCAACATCGCCAGCCGGGCGGCCTTCCGGGGGGATAACCCCGACATGATGCACTACGCGGCCTCCAAAGGGGGAGTCGTAGCGCTGACCAAGAGCATCGCCCGTGGATTCGGCAAGGAGGGCATCCTGGCCTACGGGGTGGCGCCGGGCTGGGTGGAGACCGAGATGGCCGCCGACTATATCCGCGAGCACGCCGCCGATATCGCCCGGGATATCCCCATCGGCAGCGTGGCTCCCCCGCAGGATGTCGCCAACACCGTGGCCTTCCTGGCGGCAGGGCTAGCCCCGCACATGACCGGAGCCACCCTGGACATCAACGGCGCATCGTACGTGCGTTGAGGGGAAATACCACGCTCAGCACTTGAATCGCAACTCACCCACCCCCCCACTATCTTTATGGGTTCAGATGCTGTGGTAGAATCCCACACCGGAGGCTCTTTGCTCAAGTCGAGCCAGGGGCTCGACCGTGGCCCCAACAGGAAGTGGAGGTTTAATCATGGCTATTCTCGACGATGTTAAAGAAGTGATCGTAGACAAGCTGGGCGTAGATGCCGAAAAAATCACGCCGGAGGCCCGTTTTATCGAAGACCTGGGGGCCGATAGCCTCGACACCGTAGAACTGATCATGGGCCTGGAGGACAAGTTCGGTCTGGAGATCTCCGACGAGGAGGCCGAGAAGATCCGCACCGTCCAGGACGCCATCGACTTTATCCAGAGCAAGAAGGGCTAGATCGTCCTGCGTCATACGCCAGGGGTATGTCGCTCCTGGCTTTGTTTTTGCGCTCAGCGTTGGGCGTTAGGCGTTCAGCTATAATCTTCCCTATGCGACGAGTCGTCATCACGGGCATGGGGCCGGTCTCGCCCATTGGGATCGGCAACGAGGCCTTTCACAAAGCCCAGCTCGAGGGCAAGAGCGGGATCCGCCGCATCACTCGGTTCGACCCTTCCAAATTGCGCTGCCAGATTGCCGGCGAGGTAGACGTCAACCCAGAGGACTATATCGACAAGCGCGAGTTGCGCCGCCTGGACCGCTTCGTGCAACTGGCCTTGATCGCGGGCGAACTGGCCCTCAAGGATTCCGGGCTGGACCTGGAAAAAGAGGACAGGACTCGGATCGGCACCCTGGTGGGTTCAGGGATCGGCGGGATGGAGACCTGGGAGGCCCAGTCCAAGGTGTTCCTCGAGCGCGGCCCGGACCGGCTCTCCCCCTTCTTCATCCCCATGATCATCGCCAACATGGCCTCCGGACAGCTCGCCATGCGCTACGGCTTCATGGGGCCTTCTTCGACTTCGGTGACGGCCTGCACCACCGGGGCCGACGCCATCGGGAACGCCTTCCGAGTCATCCAGCTCGGCGAGGCCGAGGTGATGCTGACCGGCGGCACCGAGGCCGTGGTGACCGCCATGGCCATGGGTGGCTTCGACGTGATGCGGGCCCTCTCGACCCGCAACGACGAGCCGGAGAAGGCCAGCCGCCCCTTTACTGCCTCGCGCGACGGCTTCGTGCTCTCGGAGGGGGCGGCGATCCTGGTGCTCGAGGACTACGAACACGCCAAAGCCCGCGGAGCCCGCATCTACGCCGAGCTGGTGGGGTTTGGCCGCAGCGCTGACGCCTACCACATCACCGAGCCGCACCCCGAAGGGCTGGGGGCCTCGCTGGCGATGCGGGCCGCGATCCGCGACGCCGGGATCAGCCTCGAGCAGGTCGGGCACATCAACGCCCACGCCACCTCCACCCCGGTGGGCGACAAGGCCGAGACCAACGCCATCAAGCAGCTTTTCGGGGACCATGCCTATCGCATCCCGATCACCGCTACCAAGAGCATGACCGGGCACCTGCTGGGGGCCGCCGGGGCCATCGAGGCTATCGCCAGCATCCAGGCGATCCAGTCGGGGATTCTGCCGCCCACCATCAACCTCACCGACCCCGATCCCGAACTCGACCTCGACTACATCCCCAACACCCCCCGCGAGCAGAAGGTAGACTACGTGCTGTCCAACTCCTTCGCCTTTGGCGGGATGAACGCCTCGCTGCTCTTTAAGCGGGTCTAGAACGGCTTGCCATTGGCTTGGCCAAAGCGAGTCGATACCGCTCCGCAAAGATAAAAGAGCCCCCAGGGGCTCTTCGAGCCGGGCCCTACTTGGCCTCTGAGCCTCCCTTGACGGTCATGGCCCCGCTGGTGGTGCTGAAGGCGTGGCAGCTCGTGCAGTTGCCACCCGAAGGTTCGAGCCCGGCTTGACGAAGTTGGGGTCGGTGCTGAGGTGGATCAGGTACATCACCGAGGTGATGGGCTGGCCCTGGCTCTTGTGGCAGCTTATGCACTGGGTCGGGATGGGCAACACGCCCGCCGTGATGACCTGGGTCACGTCGGGGTGCCGCCCCTGCAAGGGCGTGGCCCGGGGAAAAACCGCTCGAAGGTACCCCCGCTCGGCAGGATCGCCTAGGTTCGAACGTCCCTGCCAGCCTCGAGCCCGACTTATTCTCGGCTCGGCGAGGGATTCACGGGCAGAGCACCCATTTTTCCCGTCCATCTTGAAGGTCTGCCGGCAAGTCGGCCCCCCGGCCACCGCCGAGCCCGCCTTGAAGGTCTGGGTGCCTTCGGGGATGAAGGTAAAAGTAGCCGAATCCACCACCGAGCCCAAAAGTTGTTTGTCCAGATAAACCAGAATCTGTCTGGCTTTGCTAAAGCAGCGGTTCTCCACGGTGAGGGTGGAGTTTCTCGGCCCGGCCAGCGAGGGGGTGATGCCGGGCGCTCAGGCGCTCAGCAAACCGATAAGCGTCGCGGTCAAGAATCGAAGCACCAAAGCCTCCTATCCTTGGGAATATCGCATCTGCCCGGGTCCGGGAGTCACAAATGCACACCGGGATCCAACATGGCTCGGCGCAGCTTACACTTAAGTCATGCTATTTCCCCGCGAACGCCTCGAGCAAAGCGAAGCCCAGGCCCTGGCCCCCTACGCCTCCAAGTCCGGCCAGAGCCGGGGGCGCGAGTTCCCCGAAAAGGAGTCGGCTTACCGTACCGCCTTCCAAAAAGACCGCGACCGGGTGATCCACACCACCGCTTTCCGGCGGCTCGAGTACAAGACCCAGGTCTTCGTCAACTATGAGGGCGACTACTACCGTACCCGGCTCACCCACACGCTCGAGGTGGCCCAAGTCGCCAAGAGCATCGCCCGGGCGCTGGGTCTCAACGAAGATTTATCCGAGACCATCGCCCTCTCCCATGACCTCGGCCACCCGCCCTTCGGGCACGCCGGGGAGCGGGTCTTGCACGAGCTGATGGAGGACCACGGCGGCTTCGACCACAACCGCCAGAGCCTGCGGATCGTGACCCACCTGGAGGAGCGCTACCCCGGCTTTCGCGGGCTCAACCTGACCTGGGAGACCCGCGAGGGCATCATGAAGCACGAGACCGTCTACGACGTGCCGGACGGAGCCTTCGAGCCCGACAAGCGGCCCGGCCTGGAGGCCCAGATCGTCAATCTGGCCGACGAGATCGCCTACAACGCCCACGACCTCGACGACGGCCTGCGTTCGGGCATCCTCTCCCCCGCCCAACTTGTCGAGGTTCCCCTGCTGCAAGAGTTGGCGCAGGAACTCGAGTTCGACCTGGAAAAGCTCTCCGAGTTCCACCGCCGGGTTTTCATCCGCGAACTCTTGGGGCTCATCATCACCGACGCGGTGACGGCGACCAACGCGGCGCTCGAGGCCAACCGGATCAAGAGCCTGGAGGACGTGCGGAACCACTCTGCCCCCCTGGCTTGCTACTCCGATAAGCTCAAGACCCAGCTCAGCGAGCTGCGAAACTTCCTCTACGCCAACCTCTACCGCCACCACCACGTAGTACGCGAGGTCGGCAAGAGCAAGCGGGTGCTGAGCGAACTTTTCCATCAGTACACCGAACTCCCCGAGATGCTGCCGCCGAACGTACGTAAAGCCGTGGAGCGCGAGGGTTTGCACCGGGCGGTCTGCGACTACATCGCGGGCATGACCGATCGGTTCGCCCTGGAGGAGTACAGCCAACTGTTTGACTCGAAGGGCCGGTAAGCCCGCATCTCGTCGCTACCTTATCGTCATGTCGAGCGGCGCGAATCAGCCGTAAGGCTATGCTTGGTTTTATCCCCCGTGTCGCTCAAAGACTGTGCGGGTGAAGTGACCCTTCGTACAGCATGGGTTTGGCGGTGTTCGCAACGAGCTGTCCACCCGCAGGTGAGACCCTTCGAGATTGCCTATACGGGGTGTGCGGCGCGGCGTGGTCAGCTACCCCTTCTCTACCCATCCCGTCTCTGAAGATACTTAGCAATCCCGCACAATCCAACAAACGCCCGTTAGGTTTATACTCGAGGCATGGGCAATTGGGAATCGCGCTTCGCGGAGCGCATGGGCCGGATCAAAAGTTCGGCCATCCGCGAAATCCTGAAGGTGACGCAACAACCCGGCATCATCTCGTTCGCGGGGGGCCTGCCCGCGCCCGACCTCTTCCCGGTCGAGGAGATGCGGCGTGCCGCCGACAAGGTGCTCGGCCAGTACGGGGCCACGGCCTTGCAGTACAGCACCACTGAGGGGTATTTGCCCCTGCGGGAATGGGTGGCCTCCGGGCTGCCCAACGCCACGCCCGACCAGGTGCTGATCACCGCGGGGTCACAGCAGGCCCTGGACCTGGTGGGCAAGCTCTTCGTCGGAGGGGGGGACGAGGTGGTGGTGGAGTCTCCTACCTACCTGGGGGCCTTGCAGTCGTTCACCCCTTACGAGCCGGTTTACCTCACCGTGCCGATGGACGAGGGCGGGATGGTGGTGGAGGCGCTGGAAGAGACCCTGAAGCAACACCGGCCTAAGTTCATCTACGCCCTACCCAGCTTCCAGAACCCCACCGGGCGGCACATGGACCTGGCCCGGCGCAAGAAGCTGGTGGAGGTGGCCCGCCGCTACGACGTGCCGCTGCTCGAGGACGACGCCTACCACTACCTGGCCTTCTCCGGCCAGATCCTGCCTACCCTCTACGAACTCGACCAGGAACTGGGCGGCGGCAACGTCATTTACCAGAGCACCTTCTCCAAGACCCTCTCGCCGGGCTTGCGGGTGGCCTGGGTGGTGGGACCGCGCGAGGTCATCAGCCGCTTGGTGCAGCTCAAGCAGGGTGTAGACCTGCACACCCCGACCCTCAACCAGATGCTGATGTACGAGCTGGCCCAGACGGTCTTGCCCGAGCTGGTGGTGAAGATCCGCAACACCTACCGCGAGCGTCGGGACCTGATGCTCGCCGCCCTCGAGCAGCACCTCGCCAAGGAAGCCCGCTGGAATAAACCCGAGGGTGGGATGTTTTTGTGGCTCGAGATCTCCGAGGGCCTCGACTCCGCCGAGTTGCTCAAGAAAGCGGTAGAGCAGAAGGTGGCTTTCGTACCCGGCCAGCCCTTCCACCCCGACGGCTCGGGGGCCAACACCATGCGGCTTTCCTTCTCCAATGCCTCGCCGGAGGGCATCCGGGTGGGGATCGAGCGGCTGGGCCAGGCGGTACGCTCGATGCTGCTCACGGTAAAAGGCTGAAAGCTAGAAGATACCATCGGGTGGGGTCAAGGGCCTCACCCGAACTGTTTGTGGAAAGCCTCGAGCAGCCGTTCGTCCCCTCGAGCTTCCACCTTCTCCCCAATCACCCGGCGGGTTTCGGCGTCGGCGCGAGGTCGTAGAGCCTCGAGGGCCTGGGCGGCCAGCGGCAGCGGTGCTTCCGCCAAGATCCCCAGCAAGAAGGCTCGAGCCGACGCGACCGGAGAACTCCCGAAGGCCAAGAGCAAGGTTTTTTTGAGCCGGGGATCGGACAGTCGGCCCCAGGCTTCCCGAGCGACGTTCACGGCCTCCTCGAGATCGGCAGCAGCCAACGCCGTGAGCGCTTCGGCCCGGACCTCGGGCTTTTCGGTCCGGGCGTACTCGGCCACGAACCCCACCGCGTCCGAGCGCTGCAAGGCCAGCAGGCTATCGAAACAAGCGCCCAGCACCCGAGGGTCTTCCTCCCCCAGCCGCACCTTCAAGCGGAGCGGGTAAGCGGCAGCCAGGTATCCGGTGCCCGGAGCCGCCCGGGCTACATCGGCCCGCACCAACCCCACCGGGTCCGCCAAGAGGTCGGCCAGGGCCTCGAGCACCGCCTGCTCGGGAGCGCTCAGGCAATCGGCCAAGCCCTGGAACGCGAGGACCCGCAGGCTGGCCGCGCTGTCCTCCCGTCCGCCCCATACCGGCTCCATCTGCCGCACCCGGCAGCCCCGGGCGTAGACCCGGTAATCGGGCCACTCGAGTTGGCGTAGGGCCTTGAGCAGCGCCACCTTGCCCCAGCACTGGGCATCGAGGGCGGAACCACCCACGATGAGCCGGTCGAAGGCGGCTACCAGCCCCCCGCCGAGTTCGCGGGCCTCCCACTCCGCGGCCAGGTGGGCGGCCTTCGCCACCACCAGCCCCGGCTCCTTCTCGAGTACCCGCTCGAGCGCGACCCAGGCCGAGGCCGAGGGGCCTTCCTCACGCAGCCGGGCGACTTCTTCCAGCTTTCGCTGGAGCTTATCCTTGCGCATGGTTCGATTGCAGGGCGTTGGTCATGCCGCGCCCCCAAATTTCTTTGGCCCATTGCTCACCGCTCACGCTCATCGCCCAATTTCGCCCCACAAAGCCCCTTATCCTGGGGTCTATGGTATATTCTTTGGTAACAAACGTGCTGCCAGGGTCTCATTGCCCGCAGCAGGAGTCCGGCCTCCGGCAGCCGGTGAGGTGGAGACTGTCAAGGGTCTTCGCCCTTTTACTTGAGACGCTTTTGCTTTAGGAGAGCTATGATCCGAACCCTACTGAGTCCAATCCAGCGTTTCTGGGACAGCGAGGCCCGGGGTGGGCTGATTCTCTTCGGGTTCGCGGTGGCGGCCTTCGTCCTGGCGAACTCCCCGGCCTCGGGCTGGTACTACGACCTCAAAAAGACCGTCATCAGCCTAGGCTTTGGCGGGTGGAGCCTGGAGAAGACGTTGGCTTCGTGGGTCAAGGATTTCCTGATGTCGTTCTTCTTTTTGCTGGTGGGCCTCGAGATCAAGCGCGAGATCGTGATGGGCGAGCTTTCCAACCCCCGCCGGGCAGCCCTCACCATCGTGGCAGCCATCGGCGGGATGATCGTGCCCGCCCTGATCTACACCAGCCTCAACGCCGGGGGGCCGGGGCAGCCCGGCTGGGGCGTGCCGATGGCCACCGATATCGCCTTCGCCATCGGGGTGCTTTCCTTGATGGGCAAACGGGTGCCGCTGGGGCTCAAGGTCTTCCTGACCGCCTTCGCCATCGTAGACGACCTGGGGGCGGTGCTGGTGATCGCTTTTTTCTACACCAGCGGGCTCAACCTCGTGGCCCTGCTCGTTTCGCTGGGCTTTTTCGCTCTGGCGTTGTTGGCGGGCCGCCTCAAGGTGACCCGGCTGGGCATTTACCTGCTGATCGGGGCCTTTATGTGGTACTTCATGCTCGAGTCGGGGGTGAGTCCCACCGTGGCCGCGGTGCTGCTGGCCTTGGCGGTGCCGGTGACCCGCCGCATCAGCCTGCCCGACCTGCAAAGCCAGCTCGACGAAGCTGCCCGAAAAGACCCCGAGATGCTCGAAGCCGAGATGGAACACCTGGAAAAAACCCTGGTGCGGGCGCAAAGCCCGCTGCACCGGCTCGAGCACGCCCTACACCCCTGGTCCACCTACCTCATCATGCCGGTCTTCGCTTTCTTCAATGCCGGGGTGACGCTCTCCGGGGTGGGTTTCGGTGCCGTGGGGATGGGGGCTTTTTTGGGTCTGTTGCTGGGCAAGCCCCTCGGTATCTTCCTGGTGTCCTGGCTTGCGGTACGCTTAGGTCTGGCTGTCTTGCCCGCCGGGGTCAACTGGCCGATGATCCTGGGCGCGGGGTTCCTAGGCGGGATCGGCTTTACCATGTCGCTGTTTGTTGCCGCCCTGGGGTTTGCCAACGCACCGGCGCTGCTGGACCAGGCCAAGCTGGGCGTGCTGGCTTCCTCGGTG